>NZ_VNKN01000002.1:0-216985 GCF_007786415.1 Corynebacterium sp. NML180780 | reverse complement strand
TTGGGTGTGTCGGTGGTTGATGGCGGCGGGGAAACGCCCGGTCCCATTCCGAACCCGGAAGCTAAGCCCGCCCGCGCTGATGGTACTGCACTCGGGAGGGTGTGGGAGAGTAGGTTACCGCCGACCCTGAACATGAGAGATAATTGAATACTGTTTGTGCGCCCCGTCGGGTGGGACCTGTTGTTGGTCCCTACCCGGCGGGGCGCTTTTTCTATTCCCGCGCGGGGTGGGGTGCAGTGCGGGGGCCGGTGGTGCACGCCCGGGCGCGTCGAGGGTTGCTGAGGGAAAACTAGCCCGTCTGTGTTGTATGAGGTTAGGTGTGCTTGTTTGATGAGCAACATGCTGAACCTGCTCAGGCGGTGATCGGGTCAGGCGGGTAACTCTGGAGTGAACCCCTGCTCTTCAGGTGTCCGAACATAAGACTTCAGAGGTGCTCTGAGCGGGGCATGGAGTCAGTTGCTTCTGATGGACGAGAGTTCTCCGCCCATATCCTTATCCCCACGGAAAGAAAAACTAGGAGTACTAGAGATGTGGCCAATAGTCCAAGCCCTATCGAGTGGGTTGCCCATAAAACGATTAGTGCTATCGCGAAAACTGATAGCACGGCTAGGGCACCGGTTTTAATCTTTTGCGCTGTATCCATAGTTTTATTATGGCGGTTGGCAATCTACTACTGAAGCGTCCTGGGTTTAGTTCCGCTTCTTTTACGGCCCTGTGTTGATGGTCTGGGTGAGATAGTACTCGGCTTCTACTTCTTGTGGGGTGTCGTAGTCCAATGTTTCGTGAAGCCGCTTGGCGTTCCACCAATGCACCCATCGCTGGTGTTGTCCCTGTTCTGGGAAACGGCCTAGACCCAGCCATTGATCACAAGGAGGATCATCGTCCTGTGGCCAGTCACAATCGGGTTCCTTCGGCAATGCCGCCGTGCCCTGAAGTCACGCGGTCACCAAAATGTTTCTCCCGAAGTATCGAAGATTCAGTTTTACTCGAGACTCACCATCGCGTTACCCGATACTCACCACGGTGTTACAAAATGCACGCGCTCAACAGCCGCCAGACGTTCACGAGTTGGGAAGCCCGCGTGCCTACTCTGCGCCCGAAGAGAATGAGCCCATCGTGTACCCGAGGATTCCCGGGTTCTACTCTGCGGCCGCAGAGCGCAACCCGGGTGAACACCCGGGCAAAGGCTATACGGTTATCCTCACCGCATGATCGCCTGGCGTTGCTGTTGCCACCCGGTTCACGCGTGCTGGCGCACCGCCCAACCCCGCGTGCAGTCAGTAGGGCGGCTATCTGACGAGATCTCCGTGACGAAGATGCGAGACGACGTCCGTGAATTCGTCACCCCCTTCTCGTCCAACACACAGCTGCCATCAAACACATGGTCTTCTCGTCAAACACACGGAACCACGCCGTATCAGACAGACAACTCGCCGCCGAACCCGCACGAGAAGCTCAGAGCCCCGACGCGGCGCCGTCGCACCCGCGCGAAAAGGAGGACTGCGATATCCGCGGAGTGGGAAACCAGCCGATTTTCACGAGCACGGATTGCACGCTACGTCCACTGGTGCGCTCCCACAATATTGGCAGTGTGGCAACGCACTGAATCGATTCAGACGTGATTTGTCTCGCACACGCCTTGCACCTTTTGTAGATTGACAATTGACAGTCAGTTAACAATGCGATTGTCGGAAGCCAGCACACATCCTCTACCAATTGGAGTTTTAAGCTATGTTGAATAAGCGTTTCGCGGCCAGCGTTGTTGCTGGCTGCATGATCACCGCCGGAATTGTCGCGCCTTCGGCCAATGCGGTATCCGTCAAGGTGAGCGGTGGCACCTGCCACTTCACCTTCACTGCTCAGGAGCAAGAGCGGTACATGATGCCAAGCTCAAACACGACAACGCCGCAGGAGGCGAAGAAGGCCATCAAGGAGACAAAGGCAGCACAAGCGCAGGAGCGAAAAGCTATTGCGGAGCTGAAGAAGACCGATCCCGCCGCCGCGGCAGAGCGCGAGAAGTTGTTCAAGGTTGGGGTTGAGGCCTACGAGAAGACTTTCCTTCCAGCTTTTCAAAAGTGCGCGGGCAGTGGTGGCTCCAATGCGCCACAAAAGCCGAAACCCAAGCCGAAGCCCAAGCCGAAGCCAAAGCCGGGAACTCCGGGCACCGACGGCGGTTCCAGCTCTCAGGACGGCGGTAAGCCCGGAGATGCCGAGGGAAAGAACGCGCTGAGCGATGAGGACGGCAAGCTCAACGGGGCGGGGATCGGAGTCGTCTCGGCCGGCGTGATCCTGTTGGTGCTGGGCGGCGTTGCAGCCGCGCTTCCTTCGCTGAAGCCGATGCTGCCCGCTGAGATTGCGGCGATGCTGCCGTAGTGAGGTTCGCTTCGCCTGGAGTAGGCGCCCAGTAGACGGCCGCGAGCTCGTGAGGGTTCGCGGCCTTTGGTGCGGCGGTGGCGTCGATAAGCACTTCGCCCCTGGCGGTGTCCGAGAGCAACAGACCCTATAATGAGTTGAACGCGAAAGAAAGGGCATTGATGTCGGAAAACGATAACCGGTCGTATAAGCGTGGTGGCCAGAATGGCCGTGGTGGCAAGCCGAAGCGTGGCCGCGATGACAAGCGTCGCGGTGGCCGCGGCGACAGGTTTGAGAAAAAGGTCCGGCATGATCGGTCGAACCCGTCACGGCAGGGGTTCCGCGAGGACCGGATGGCGCAGAAGATTTCCGAGCCGGATCTGCCGGATGGCATCGACATCAATGAGCTTGATCGTTCCGTGCTGCAGGACCTGCGCGTGCTGTCCAAGGACAACGCTAACCGCGTAGCGCAGCACATGGTGATGGCGATCGAGATGCTGGAGGACGACCCCAAGCTCGCGTTGCGCCACGCGCGTGCCGCGAAGAACCGCGCAGGCCGAGTGGGCGTGGTGCGCGAGACCAACGGAATCGTGGCCTACCACGCCGGCGAATGGAAAGAAGCGCTGTCCGAGCTGCGGGCGGCACGCCGCATGAGCGGCGGCCCCGGCCTGTTGGCCGTCATGGCAGACGCGGAGCGCGGTCTTGGCCGCCCCGAAAAGGCACTCGAGCTGGGACGGACGCCGGAGGCTCGGCAGCTGGAGCCGGAAGACCGCGTCGAGCTGGCCATCGTGCTCGCAGGTGCGCGCCACGATCTTGGGCAGCACGACTCCGCGCTGGCAACGCTGTCTCGCCTTGACCCGACGCTGCATCCTGAAACCTTCTCCGAGCTGCGTTTGGCCTACGCGTACGCAGATGCGCTGCTCTCCGTGCAGCGAGAGAACGAGGCCAAGGAGTGGTTCGCCGCTGTGTCCAAGGCAGACGAAGACGGCATCACGGATGCGGACGAGCGTGTCCGCGAGCTGAGCTAGAACGAGCGCGACGACACATGGACGGAAACACGACGCTACAAGCGCAGCACGACGCGCTTCTGCTGGATCTGGACGGCACGGTCTGGGAGGGCGGCCGGGCGATCCCGCACGCTGTCGAGGCGATCAACGCCTCCGGGTGCAAGGCAATCTACATCACGAACAACGCCTCCCGAGCGGCGAGCAGGGTCGCAGCGATGCTGCAAGACATTGGGCTCAACGCCGCCGAGGCCGACGTGCTCACCTCGGCCCAGGCCGCGCTCGGGCTGGCGGAGGACGTGCTCGAACCGGGGGATCCGGTGCTCGTGCTCGGCGCGCAGCCGTTCAAGGATCTCGTCCGTGACGCGGGGTACCAGGTCACGGATTCCGCGGACGACGCACCGAAGGCTGTGCTCCACGGGCACAACCCGGACACCGGGTGGGCGGAACTGTCCGAAGCCGCGCTGGCCATCCGCGCCGGCGCCGTGTACCTCGCGTCCAACATGGACACCACGCTGCCGATGGAGCGGGGCCTGATGGTAGGCAACGGATCGATGATCGCTGCGGTCACCTCAGCCACCGGCGTGACGCCACGGTCGGCGGGCAAGCCCGAGCCCGCGATGTTCCACCAGGCGGCCGAGCGCTTCGGGGCGAAGTCGCCGCTGGGCATCGGCGACCGCCTGGACACCGACCTGGCTGGCGGCGTCGCGGCGGGGATGCCCACGCTCCACGTGCTCACCGGCGTCTCCGGGCCGCTCGCGCTGCTCCAGGCCCCGCCGCAGCAGCGCCCAACGTACATCGGCGAAGATATGCGCGCGCTGGCGGCGGAGCCTGCTACGCTGCGGCCCGGTGCGCAGGGCGGCTTCCAGGCGCGGATGGAGGGCGACGAGCTGGTCGTGGATGGGGGCGAGGAGGCGTCGACAAGCGTTCAGGCGCTGCGTACCGCCCTCGAGGTCGCCTGGGCGCAGCCCACCGGGCCGAGGAATGTGCGGGCGGCGTCCACGGAGGCCGAGGCCGCGCTGGCGAAGTGGTGGTAGCGTGCCCGCGCCGAAGCCACACGACCCGCGCACGACGCAGCACAGCCCCGCCGAAGTCACGCAGCGCGTGCAGGAGATTCTCGCCGAGCCCGTGCAATCGCTTGTCGACGAAGCGTCGCAGCTCACCCGCGCCCACGACGTCTTAAGCGACGCCCTACGCAACCAGTAGAAGGAGACTCAGACGTGGCACCTGGACGGAGGCGACTCGACGCCGAACTCGTCCGCCGCAAAATCGCGCGCTCGCGCGAGCAGGCGCAGACGTGGATCAAGGAAGGCAAAGTCATCGTCGGCGGCTTCCCCGCGACGAAGCCCGCCACCGTGGTGGAACCCGACGCTTCCATCAAGGTGGATGTGGCGGAGGAGGACGAGTGGGCGTCGCGAGGCGCGCACAAGCTCCTGTCCGCGCTGGAGGCGTTCGGGCCGCAGGGGCTCGACGTGGCGGGCAAAGTGGCGCTCGACGCGGGCGCATCGACCGGCGGCTTCACCGACGTGCTGCTCAAGCGCGGGGCGCGGGAAGTCATCGCCGTGGACGTGGGGTACGGGCAGTTGATCTGGCGGCTGCAGAATGATCCGCGCGTGCGGGTGCTGGACCGGACGAACATCCGCAACCTGACGCTCGAGCAGATCGGGCAACCCGCCGAGCTCATGGTGGGCGATCTTTCCTTCATCTCCCTCAAGCTGGTGCTGCCCGCGATCGCGGCCTGCCTGGCGCCGGGGGCCGACCTGCTTCCCATGGTGAAACCGCAGTTCGAGGTGGGCAAGGACCGGCTCGGCCATGGCGGTGTCGTGCGCTCGAACGAGCTGCGCGCCGAGGTGACCGCGGACGTGGCCGCGTACGCGCAGTCGCTGGGGCTCAGCGTGAAAGGCGTCACCGCTTCTGGTCTTCCCGGCCCGAGCGGCAACGTAGAATACTTCCTATGGCTGGTCAAAGACGGCGGCGCCGGAGCACTGGATGCTGCGGCGCTGCGGGCCATGGTGGACACAGCAGTTGAGGAAGGACCGACACACACGTGACTGAGACCGCGCACCGGACAATCCTGCTCGTCCCGCACTACTACCGGCCCGAAAACATCTCTTCCGCTTCGGTCGCGGCGCGCCTGCTCACCGCCGCCGGCATCGGGGTTCGGCTGCTCACGTTGCGGGAGGACAGCCCCGTCGATGAGGACGCGGTGCTGCGCGACTTGGACCACGTCCAGCCCGGGCCAGACGCCGCGAAAGGCTGTGAGCTTGTCCTCGTCCTCGGCGGCGACGGCACCTTCCTCCGCGCCGCGAGCTTCGCGCACGCGCAGGACATCCCAGTGCTGGGCATCAACCTGGGCCACGTCGGATTCCTCGCGGAGGGCGAGTCGGAGAGCCTCGAGGCGGTGATCCAGCACGTCATTGACAAGACCTACCGCGTCGAAGAGCGCATGACTATCGACGTCATGGTGCGCGACGCAGACGACAACGAGCTGGGGCGCAGCTGGGCGCTCAACGAGTGCAGCATCGAAAACGCGAACCGCACGCAGGTGCTCGACGCCACGTTGGAGATCGACTTCCGCCCCGTGTCCTCGTTTGGCTGCGACGGTGTGCTCATCTCCACCCCGACCGGCTCGACCGCGTACGCCTTCTCCGCGGGCGGTCCCGTCATGTGGCCCGCGCTGGACGCCATCCTCGTCGTGCCGAACAACGCGCACGCGCTGTTTGCTAAGCCACTGGTGGTCTCGCCACGGTCCACGGTTGCCGTCGAATCCGAACCGACGACGAGCGACGCCGTAGCGGTCATGGACGGCTTCCGCTCGATTGCAATGCCCCCGGGCTCACGCGTGGAAGTGATCCGCGGCGCGCGCCCGGTACGGTGGGTGCGTATCGACGACCGCCCGTTCACCGACCGGCTGGTCAACAAGTTCCAGCTGCCGGTGTCTGGCTGGCGCGGCCCGCGCTACTCGTAGCCGCGGCTGCACGGGACGGATGTGAGGAAAGGGAGAAGCCATGCTGGCAGAGATTGCCATTAGCAACCTGGGCGTGATCTCGCACGCCTCTGCGGAACTGGCTCCGGGGCTCACGGTGCTCACCGGTGAGACCGGCGCCGGTAAGACCATGGTGGTCACCGGCCTGCGGCTCCTCACCGGAGGCCGCGCGGACGCGTCCCGCGTGCGCACCGGCGCCAAGGAGGCCGTGGTCGAGGGCGCGTTCAGCACCGACGGGCTTCCGGAGGACGTCCGCGTGCGCATCGCTGAGATCGCGGAGGGGGCCGGCGCGGCCGCCGACGAGAACGACGAGTACGTCGTCTCCCGCTCAGTCAAGGCGACCG
Organism: Corynebacterium sp. NML180780; assembly: GCF_007786415.1. Lineage (NCBI taxonomy): Bacteria > Bacillati > Actinomycetota > Actinomycetes > Mycobacteriales > Corynebacteriaceae > Corynebacterium > Corynebacterium sp. NML180780. The sequence continues at coordinate 210,299 of NZ_VNKN01000002.1, read as the reverse complement.
GGCGGTCGAAGGCGCACCTCGGCGGGCGGACGGTGCCGGCGGCAACGCTGGGCGAGCTTTCCAATGAGCTGCTCACCATCCACGGGCAAAACGACCAGCTGCGCCTCATGTCGCCAGATCAGCAGCTCGCGGCGGTGGACCGGTTCGACCCGAAAATCGCCGGTAAGCTGGAGACCTACCGCACCGCGTACACGGCGTGGCGCAAGGCGGCGAGCGAACTCCGCGAGCGCACAGAGCGGCGACAGGAGCTCGCCCAGGAGCTGGACCGGCTGCAGTTCGCCATCTCGGAAATCGACGAGGTCGCCCCGCAAGACGGCGAGGATACGGACCTCGTTGACACCATTAACCGCCTCCAGGACGTCGACGCGCTGCGCGAGGCGTCGCACACCGCGCTCGTGGCCATCGACGGCGCCGAGGCGGCTGGCGGGTACGGCGACGACGAGGACGCTGCCTCCACACTGGTCGGCCGCGCGGCGACCGCGCTGGACGGCGCGAGTGACAAGACGCTGCAGGAGCTCGGCGCCAGGTTGCACGAGGTGGCGAGCATGCTTGGCGACGTCTCCGCGGAACTTGGCAGCTACGTCGCGGAGCTCCCGAGTGACCCGGACGAGCTTGAGCGGCTCCTCCAGCGCCAGCAGCAGCTCAAGGGGTTGACCAGGAAATACGCCCCCGACATTGCTGGCGTCCTGGCCTGGCGCGCCAAGGCTGCGAAGCGGCTCGAACGCATCGACACCTCCGACGAGGCCATCGAGCAGCTGAAGAAGCAGGTCGCGGTGGCGGAAGCCCAGATGCGCACCCGCGCCACCGCGTTGTCGAAGGCGCGGGCCAAGGCCGCCGCGGCGCTGGGCAAGGCCGTGACCGAAGAACTCCACGGCCTGGCGATGCCGAAGGCGCAGCTGACCGTATCCATTGACAGCACCGACTTCGGCCCGCGCGGCGCCGATGCGGCGGAGATTCGGCTTGCTCCGAACAGCGCGCTCGAGCCGAAGCCGCTGGCGACGAGCGCGTCCGGCGGTGAGCTCTCGCGCGTCATGCTCGCCCTCGAGGTAGTGCTGTCCGGCACCAGCGGGGGAGCGACGATGGTGTTCGACGAGGTCGACGCCGGCGTCGGCGGGCGCGCAGCGGTGGAAATCGGCCGCCGCCTTGCCCGGCTCGCCGCGCGCAACCAGGTCATCGTGGTCACCCACCTCCCGCAGGTCGCGGCCTACGCGGATACCCACCTGCACGTGGCAAAGGATGTCAGCGACGAGGCCGTCACCTCGGGCGTGCTGAGCCTGAGCTCCGCCGAGCGGATCGACGAGCTGGCCCGCATGATGGCCGGCCTGGACGACTCCGATACCGGCAAAGCCCACGCGAAGGAGCTGTTCGCAAGGGCGCAGCGCGAAGTGGAGGAATTGCGCCAGTAGCGCTCCCGCGCGCCTACCAGGTTCGGGCAGGTCACGCGTGCACAATATGACGCATGACTGTTGCTTCCCGGAACTCCGAATCCGCGCAGCCCGCGCTGACGGGCACGTTGCGTGACTGCAGGCCGAAAGGCAAGGGGCCGTCCCGCATGAGCGAGGGCGACATCGCGCTGGTTGATTCGGCGGACATGACTCGCCGCCAGGCTGAGGCGCTGCTCGCGCACCGGCCGAGCGCCGTGATCAACCTGTCCCGCTTTTCCACCGGCGCCATGCCCAACTACGGCCCGCATTTGCTTCTCGACGCCAACGTCACCCTCCTCGAAGCAACCGGAGGCGACGGCGCCCTGCGCGACGGCAAGAAGGTCCGCCTCGGCGAGGACGGCAGCATCACCGTGGGCAAGAAGCCCGCGGGGACCGCAGTGCCTGTGACGCGCGGCGACCTCGACGCCACGTTCGCCGAGGCGCAGCGCAACCTGGTCGAGCAGATGGAGGCCTACTTTGGCAACACCATCGAGTTCGTGCACGCGGAAGCCCCGTTGCTCATCGACGGCCTCGGCGCCCCGGACCTTGGCGAGTCCATGGCGGAGCGAAAGGTCGTGGTGGTGTCGCCCTGCCCGGACCTCCGCGATCGGCTGAAGGGGATCAAGAACTTCATGTCCGAGTTCACCCCGGTGATCGTGGGCGTTGGTCAGGCGTCGGACGTCCTCGTGGAGCTCGGTTTCGAACCTGACTACATTGTCGGAGATCCGACTGACGTGGCGTCGGAAAGCTTGCGCAGCGGCGCGCGCGTCATCCTCCCCGCCGAGCCGGACGGTTTTGCTCCGGGGCTGGAGCGCATCCAGGATCTGGGAGTGGGGGCGATGACCTTTCCGGCGGCGACGGAATCCCCGACGGACCTGGCGATCCTGTTGGCGGTGTTCCACGACGCGGAGATGATCGTGACCGTAGGTCAGGTCGTGGAGCTTGACCAGATTTTCGCTGCGCCCGAGTCGACGCCGCCCGAGGCGCTGCTCACCCGCATGAAGGCGGGACGCAAGCTGGTTGATTCCACGGTGGTGGAGCAGCTGTACGCGGTGCCGTCGAGTGGCGGGGTCGCGTGGGCGTGGGCGATCCTGGGGATCCTGGTGGCGATCGCGACCATCGTCCTCGTCGTCGGCCTGTATGGGCCGGGGGACTTCTCTGACAACCTGGTCAATACCTGGAACAGCATTGCGCTGTCCTTCCAGGACCTGATCGACCGCCTGACCAAGTAAAGGAGCCTGAACATGTCTGATGGAGGACGCACAAGCGGGCTTGTGGTGACCGGCCTGGGGTGGGGCATTGCGCTCGGCGTGGCCGCCGGCGCGCTGCTCATCGCGCCCGCGATGCATAACGACGGCCAGCCGCTTGGCCAGGACAACTCCGCGACCTCGAAGGAGGCGCAGCGCGCGGAGGCGTACGCCGACAACTCGGATACGCTGCTCGGTGAGCAGTCGGCGGCAATTGTGAAAGACGCGCTGAAAGATAAGCACGTGACGGTGATCCGCACCGAGGGCGCCTCCGATGAGGACGTGAAGGCGGTGCGCTGGCTGCTGGGAAAGGCGGGCGCCAAGGATTCCGGCGAGCTTGAGTTGGCATCAAAGTTCACGGATCAGGACTCGGCGGACGCGCTGTCGTCACTGATCGCAAACACCCTGCCCGCCGGGGCACAGCTGTCGGTGGAAGATCGACGGCCAGGCGTCCACGCCGGTGAATCGCTGTCCGCGGCACTGTTGGTTGATGCGGAGACGGGGGAGCCGCTCGCGCCCGCGGGCGACCGGCAGTTCGTCCTCGATGCGCTCAAGCAAGCGGGGTTTGTGCACTACAGCGGCGACCTTGTGCCCGCTGACGCGATCGTGATCGTGACCGGGGCCGCCGGAGACGACACCGACGAGGAAGGCGGCGTGGGCGCAGGCAAGGGCGCCCCGGACGAATTCGGCCAACAGCTGCTTGCAGACTTCGCCGACGCACTGGGCAAGACTGAGCCGACCGTGTTAGGCGTGCGCGAAATTGACGCGTGGCACGCACCGGAGCTCCAGCACGCGACCTTTGTGCAGGCCGTGGAGACGGAGGCGGGCCGCATCCGCGCGACGCTTGGTGCGGCAGGCTCGGCAACGTCCTAGGCTTACACCTATGGCTGAACAGATGGAACACACTTCGCCGCACGCGCACGAGTTCACGGTCGTTGACTCGGAACTGCTGCAGGAATCGCCCATCTTGGCGATGCGCCGAGACACGGTCACGATGCCCGGCGGGGCGCAGGCGTCGCGCGAGGTCGTCGAGCACTTCGGCGCAGTCGCCGTCGTTGCGCTGAACGATCGCAACGAGGTGGCCGTGGTGAAGCAGTACCGGCACGCTGTGCGCCACCGCCTGCTCGAGCTCCCCGCCGGGCTGCTCGACGTCGCCGGTGAGGACGAGCTGACCGGCGCCAAGCGCGAGCTTGTCGAGGAAGCCGGGCTCGAGGCCGCCAACTGGTCAGTGCTTGTGGACCTGGTGACCTCGCCCGGCTTCGCCGAAGAGGCCGTCCGGGTCTTCCTCGCCCGCGAGCTCCGCGAGGTCCCTCGCCCGCCCGCCGAGGAGGAAGAGGCGGATATGACGTTGACCTGGATGCCGCTGGAACAAGCGCGCGAGGCGGTGCTTCGCAGTGAGATCGTCAACTCCATCGCGATCGCGGGCGTGCTCGCAGCAAGCGAGGTGCAAGCCGGTCGCGCGACACCGCGCAGCACCGACGCACCGTTCGAGCTGCGCCCGACCTCGCTGGCAAAGCGCCGCGTCGCCGCAGGGATCACCCCGGACATGAAGCGCATCTAGTGCAGGCTCGCACCCTCGCCGAGCGCTGGTTGACCCACCTCATCGTCGAGCGCGGCGTGTCCACGCACACGGAGAGCAATTATCGACGCGACGTCAACCGCTACCTCACCTGGCTGGAGCGCGCCGGCATCACCGATCTCGCGGCAGTCAGCGCGCTGGACGTCGAGGCGTACGTGGCCGACCTCCGCCGCGGCGTCGACGGGACGAAGCCGCTGGCCACCTCCTCGGTAGCGCGGGCCCTGGTCGTGGCTCGGGGGCTGCACAAGTTCGGCGTGGCGGAGGGGGTCCTGCCGCGCGACGTGGCCGCCGAGGTGGCCCCGCCGCAGCAGGGCGAGCAGCTGCCGGACACGCTTTCTGTCGCGGAGGTCGAGTCGCTGCTTGACTCGTGCGCGGGCGATACCCCGGTTGGCGTGCGCGATCGCGCGTTGCTGGAGCTGCTCTACGCCACGGGCGCCCGCGTCTCCGAGGTGCTTGCACTCAACGTCGACGACGCGTCCGAGCTCGAGCCCGGCGCAGGGGTTCTCACCGTCACCGGCAAGGGCAATAAGCAGCGGCTGGTGCCGGTGGGCAGTCACGCGCAGGACGCGCTGCAGGCATACCTTGTGCGGGTGCGCCCGTCGTTTGCCACCGGAAAGTCTCACGCCCTGTTCCTGAACACCCGCGGCGGAGCTCTGTCGCGCCAAAGCGCGTGGACGGCGATCAAGCAGGCCGCCGAGCGGGCGGGCGTGCACAAAGACATCTCCCCGCACACGCTGCGCCACTCGTTTGCCACGCACCTTCTCGAGGGAGGGGCGGATGTGCGGACGGTGCAGGAGCTGCTGGGACACGCGTCGGTGACCACGACGCAGATTTACACCCACGTCACGGCGGAGAATTTGCGCGAGGTGTGGCGGCAGGCCCATCCGCGTGCGTGAGTCGGGGGCGGATCTCACCGTTGCCTGTGGATGCAGTGGCAGTGGTTGCCAGCATAACCGTGTAGATTGAGCGTTTTGCACGATACTCAAGGAGGTCCACGACCCGTGAATCTAGCTCGCCGTACATTTGCCGCGTGTGGCGTCGCCACGCTCTGCGCCGTTGGTGCGCCGCTCGCGTCAGCGCAGCTTCCCGAGGGCATCGACCCTGCGGAGGTGCAATCGATGATCCCGTCCGAGGTCACTGTCCGCGCCGGCGAGACCACCACCGTGGACCTCGGCGTGCCCGTGGATGCGAATTACTCCGGCGGCGGATGGACCGTCACTTCCAACGGCACTCAGGTCTCGGTCACCGCACCCGATGACCCTGGCGCCACTGCGAGCGTGCCCGCCAGCTCTGGAGGGATGAACGCGACCGTCAATCTGGTCGCCGTGGGCGATGACGAGGAGGCAATTGCCGACGACGCGTCGTCGGCAGGCGGCGCAGCCAGCGCCGACGATGATGCTTCCGGCAGCGAAGGCGGCAGCGGTGCGCGCGAGTCTGGCAGGTCCGGCGAGGATGGGGACGGCGAAAGCGCTGGGGATGCTGGGGATACGGAGGACTCAGGAGACTCAGGAGACTCAGGGGACTCAGAGGATTCAGCAGGCAGCGCCGGTAGCGGGCACAGCAGGAACGGCGGCGCGGCCGGCAGCGTGTCCCACCCGGACCGCACTAAGGCGGAGGAGGTGGACACTTCGGGCGCCAAGCGCTTCGAGTTCGACGGCGAGATTGACGGCAACACGCTCGTGGTGAAGGTGCCGTTGTCGCGCGCTGCGGACCTGATGAAGTACACCAAGACCGATACCGAGGGCGCAACGCTGCGCTACCTGGACGTCAACGGCCAGGTGATCAAGGGGGTCAAGCGCGACGTCGACGTGGCGAAGCGCACGCTGACCCTGACGTACCCGGAAGGCGAGACACCGGACAACCCGTTCATCATGGAAGTGGTGCGGGACGGCAAGGCCGAGTTCGTCGCCGTGATCACTGCGACCAATGCACCCACGGAAGAGGCGAGCGGGGACGGGGAGAATCCGTATGGGGAGGCGTCGGCAAGCGATCAAGGCCCCAACACTGACTCGAACGGTGGCGGCTCGATCGTTCCGCTGATTATCGGCGGGGTTGCGCTGCTGGCGGCGATTGCGTTGATCATTGTCTTCTTTGTACGGCGGCGCGCGCGGGCCTAAACGGCGAAACAACAGTGTTGTAAGATGGGCGCGTCAAGCGTTACGGCGTGACGGGCTCGATTGGCGCAGAGACGGTGCCAGGCGACGGAAAGGCACGGAGAGGACCGACAATGGCAGACGACGCACTGTTCGACGCTTCCGAGGAGAAGACCTTCCTCACGGGGCGTCCGTTCCGCGAGTTTGCGGACCCGGCTCCGCTGGACAAGCACGGCCCGGCAACAGTGCTGTCCATGGTCAACCAGAAGGGTGGCGTGGGCAAGACGACCTCCACCATCAACCTGGGCGCGTGCCTGGCGGAACAGGGGCGCAAGGTGCTGCTGGTGGACCTGGACCCGCAGGGCGCCCTGTCCGCGGGGCTCGGGGTATCGCACGACGAGGAGCAGGTCACCGTCTACGACCTGCTCTTTGACAACACCACGAGCATCCACGGCGCCATTCGCCATTCCAACGTCAGCGGGCTTGATCTCGTGCCGGCAAACATCGACCTCTCGGCCGCGGAAATCCAGCTGGTCAACGAGGTGGGACGCGAGCACACGCTCGCGCGGGCGCTGCGCCCGGTGCGCAACGAGTACGACATCATCATCATTGACTGCGGCCCCTCCCTTGGTCTGCTCACGGTCAACGCCCTGGCCTGCTCGCAGGGGGTCATCATCCCGATGGAATGCGAGTACTTCTCGCTGCGCGGACTGGCTCTGCTGACGGACACGGTGGAAAAGGTGCGCGACCGCATCAACTTCGACCTGGACATCGTGGGCATCCTGGTCACCATGTTTGACCGGCGCACGACGCACGCCCGCGAGGTGATGGATCGCGTCGTGGAGGTCTTCGGTGACCGCGTTTTTGACACCGTGATTACGCGGACCGTCCGGTTCCCGGAGACCTCGGTCGCCGGTGAGCCGATCATCACGTGGGCGCCGCGCTCGCAGGGAGCGGAGCAGTACCGCAACCTGGCCAAGGAGCTGCTGGAGCGCACCGAAACCAGGACCTCGTAGGCCGGCGTGAGCGACCCGCACACCGGGGCAGAAGCGCGCGACGGAGCGCAAGCGAGTGGGCAGGCGGGCGAGCAGCCCGAGATCACCGGGTTCCGCCTCGTGCTCAACAACTTTGAGGGCCCCTTCGACCTGCTGCTCAACCTGATTAGCTCGAAGAAGCTGGACGTCACCGAGGTGGCGCTTGCAGAGGTGACCGATGAGTTCATCGCGTACACGCGGGCGCTTGGAGAGACCGCCGACCTGGACGAGATCACGGAGTTCATCCTCGTCGCGGCCACGCTCCTGGACCTCAAAGCGGCGCGCCTGGTGCCGCGTGGCGACGCCGACGAGATCGAGGACCTCGAACTGCTGGAGTCGCGCGACCTCCTCTTCGCCCGCCTGCTGCAGTACCGCGCGTACCAGCAGGTCGCCGACCAGTTTGCGCAGTGGCAGAAGCATGCCAGGCGCCGGTACCCGCGCGCGGTGTCCATGGAGCCACAGTTCGTGGACCTGCTGCCGCCCGTGCGCCTGGGACATACCCCGGCCAGTTTTGCGGAGCTTGCCGCCAGCGTCTTCAGGCCGAAGCCACCCGAGGAGGTCGGCGTTGACCACCTGCACGCCGTGCAGGTCTCCGTGCCGGAGCAGGCCGGGCGGATTCTGGAAACGCTGAAGCTGGTCGGGGCGACGCAGTGGCTTTCTTTCGCGTCGCTGACCAAGGATTGCGCGCTGTCCATGGAGATCGTCGGCCGGTTCCTCGCGCTGCTCGAGCTGTACAAGGCGCGCGCCGTGGAGACGAAGCAGGAGGAGGCGCTGGGGCCGCTGGAGGTGTCGTGGACCGGGCTCGACGTGGACCCCGCGGTGGTCGCGGCAAGCAACTGGAGCTAGGCAGTGCTAGGTAGTGCGCGATGGGTGGGGGCGGGGAGGCGTCGATAAGCACTCGGCCCCTTACAATGTGCGACATGGACATGCCGATGGTCTCACAGCTGCGCTCGCGCGTGGAATCGATCCTGCTTGTGGTGGACAATCCCGTCGAGGCGGAGGACCTGGCGGGGGTGCTGGACGCGACGCGGGAAGACGTGGACGCGGTCCTGCGCGAGTGGGCCGGCGAGCTTGACGCGCGGGGCAGCGGGATCGAGCTGCGCGAAACGCAGGAGGGGTGGCGGCTCTACACGCGGCCGCACAACGCCGATGCGGTCGAGGCGTTCGTCCTCGACGGTACGCAAACGAAGCTGAGTCGCGCCGCACTCGAGACGCTCGCAGTGGTGGCGTACCGCCAGCCGGTGACCCGCGTGCAGGTCGCTGGCGTGCGCGGTGTCAACGTGGACGGGGTGATGCGCACGCTGACGCTGCGCGGGTTGATTGCGGAGGTCGACCCCGATGACGCCACTGGCGCGCACCGCTACGTCACCACGGAACTGTTCCTGGAGCTGCTGGGAATCGACTCGCTGTCGCGCCTGCCGGACCTGGCGCCGCTGTTGCCAGAGGTAGACGCGATCGAGGATGCGTGGTAGAACACCAAGTCCTGGTAGACTCTGCCACGAACTTGGGCGCACCGTTTTCGGTGGCCCGCACAACCCCAATACGTTTGCAAAGGATTCAGCATGACTCCTCCCGCTCGCCGAGACGGCACACCGGACAAGGGGAAGGACGAAACGTTCTACCCTTCGTACGCAAAGCCGGCGAAGAAGCAGCACGTCCGATTGGACAAGCGGCGTGAGAACGCCCGCAAGAACGAGCCCCACCCGCTGGAAGACAACTGGTGGGACGACGATGACACGAATGGCACGAAGGCTCGGAAGCAAAAGACCGAGGGCATCCGCCTACAGAAGGTGCTCGCGCAGGCTGGTGTGGCGTCGCGTCGCCACGCAGAGGTGATGATTGATCAAGGCCGCGTGGAGGTCAACGGCAAGATCATCACCGTCCAGGGCACGCGCGTGAACCCCAACGTGGACATCATCCGCGTCGACGGCACCCGCATCAACGTGAACGAGGAGCTGGAGTACGTCGCGTTTAATAAGCCGCGCGGGGTGCACACCACCATGCGCGACGAGATGGACCGCATCTCCGTCGGCTCCTACCTGTCCGAGCGCACCGCGGCCGGGCAGCGCCTGTTCCACGTGGGCCGCCTCGACGCCGACACCGAGGGGCTCCTCCTGTTGACCAACGACGGCGAGCTGGCCAACCGCCTCACGCACCCGAAGTACAAGGTGACCAAGACCTACTTGGCAACGGTGCTGGGCGAGGCCAAGGGCGACCTGGTGAAGAAGCTGAAGGAGGGCGTCGTGCTTGACGACGGCACCGTGACCGTAGACTACGCGCAGATCGTCGACGTGCACAACGGCCAGTCCATCGTCCGCGTGGAGCTGCACGAGGGCCGCAAGCACATCGTGCGCCGCATGCTCAAGGAGTGCGGCTTCCCGGTGCAGCGCCTGGTGCGCACCAAGGTGCACACCGTTCAGCTGGGAGACATGAAGCCCGGTTCCATGCGCGTGCTGAACTCTGCCGAGCTGGCCTCCCTGTACAAGGTGGTGGATATGTAATGGCTGACGCAACGCAGCTTTCGAACATGCCGGACGGCGGGCTCATTCTCGCCGTCGACGGCCCTTCCGGGACCGGCAAGTCCACCACCTGCCGCGCGCTGGCGAAGTCGCTGGGCGCGAAGTACGTGGATACGGGCGCGATGTACCGCGTGGCCACGCTTGCGGTGCTCCGCGCCGGAGTCGACCCGGCCGACACCGACGCGGTGGTGGCGGCGACCGCCGATCTGCCGCTCGAAGTCTCCGACGACCCAGATTCCAAGCAGGTGCTCCTCGGCGGCGAGGACGTCTCGGGCGAGATCCGCGGCCCGGAGGTCACCCGCAACGTCTCCGCCGTCTCCGCCATTCCACAAGTCCGCGTGAACTTGGTCGAGCTGCAGCGCAAGCTGGCCCGCGAGGCCCACCGCGCCATCGTGGAGGGGCGCGACATCGGGACGGTGGTGCTTGCCGACGCCCCCGCGAAGGCCTTCATGACCGCCTCGGCCCAGGTGCGCGCGCAGCGCCGCTACGACCAGGACATCGCCGCGGGACGCAACGCCGACTTTGACACCGTGCTCGCGGACGTGCAGCGCCGCGACGAGCTCGACTCGTCCCGTGCGACCAGCCCGCTGAAGCCCGCGGAGGACGCGGAGGTCATCGACACCTCCGAGATGACCCCCGAGCAGGTGCTTGACGCCCTGACCGGGCTGATTGAAAGGAGCGCGAAATGACACACCGCGAGGAACCGGAAACCCAGTTCATTCAGCCTGGGATCGACGCGTCCGGCTACGAGGACCTGGACCCCGCCGAGGTAGGTGCCGACGACGCGGAGTTCTACGACGCCGACTTTGACGTCAATGATTTCGACGACGCCGATTTCGCAGCCCCCGATTACGGCGAGGACAGCGAGGGCCCTGAAAACACGGACGACTACACCGACGAGGATTGGGCCGAGGTCGAAGAGGCCTTCGGCATCTTGCGCCCGAACGTGGTGGAGGAGAACCTGCCCACCGTGGCGATCGTCGGCCGTCCGAACGTGGGCAAGTCCAGCCTGGTCAACCGCTTCCTCGGCCGCCGCGAGGCCGTGGTGGAGGATCACCCGGGTGTGACTCGTGACCGCGTGAGCTACCTGGCCGAGTGGGGCGGGCGCCGCTTCTGGGTGCAAGACACCGGCGGCTGGGACCCGAACGCCCGCGGCATCCACGGCGCGATCGCCCGCCAGGCGGAGGCCGCGATGGAAACGGCCGATGTGATCGTCATGGTGGTGGACGCGCAGACCGCCATCACGGAGACGGATTCCGTGATGGCGCGCAACCTGCAGCGCTCTCCGGTCCCGGTGATCCTGGTGGCGAACAAGTTTGAGTCCGAGTCCCAATGGGGTGACGCGGCGGAGTTCTACGGGCTCGGCCTGGGCGACCTATGGCCCGTCTCCGCGCTGCACGGCCGCGGCGGCGCCGACGTGCTGGACGAGATTCTGCGCCTCTTCCCGGACGAGCCGCGCGCGAAATCCTCCATCACGGACGGTCCACGCCGAGTCGCGCTGGTGGGCCGCCCGAACGTGGGCAAGTCCAGCCTGCTGAACAAGCTGTCCAAGTCGCACCGCTCGGTGGTAGACAACGTCGCTGGCACCACGGTGGACCCGGTGGATGAGATGATCCAGCTGGATGAGCACCTGTGGAAGTTCATCGACACCGCTGGCCTGCGCAAGAAGGTGAAGAACGCGCAGGGGCACGAGTACTACGCCAGCCTGCGCACCCGCGGCACGATCGACGCGGCGGAGGTCTGCGTGGTGCTCATCGACGCCTCCGAGGAGATCTCCGAGCAGGACCAGCGCGTCATCTCCATGGTGCTGGAGGCCGGCAAGGCGATGGTCATCTGCTTTAACAAGTGGGACCTCATGGACGAGGACCGCCGCTACTACTTTGACCGCGAGTTCGACGAGATGATGGGGCACCTCCCGTGGGTGACCAAGCTCAACATCTCCGCAGACACCGGACGTGGCCTGCACCGCCTCGAGCCGGCGATGGCGCAGGCGCTGGAGAACTGGGACAAGCGCGTCTCCACCGGCCAGCTGAACAACTGGCTGCGCGAGGCGATCGCGGCGAACCCGCCGCCAATGAAGAACAACCGCCTGCCCAAGCTGCTCTTCGCCACGATGGCGACCACGCGCCCGCCGACACTGGTGCTGTTTACCACCGGCTTCCTGGACGCCGGTTACCGCCGCTACCTGGAGCGCAAGTTCCGCGAGCAGTTCGGCTACCACGGCACGCCGGTGCGCATCGCCGTGCGCGTGCGCGAGCGCAACCCTCGCCGCCGCAAGTAGGGGCCGCTGGCTTATCGACGCCCCCGCTCACCCCTCCTTCCCGTACACAAACGCGTCCGCGCGGTAGGGAAGGGGGATGCGCTGGCCGCGCTCGAAGCCGAGGCGGTCATGCAGGTACCAGTCCAGGTTGGCCACCATCTTCGCGCGCGTCTTCTCGTTGGCGTGCAGCCAGTACGAGCGCGAGGCCATGAGTGCGAAGCACTCGTCGGTGGTGACGATCTGCGCCCAGGTGTCGCGCACCTCGCCCTCCAGCGTCCACGGGGTTGCTACGTCGGGGTAGAACCCGGCGCGCTGGACGTCGCCGGAGTGCATGATGCGGCTTAAGCGCAGCACCCACGGGTGGTTGACGGCAAGGGTGTTCCAGCACAGCAGGAGCTTGCCGCCCGGGCTCGTGATGCGCGCGGCCTCCGCGCTCGCCGTCGCGGTGTCCACCCAGTGCCAGGTTTGCGCGCAAGTGACGGCGTCGACTGCGCCGTCGGCCAGCCCGGTTGCTTCGGCCGTCGCCCGCCAGGTGGGGACGTTGGGGAGCTTGTCCCGCAGGACGCGGACCATGTCCGCGGACGGGTCGCAGGCGAGGACCCGGCGCGTGGATTCGGAGTCGGCCCCAGCGCCGAGGAGCTCGGTGAGCTTGCCGGTGCCGGCGCCGACGTCCAGGATGCGGGTGCCGCCGGCGCGCTGGGGAAGGTCCGCGATGAGGGCTGGGACTGAGGGCGGGTAGGAGGGCCGGATGGCGTCGTAAAGCACTGCACCGCTGTTGAACGCACTGGCTGAGCTGCTGCGATGCTGTGCGTCGCGGAACGCTGGCTGCTGCTTCCCACTCGGCTTCATAATGGACTAATCTACCGATACGAATCTGGATGGAGGAACTATGGCAGCACGGCGCCTCGTGACGCTGCTCGTTGCGGCGGGCCTGGCGCTGAGCAGCGCTGGTTGTGGGGGCGGCGAGCAGCTGGACGCCGCCGACGCTGACCTGATCGCGCCCTCCACTCCGCGGGACGAGGTTGCGGAGGTGCAGCCGTGGAGCAAGCCGGAGACGCAGCGGCGCACCATTAAGGTGGGCCAGCGAGACCGGAGCTTCCTCTTGAGCCTGCCGGCGGGCGCGCGGGAGCGCTCGCGGCTCCCGCTGATCTTTGCGTTCCACGGGTACATGGAGGACGCGGCGTCGATGCGGAAGTACTCGCAGCTCGATGGGGCAGATGCCATCGTTGTGTACATGGATGGCGTGGACCGGGCGTGGGCGCCCGCCCCGTACGCCAAGACGACCGGCGGGGACGACCTGGCGTTCGTGGACGCCGTGCGCGAGCAGGTGACAGGCGAATTCTCGGTGGACAAGGCGCGAGTGTTTGCCACGGGGCTGTCCAACGGGGGCGGGTTCGCCTCCTACGTGGGCTGCCAGCGCCCGCAGGATTTTACTGCGGTGGCGTCGGTGTCGGCGGCGTTCTACCAGCGCGTCTCGCAGGGGTGTTCCTCCATCCCGATTAAGCACGTGGACTTTCACGGCACGAACGACTCCGTGATGAGCTACTTCGGCGGCCAGCGCCACGACACGGCGTACGAGTCCGTCGAGGCAATGCTGGCGGAGGCGGCGGAGCGCAACCACTGCGACGCGGAGTACGTGGAAAAGCCGCTTTCAGACACCGTGACGGAGCTGCGGTGGGACGGCTGCGACGCGCCGTTGGTGCACTACCGCGTGGACGGCGGCCCGCACATTTGGCAGGGCGGCACGGTGGATTCGTCGCGGACGACCTCTGCAGGATTTGCCACACGAACGCAGCTGGCGTTTTTCGGCGTGCCGTTTGGCTCAGTGTCGGACCCGTAATGTGCGCCAGGTGCCCTATGCTTGGGCATTGTGATGCAGAACTCTGACGACGCGACCAGGACGGCCATTGTGGTGTACAACCCGGTCAAGATCGATGAGATGACGCTGCGCTCCCAGGTCGAGCGCTACGCGCCGGACGGCTGGCACATCGAGTGGGTGCGCACCACACCGGACGATTCCGGCGAGGCGGAGGTGGCCGCGGCGCACCACCCGGACGTCGAGCTTGTACTGGTGGCCGGCGGCGACGGGACGGTGCGCGAGATCGCCACGTCGCTTGCGGGATCCGGCATCGCGCTGGGCATCGTGCCGACCGGCACCGGCAACTTGCTCGCGCGCAACCTGCGCCTCGACCTCGGCCTCGAGGAGTCCGTGCGGCGGGCGTTTCGCGGGGAGCACAAGCGTATCGACGTCTGCCGCGCCAAACTTTCACGCCCCGACGGCTCCAACGAGCGTCTCGGCTTCGTGGTGATGGCTGGCGTCGGCCTGGACGCGCAGATGATCGCGTACACCGACGAGAGGCTCAAGAAGAAGATCGGTCCGTTGGCGTACGTCTCCGGGATTGCGAAGTCGCTGCGCGGTGGCAACCGGATCAAGGCGTCCTTCGTTGTGGACGGGGACCATGCTCACTCGCAGCGGTTGCACACGCTGATCTTTGGCAACTGCGGAGAGTTGATCAATCAGGTCCCATTGTTGCCTGAGGCCAGGCCGGACGACGGCGTCCTCGACGCCGTCGGGATGGCGCCGCGCGGGCCCGTCGGGTGGGCGAAAATCGGCCTCAACCTTGTGGTCAACAAGGCGGCGAAACTCCGCGGGCGGAAGCCTGATCCGGCGGTGGTGGAATTCGCAGACCTGCTGTACTCGCGAGGCAGCTACGCGCGGGCCTCGTTTGCAGAGCCGGAAATCTTCGAAGTGGACGGGGACCCCGTGGGTGAGGTGACGGCGGTGGAGATCTCCGTCGACGCGGGCGCGCTGAAGGTGTGCGTGTAGCCGGCTGCCATTGTGGCGCGGTGCTTTGATCACGGGGGCGTGACGGAGTCTGCGTGTCCCGGTGAGGTTTCTCTGGCGTGCCGTTTTACCTTGGAGGCATAACGCTTTACCCGCCTACAAGGAGGCACGCCCGCATGAGCACTGCGGAACTCAATCAGTCCGTCGTGTGGAATACCGCAGATAGATTCTTGCGGTCCATCGTCGAGCCGGAAGACTACGGCGACTACATCCTGCCTATGACGGTCCTGCGTCGTCTCGAGTGCATCCTCGCACCAACAAAAGACAAAGTCCTCGACCTTGTCTGGAGCCTCCAGGAAGAGGAGGTTAGCGACGAGATGATTGCGTGGGAGGTCCAAACCCGATTCGGTCTGTCCTTCTACAACACCTCCCGGTTGGACCTGACCTCCATCGCCAAACTCGACGACCATGTCTTCGACGCGCTAATGGGGTACGTCGATGCGTTCTCGGGCTCCGTTCGCGACATCTGGGATGCCTTCGACTTCGAGGTGAAGATGAAAACGCTCGACGCCGCGAACCGTCTGTGGCCTGTAGTGAAGCACTTCGCCACCATCGACATGAGCATGGAGTCGTTGCCAGACGCGCAGATGGGCGACCTCTTCGAACACGTCATGTACAAGGCGTTCAACACCAAAGGCAAGGCCGCAGGTGCCTTCTACACTCCGCGCGACGCCATCCGGCTCATGGTGGACATCCTGTTCGCCTCCGACGATGTGGGCCTGACCAGGGACGGTGCTTCGCGTACCGTTTACGATCCCACGGCAGGTACCGGCGGCATGCTGCTCGTTGCCGAGCGGGCACTGAAGGAGCTCAACCCCGACATCGAGGTCGTGCTTGCCGGCCAGGAACTCATGTCGACTGGGTACGCGATTGGCAAGGCGGACCTGCTCATCCAGGGCGGTGAACCAGACGCAATCCGCCACGGCGACACTTTGCTCACCGACCTCTACGAGGGCGAACAGTTCGAGTACATCCTGTCCAACCCACCATTCGGCACGGACTGGCAGGTACAGCAGAAGTCAGTAAAAGAGCAGGCCAAGGTGCCGGGATCGCGATTTAGCCACGGTCTTCCCTCGAAGGACGACGGGCAAATGCTGTTCCTTTCCCACGTTGCTTCCAAACTCATGCCTGCTGGTGCGAACGGCTCTGGTGGCCGCGGTGCCGTTGTCTCCAACGGGTCGCCGCTGTTTACCGGCGGCCCTGGTTCCGGTCCCGACCGGATCCGGGCGTGGCTGCTGGAAAGCGACCTGGTAGACGCAATTATTCAGCTGCCCACCAATATGTTTTACGGGACGGGAATTTCGACCTACGTCTGGATTCTCGACACAAACAAGGAAGTCCACCGCAAGGGCTTCGTGCAGCTCATCGACGCTTCCGAGTGCTGGTCTGCCCCCGATAAGGGGTTGGGCGATAAACGCCGCGAAATGAAGGAAGGCGACCGCAAGCGAGTGGTCGAGGAGTACTCGGCGTTCGAAAACACCGAGATGTCGAAGGTGCTCACACCGGACGATCTGGGATTCAGGGATGTGAAGGTAACCAAGCAGGCGCGACTGCGTGTCGAGGTCACCCCGGAGGCTGTGGCGACGGTGCTCGCGCACAAGTCTGCCGTCCCCGAGCACGCCGACGTGCTTAGCGACGTCGCCAGCGTGACATTCAACGACCTGCCGGAAGCGATGAAGACGGCAGCGAATCACCGCGGGGTGAAAATGCCTGCCGGTGTTATCGACGTAGCACTCAAAGCCGTCGGTGTGCCGGACGAGACCGCGGAGCCCGCGGTGGACCGGAAAGGGAAGCCGGTGCTGGACCCGGTGTTCACGATGACCGAACGGATCCCGCTGACAGAGGACGTAGACGAGCACATGCAACGCGAGGTTGTCCCATTCGCTCCCGATGCGAACTGGGATAAGGAAGCCGCGAAGGTAGGCTACGAGATTCCGTTTAAGCGGGTGTTCTACACACCGGAGCCGGTGCGTCCGTTAGATGAAATTGACGCGGACGTATCCGCGGTGATGGGGCGTCTGGCGGAGAAGTTTGCGGAGGTGCGGGAGTGACCACGACTAAGGCCAGAATGGTCCCTATCTCACTTCTCGGTGAGGTCACGCTCGGGAAGATGGTACAACCCACCAGGAAGAATGAGACCGACGAACTTCGCCCGTATCTCCGAGCGGCCCACCTGCCGGCTCCGGGCACACTCTCACTTGATGTGGGTGAGCAACAGATGTATTTTTCGCCCTCCGAACTCGACCGTCTCAACCTCCAAAAGGGCGACGTGGTGATTGTAGAAGGTGGGGCAGGATATGGCCGTTCCGCTTACCTCGATGACGATTTGGACGGGTGGGGTTTTCAAAACTCTATTGTCCGTGTGCGTCCTTACCCGGGTGTTTCGGTGGGGAAACACATCTACTACTCCCTCCAACACGCCCAAACAGACCGACAGATTGAACTGGAAGTAAGCACGGCGACGCTGCCCCACTTCACCGCCGAAAAGGTGGGCCGTTTTCGGCTCCCACTACCAACTCTCCAAACCCAGCGCGCCATTGCGGACTACCTCGACCGAGAGACCGCGGAGGTCGACGCCATGAGCGCCGACCTGGACGAGATGGAGATGCTGTTGACTGAGCGACGTATCGCGGGGTTCTACCGCGCGCTAGATCGGGCAGGAAACTC
This sequence comes from Corynebacterium sp. NML180780, assembly GCF_007786415.1. Lineage (NCBI taxonomy): Bacteria > Bacillati > Actinomycetota > Actinomycetes > Mycobacteriales > Corynebacteriaceae > Corynebacterium > Corynebacterium sp. NML180780. The sequence goes on along the minus strand of NZ_VNKN01000002.1, from coordinate 192,631 downwards.
CGAGGCTACCGCACCAAACGTTCAAGTGAAGTTTCTTTGTGACATCGGTACTGGTTACGGCGATACCCAGGACGCAGCGGAGGATGGTGAGTATCCTTTCTACGTCAGGTCGAACAATGTCTTAAGCTCATCTGGTTGGGATATAGAAGGACCAGCCGTGCTCACCGCCGGGGACGGCGCGGGTGTTGGAAAGGTATTCCACTACGCTGAGGGGAAGATGAAAGTCCATCAGCGTGTCTACGCACTCACTAACTTTAGAGGTGTCAATCCTCGCTATTTCTTTGAGGCATTTACCCGGATATTTCCCGACACAGTCCTGCATGGAGGCGCTAGTTCTACCGTTGCATCTCTCCGTATGCACATGCTGTCCGACCTAAAACTTCCGCTCCCTAGCCTCGATGAGCAGCAACGCATTGTCGACGAGATTGACCGCGAAACTGCCGAGATCGACGCCATCCTCGCCGACATCGCCGAACTCCGCGACCTGCTCGCCGAGCGTCGCGCCGCCGTCATTGCTGCTGCGGTGACCGGCCAAATCAACGTCCCCATCACCCAGGAGACCACCAATGCATAAACCCAGGATCACCAGCGAGCACGCTCACGAAAACGCCATCTGCACCGCGCTTTCCAAGCGCGGCTGGACCTATGAGGAAGGCAAGAACGACGACGGGTGGGACCGCCGACTCGCGCTCTACTCGGCGGACGTCTTGAAGTGGCTTTCCTCCCGATACCCGGACGAGTACGAAAAGGCGGTCCCGGCAGACGCAACGGGTCAGACCCGAGCAACAGCCGAGCGCAAACTCCTAGAGCACATCGCCGGCCGTCTGGAAACGAAGACCCGCAAGGACCCGCAGTCGAAGCGGACCCTCGGCGGGCTACTTGGCACTCTGCGGGAGGGATTTAAATACGCCCAAGTTGGCGCGCGTTCTGCGTCCTTCGGGCCGATGGTCGAGTTCCCACCGGCGAACCCGCTGATTACAGCGGCGACCGAGCGCGCAGAGAAGAACGTGCTGCGCGTTCTCCGTCAGGTTCACTTCGATCCGAAGACGAACGAGACCATCGACCTTGTGCTCACCGTCAACGGTATCCCCGTGGTGACCATGGAGCTGAAAACCGACAACACCCAGTCGGTCGCCCTCGCGCGTAAGCAGTACCGGGAGGACCGTGTTCCCAGCGCTTCGCGCCGTTTGCTGCTCCCTGGGCGCTGCCTGGTCCACTTCGCGGTCTCCAACGCCGAGGTTCACATGACCACTGCGTTGAAAGGCACCGATACCTACTTCCTGCCGTTTAATCGGGGCGTTGACGGGGGCGCGGGCAACCCGCCAATTCCGGGCAAGTCGGAGTCCTCCTACTTGTGGGAGGACGTGCTGGAACGAGAGATGTTTCTGCGTATCTTGCGCGACTTCGCCGTATGGGAGCCTGACGCCAAGCCGAAGCGGGGAACACCGGGCGGCAAGCTCATCTTCCCTCGCTACCACCAACTGCGCGCCGTCGAGCGCGTCACCCGGGATGTGACAAAGCGCGGGCCCGGCGGCCGCTACTTGATCGAGCATTCCGCGGGTTCCGGCAAGACGAAGACAATCGCGTGGCTCGCACACCGTTTGATCCGGCATGTGGGCGTGGACGGGGAAAAGACGTTCGACTCCATCATCGTAGTCACTGACCGCACGGCGCTCGACACGAATATCCGCCAGGACATGCAGATGATCGACGCCTCCCTGGAACTTGTCGTCTCCGTCGGTGAACACTCCGGCGCGAAGTCGCCACAACTACGCCAAGCCATTGAAGACGGCGACCACATCATCACCTGTACCCTCCAGACGTTCCCTCACGTTCTGAAAATGCTCGAGGAAAGTGAGAGACTCGCCGGGCGACGCTGGTGCGTTATTGCAGATGAGGCGCACTCCTCCCAGACTGGGTCGAGCGCGTCCGCGCTGCGCGAGCTGCTTACGGACGTCGAACTAGATGAAGACGAAGAGTACACCGCAGATGACTTGCTGGAATTGCGGCAGGAGGCTATCGCGGTCGCAGCGAACATGACGTTTATCGCGCTGACCGCTACTCCTAAAGGCAAGACACTGCGCCTTTTCGGTACCGAAACCCCGGACGGGCACTTCATCGCGTTCGACACCTACCCGATGGGCCAAGCCATTGAAGAGGGCTTCATTCTCGACGTCCTCGGCAACTACTCGACCTACCAGATGTGGGCAGAGGTGCGCGACGAGTTGGGGCGGACCGAGGAGGTGGATGAATCGGCCGCGGTGACCGATATGGTCCGCTTTGTCCGCCTGCACCCGACCTCGATTGCGCAAAAGGTGGAGGTGGTCATTGAGCATTTCCGCCGCAACGTCGCCCATCATTTGGGCGGGGAGGCGCGCGCAATGGTCGTGACCTCGTCGCGAAAAGCTGCGGTGCGCTGGTCGGAGGAGATGAACCGCTACATCGCCGAAAACGGCTATGATTTCCGTTCGCTGGTTGCGTTCTCCGACTCGGTGCGCGTTGACGAGGATGCCGAGCCAGTGACCGAGGTACAACTCAACGGCGTTTCGGACGTCGAGCAGGCGTTCAAGAATGACGATACGGAGTACCGGGTCATCATCGTGGCGAATAAGTTCCAGACCGGCTTTAACGAACCCCGACTGTGCGCGATGTATGTAGATAAGCAACTCTCCGGTGTCACCACCGTACAAACCCTCTCTCGGCTCAACCGCATTTTCCCGGGCAAGCCCACGCCGATGGTGGTGGACTTTGTCAACGACCCAGAGCTCATCGTCAAAGACTTTAGGCGCTACTACGCGGGCGCCGAGATTGACACCGACATCGACCCGAACTCGTTGCACACGCTTGGCGACGAGTTGGATACCGCCGGGTTCTACACCCCAGAGGAGATGGAGACGGTCGCCCAGGCGTACATGGCAGGCTCCGATTCAGAGGCGTTGAGGGGCGCCGCAGGCGAGATCATCAAGCGGTGGCGCACCCGGCGCGACTCGGGCAAGGAGGGGCGCGTGGCCGCGCGGGACTTTAAAGCCAACGCCGAAAAGTACCGCCACGCATATGAGTTTCTATCCCAGATTGTCGCCTACGCGGATGCGGAGGTTTCCAAGCGAGCCATGCTCGCGGCGGTGCTGGAGCGCAACCTCCACCTCTCCGAGCACGACGATGAGGACGAGGACTTTATCACCGGAATCTCACTGGCGGGTGTGGCGATTACACAGGGCGAGGCAGAGGTCAACCGCTCGCTGACTGATGGGGGAGGAGAGGCACTGAAGGTGCCCACCTTTGAGGTCGCCCTCGGCGGCGATTCGACTCCACTTCGTGCGGCGTTCGATGAGGCAGTTGAAAAGGTCAACGACATCTTCTCGCTGGCCGGAGTCGATGTGTCCTCTGGAGAAACCGCACAGATGATTGTCGCGGCCTGGGGCACGCTGTCACAGCAGCCGGAGGCCCGCAAGCTGGGGCGGACCAACAATAAGGAACAGTTGAAGCGCTCCAAGCGTTTCCAGGGCGAGGCGACCAAAGCGATTTTCTCTGGAATCGAAGAACGCAAACAGCGCGACGCTCTGCTGTCGAGTGATCGCGACGTGCTGCGTGGCGTTGTCGGTGCGCTGGCGGAACTCATGTATGCCGCGAAGGAGATGGGGGAATTAGACGAGTAGCCGGAGTCTCTAGACGGATGAGCACGCAAATGACCGGCGCGTTTCGCGCCGGTTCGTCCAATTATCCCCCAAAAAAGAAAAGTGGTCGGACTGACAGGATTTGAACCTGCGACCCCCACACCCCCAGTGTGGTGCGCTACCAAACTGCGCCACAGCCCGTCCGTTACTGCATTCGCGGTAACTCGGCTAGATTACAACACTGTCACTCGAAACGGAAAATTGCCAGGTCAGCGGGCAAACCTTGCTACTGCACATCGCCGTCCAGGTAGACCCACGCGCCGTCCTCGCGGACGAAGCGCGAGACCTCGCGCTGCACGCCGGCGGGGGAGTAGGCCGCAAACTCGACCACGCCCTCGGAATCGAAGAGTGAGCCGCCCTGGGTGCGCACAATCTGCAGGCGATTGAACGCAAGGCCCTCGGTGGGAAGCTCCGACAACGCCGGGCGCGTTGCCTTCGCCCAGGTGGAGTGGAGGTAGTCCGCGAGGCCGCCCACGAAGGCGGTGTAGCGCGAGCGCATCAACGCCTCGGCGGTCGGTGCCTTGGCGCCTCGGTGGAGCGCGCCGCAGCACGCCGCGTAGGGCTTACCGGTGCCGCAGGGGCACGGTTGCATGTCCGCGATGCGCGGCTGTTGCCGCCTGACGCCCGCCACGTTAGCGCTGCTTGTCGCGCTTGCGGCGCTGCTCGACGGTGGCGGTATCTACCGTGGTCGTGATGTCGCCTGCGGCAATGTAACCGTCGACGGTGGACGCGGCGCCGGCGGCGCGCAGCGTCTGGACCTGCTCGTCGGTGAGGTCGCCGTAGAGCGTGATGTGGCGGGTGAAGGTGGTGTCGGCGTCGTGGGTGACTTCCACGCGGACGTCGTCAAGCTTCATGCCCTTGGCCGCGCTCCTGATGGCCTGCGAGCACGAGGCCGCCAGCGCGGACATGAACAGGCCGGTGGACGTGACGCCCTGGCCCTTGCCGCCGGCGTTCTTCGCGCGGTCCGTAGTGATCTCGCGGTTAGAAGTGCGCACCACATCGCCGTACTTGGTGCCGCGGGCGGAGTAGGAGATCGCGTTCGAATCGCCTGTCGGCTCCGGGGTGAACTCCGGCACGATGTACTGCTGCGCCCACGAGCCGATGATGTCGGCGGCGCGTTGCGCGGTGCCCTGGCGCGTGAGCAGGTGATCGGCCTTGTCCAGTGCCATGAGCGACTTGGGGTAGCGGGTGAGCTGGAAGATGGACTGGGCGTTGTCGATGCCCACGGTGACGTCGATAGGCGAGTGCACCAGCAGCAGCGGTTTACGGATCTTGCCCAGGTACTCTTCCGGGTTGGTCTCCGCGAGGTCCTCGAGGAAGTGACGCGAGATGACCAGGTCGCGGCCGCCCAGCGTGACGTGCACCGAGCCGTTGCGATCCGCCTCGCCGATCTTGTCGGCGTAGTGCAACACGGAGTGGGCGGGATCGAAGGGCGCGCCGACGGTGGCCACCATCTTGAGCATCTTCTTCAGCTCCGGGCGCGTCGCGGCCTTGAGCGTTGCCGCGCCGCCGAGCGAGTGGCCCATAATCAGCTGCGGGGCGGTGTAGTTCTCCTCCATCCACTGCGCCACGGCCACGATGTCATCAACGTTTTGGTTAAACGAGGTCTCGGCGAACTCGCCCTTGGACTGCCCCAGGCCGGGGAAGTCGAAGCGCACGGTGGCAATCCCGTGCTCCGTCAGGCGCTTGGAAATACGCGATGCGCCGGGGGTGTGGCGCGAGCCCGCGAAGCAGTGCGCGAAAATGGCGTACGCCTTCGCCGGGCCGTCCGGGCGGTCCATCGTTGCGGCAAGCTCCACGCCCGTGGAGGACGGAATTTTCAGGTTGAGAGATTTCATGTCGCGGACTTCCCCTTGTGTGTGGTTGATTCGCGCTGCTTCGAGGCTGCTGCGAGACTGGCTTCAATACAATCTAAGGCACAAATAAGCTAGCAACAACAGTCCTCCCGCGACCTGCATCGCGGGGGTAAAGCCGCTGCGCCTAAACTTTGAGGCAATACTGCGGCGACAGAGCGATGCAGAGCGATCACAGTGCGACGAGGAAGGACGGTCAAGCGTATGGGAGCATTCGACTGGTTCTGGAAGGCCATGGGCTCAGCATCTGAGCGCAACAACAAGAAATCCAAGGGCATCGTTGCCGGCGCCCACGAGCTGATCCCGAGCATTGAGCAGCTTGACGACGCCGCGCTGGCCGCCGCCATCCGTGACACCGTCTCCGACGGCGCGATCAAGGACAAGCAGCGCTTCCTTGCCATCCTGTCGGTCGCATCCAAACGCACGCTCGGCTTGCTGCCGTTCGACGTGCAGAACCAGGCGGTCCTGCGCCTGCTCGAGGGCGACGTCATCCAGATGGCCACCGGTGAGGGCAAGACGCTTGTCGGCGCGATGGCGGCCACGGGGTTCGGGCTGACCGGCAAGCGCGTCCACGTCATCACCGTGAACAATTACCTGGCGGATCGCGATGCGGAATGGATGCGCCCGCTCGTCGAATTCTTCGGCCTGCGCGTCGCCTCCGTGACGGAGAACAGCTCCCGCGAGGAGCGCACTGCCGCCTACCGCAGCGACATCGTCTACGCGCCCGTTACTGAAATCGGCTTCGACCACCTGCGGGACAACCAGATCACCTCGCGCGCTCAGACCGTCCAGGCCCCGGCGGACGTCGCCCTGGTCGACGAGGCGGACAGCGTGCTTGTCGACGAAGCCCTCGTCCCCCTCGTCCTCGCCGGCTCCGAAGGAGCGACCCAGACCACCGGGCGCATCACCGAGGCCGTCTCCCACTTGCGCGAGGGCAAGGACTACGCGATCGACGCCGAGGGGCGCAACGTCTTCCTCACCGACGAAGGCGCCGAGCACGTGGAACGCCTGCTGGGCATCGACTCGCTCTACGGCGACGGGCAGATTGGCGACACCCTCGTGCGCGTCAACCTCGCCCTGCACGCGAAGGCGCTGCTGATCCGCGACGTCCACTACATCGTGGAGGACGGCAAGGTCGCGCTTGTCGACGCCTCCCGCGGCCGCGTCGCCGAACTGCAGCGCTGGCCGGACGGCCTGCAGGCGGCCGTGGAAGCCAAGGAAGGCCTCACCGTCTCTGAGGGCGGCCGGATCCTGGACTCCATTACGCTCCAAGCGCTGATGCGTCGCTACCCAACCGTGTGCGGGATGACCGGCACCGCGGTCGAAGCTACCGACCAGCTCCGCTCGTTCTACGACCTCCACGTCGCTGTGATTGACCGGGCCAACGAGCTGCAGCGCTTCGACGAGGCGGACCGCATCTACGCCACGATGGAGGAGAAGAACAAGGCCATCGTCGACGAGGTTGCGCACCTGAACTCGACCCGCCAGCCGGTGCTCGTGGGCACCCACGATGTCGCAGAATCCGAGGCGCTCGCCGAGGCGCTGGAGGCCCGCGGCGTGTCCGTGAACGTGCTCAACGCGAAAAACGACGCAGAGGAGGCCCGCATCATCGCAGAGGCGGGCGACCTCGGCCGCGTGACCGTCTCGACGCAGATGGCCGGCCGTGGCACCGACATCCGCCTCGGCGGTGCGGACGAGGCGGATCACGACAAGGTCGCGGCGCTCGGGGGCCTGGCGGTCATCGGTACTGCGCGCCACCGCTCCGCACGCCTGGACAACCAGCTCCGCGGGCGCGCTGGCCGCCAGGGCGACCCGGGCCTGAGCCTGTTCTTCGTCTCGCTGGAGGATGACGTCGTGGCCACGGGCGGCGCGGACGAACAGGTCACCGCCCACCCGGACGAGACCGGCCGGATCGAATCCAACCGCATTCAGCAGTTTGTCGAGCACTGCCAGCGCGTCACCGAAGGCCAGCTGCTGGAGATCCACTCCCAGACCTGGAAGTACAACAAGCTGCTCGCCGACCACCGCGACATCCTTGACCAGCGCCGCGCGGCCCTCCTGGACACCGATACCGCGTGGCGCGAGCTCGCCGAGCGTAGCCCGCAGCGCGCCGCGGAGCTGGAGCACCTGCCGCAGGAAGTCCGGGAGCAGGCGGCCCGCGACATCATGCTCTACCACCTCGACACCGAGTGGTCGGAGTACCTCGGGCTCATGGACGACGTGCGCGAGTCCATCCACCTGCGCGCCATCGCCCGAGAAACCCCGATCACCGAGTACCACCGCATCGCCGTCCGTGAGTTCAAGGAGCTGGCCAACCGGGCCGTCGAGCAGGCAGTCGACACGTTCGAGCAGGTGCCTATCGACGCCAACGGCGCCCACCTCGCCGACGCCGGCTGGAAGCGGCCCAGCGCCACCTGGACTTACATGGTCTCGGACAACCCGCTGGCCGGGTCGGGCAACAGCGTGATCTCCGGTATCGGCAATATTTTCCGGTAGGCGAGAGGTGGGCAAATCCTGTGGAGTGGTGGCAAACACCCCCGCGGGAGCCTCGAGCCGGTAGTATGACAGGCAGCTAACTGAAAACCTCGACATTGGTGCGCCTCGCTGGCCCGTGCACGCGGGACGCGCCGATTTCACACATAGTCAGGAGTAAGTGATGAGCGATAACACCGGTAACCCGCAGAACCAGGTGGAAACGACGTCGGTGTTCCGTGCGGACCTGCTGAAGGAGATGGAGTCTGGCGCGTCCGCCTCCAAGGACGGCATCACCGGCGCGGAAAACCTCCCCGAGGGCGCGGCACTGCTGGTAGTTAAGCGCGGCCCGAACGCCGGCGCTCGCTTCCTGCTGGACCAGGACTCGACCACCGCGGGCCGCCACCCGGAGGCAGACATCTTCCTCGATGACGTCACCGTGTCCCGCCGCCACGCAGAGTTCCGCCGCACCGAGGACTCTTTCGAGGTCGTCGATGTGGGATCGCTCAACGGCACCTACGTCAACCGCGAGCCGCGCAACTCCCAGACGCTGTCCACGGGCGACGAGATCCAGATCGGCAAGTTCCGCCTCGTCTTTATCGCGGACGAGAAGTAGACTCGCTCCGACCAGAGCCCCCCACGTACCCGCGCCCCTGACAACGGGGCGCTCTTTACGCAACGAAAGATCCACCACCAGTGAGCGCACTCCGCAAAACTTCCCCGCTGAAGCCGACGGGCACGACCCAGCAGGCGAAAACCATGTCGATCGGCGTGGTCCTTGAACGCCTCCGCGAGGAGTTCCCGGACGTGACCGTCTCCAAGATTCGCTACCTGGAGTCCGAGGGGCTCATCACCCCGCAGCGCACCGCGTCCGGCTACCGCCGCTTCACCGACGCGGACGTGGAGCGCCTCCGCTACATCCTGGTCACCCAGCGCGACAACTACCTGCCGCTGAAGGTGATCCGCGAGCAGCTCGAGGCGATGGATTCGGGCGAGGTCGCCGCCCTGATGGCGCCCGACGCGGAAAGCGGCGCGCCGATGGTGTCGCCGGAGAACTTCCGGGCGCCCGCATCCACCAAGCTCACCGAGACCGACGTGGCCGCGCAGGCTGAGACCGACGCGGCAACCGTCGCCGAGCTGACCAAAGCCGGGCTGATTAGCCCGGACGCGGCCGGCTACTACACGGCCGACGACGTCCAGGTGGTCACGACCGCGCTCTCCCTCGGCGAGTTCGGCGTGGACATCCGCCACCTGAAGACGCTGCGCACCGCCGCAGCGCGCCAGGTCGACCTCATCGCCCGCGTCGCGGAGCCGATTGCGAAGTCCGGCAAGGACACCGCGCAGCAGCAGGCCGAGGAGACCGGCCAGCAGATGTCCGCGCTCGTCGTCTCGCTGCACGCGTCGCTGGTGAAGAATCAGCTCCGCCACCGACTGGGCCACTAGCGCTTCACGACGCCACCGCCCCCGCCCGCCTCCATCCAGGTGCGCCGCGGGGGCGTTCCTGTGCGCTACCCAATTTCGGGGGAGGGGCGTGGCTCGGCCCGCGTGCGGACGCGGAATCCGCACGCCACGCGACTGCTGCGGCTGGTGGGGCGCATGTGGTTGGTGGGGCGAGGGGAGTCTCAACGTGAAGTTGAGGGTTAGAGTTCGGCGTGTTGCGCGAGCAAAGGTTGACCGAAAGCCTATGCTTGGCATTTAATAAAGCACATAGGCACTACGCCAAACTTCATGGGAGTAATTACGTGACTACACACAACGGACACGGCACTACCGGCGACGCCCCCATCCAGGAGTCGCTCTTTGACATCGGACCGTCGGATGAGGTGGGGTACCGCGTGCCCATCGCCTGCCAGGTTGCCGGCATTACGTACCGCCAGCTCGACTACTGGGCGCGCACCGAGCTCGTCCGTCCGTCGATCCGCGGCGCAAAAGGCTCCGGCTCCCAGCGCCTTTACTCGTTCAAGGACGTGCTGGTGCTGAAGATTGTGAAGCGCCTGCTTGACACTGGCATCTCGCTGCAGAACATCCGCCTCGCGGTGGAGAAGCTGCGCGACCGCGGTGTGAACGACATCGCGGAGATCACCCTGGTCTCGGACGGCGCAACGGTCTACGAATGCCGCAGCAACGAGGAGATCATCGACCTTCTCGGCGGCGGCCAGGGCGTGTTCGGCATCGCCGTGCCGCAGATTATGAAGGAGCTTTCGGGCACCATCTCCGCGTTCCCGGCGGAGCGCGTGATTACCGAGGACGACGCCCCGGTCGCAGAGGTCACCGGGATTGACGAGCTCGCCGCGCGCCGTCGCCGCAAGTCCTCCTAGCCGGTTCTGCTCCACTCCCACCATCGCGCCCCGCACTGATCGGGGCGCGATTTTTTACGCCCGAGGGCGTCCCCGCGCCTACTTCACGCCGGCGGCCGACTTCACGGCGTCGGTAAGCCCCTCGGCACCATCGACGTGCTGGTCGGATGACGCGACATTGCGCAGCCCCTGGTCCTGCGGCTCGCCGCCGACGTGCACCACCGTGACGTCGACGCCCTGGTCGGTGAACGGCCTGACCGCGTTGGCAAACTCCTCGTCGTTTCCGGCGTCAGCGGTGCCGGTGGTCACCACGACGATCCGCACTGGCTCGCCCCACTGCGCAGCGGCGCCGGCCGCGGCGAGGACCGCCTCGCGGGTCTGCGGAACGCCGCCGGTGAGGAAACGATGCACCGCCTGGTCGACGTCGCCCGCGTTACCCGTCAATGCGACGTTGTCGCGGTACCCGCGCGTCACACCCGGATTGAGCGGCGAGGAGTAGTTCCACAGGCCGACCATCTTGCCCCGCTCGCCGACCGCACCTGCTGCTGCGCCGACCGCGTCCTTCGCCGGCTCGATGTACGGTGCCATGCCATCCGACGTGTCGAGCAGGAACAGCGTGTTCTGCACCTGGCCGGCCGCGGAATCGGACTCCGGAGCGTCCTTCTTCGCGCTCGCCTTCGCGTCGCTGTGGGCGGCGTCGGCGCCGTCGTTTGCGGTGCCGTCGGTAAGCGCGGCCCCACCCTCGGGGAGCGCCGCCGCCCAGACCATCTCCGCGATCACGGGCTGCTGCGGGTCCTGCCCATCGAACTTGTCGGCCGAGAAACGCGCCAAGTCCTGGCCCGCCCGCGACTGGTCCTCGGTCACGTCGCCGGCCGCGTTGAGCGGGATCGCCGCGTAGGACACGGCGGCATCGATCGGGGTGAACGTGAGGCCCTCGGGGACGGCGTCCTCGGACGTCGCGACGAAAGTGTCGTCAGCTCCGTCGAAGCCGTCGAGCGAGTCGACACGCTGATCAGTCAGCGCCTTCACCGCCGCCTGGTCGTCGCCCTTCGCCAGCGTCCCGGCGACGACGGCTGACGCCGACGGCTCGTCGCTCGCTGCGAAGCGCATCTTGTCCAATCCGACCTGGTCAAGCTTCGCCTCGGCCTTTCCGGACAGGCCGACCGGCTGGTTGGCCACGATCGCCGGCTCCGACACGGCAGCGGTGCGCTTCGCGTTCGCCAGCTGCTGCTGCGTGACCGGCGTGTTCGGCGCGAGGTAGACCGCCGCATCCGCAACGTTGTCCACCAGCTGCGGCTTGACGCAGTGGTCACGGACCACGGGCGCGCTCTCCTGGTAAGTCTTCAGCAGCTGCTCGGCGACCGCGTGGTCCGACGCCGCGACCGGGAGCGTGACGTCGCCGGCGACGCACTCGCCGCCGCCCTGCGCCTCGTCGGCGTCGGTACCGCGACCGAAGATGAACCACAGCAGCCCGGCGATGAGCAGCAGGACCACGAGCAGCGCAATCAACGCCTCGCCGGACAGCCTGTAGTTGTTCTTACCGTTGGAATGCCGTGCCATGTATACCGCCTTGTCAGCCGAGTCTGCTTGGATGCGCAGCGCGCAGGTAGCGCCTTGCCGCAATCTTATCCGTGCTGCACGCGTTCTAAGAGCGCGACAAGCCGATGACGCAGTGGCGCGGCGTCTTCCGCCAATTTCCGCTGCCGGCGGACGTACTCCGCCTTGCCTTCAGCTGTCTCGATCGGCACGACTCCAAACCCGAGCTCGCGGCAGTCGTACGGCGAGGCCTCCATGTCCAGCCTCCGCGCCTCGCGCGCGAGCGCGAACGTGTCCAGCAACAGCTCGCCGGGGACGAGCGGGCCGAGCTTGGTCGCCCACTTGTACAGGTCCATCGCCACGTGCACGCAGCCTGCCTGGTCGTTCGCCGCCTGCCCCTCGCGCGTGAGCACGGTCAGGTTCAGCGGGCGCGCCGGCGGCGTGAAAAATCGGTACGCGTCAAAGTGCGTGCACTTGAGCTGATGCGCCTCAACCACAGCATCGGTCCCGGCGCGCCCCAGTCGCAGCGGCAACGCGTGGCGCGGGGTGTCCGTTCGGTAGACCATTGCCCATTCGTGCAGGCCGAAGCAGTCAAAGTGCGCGGGACGCTTCTCGACGCCCCCGAGCACCCGCCCAACCGCCTCCACGTCCCTCCCGCGGTGGGCGACAAACGCCCCGACGTCCACGCCAACCGTGCCATCGGCGTTGACGCGGTAATCGCGCCAGGTCGCGTGGGGGAGGGCGGTGGCGTCGGCAAGCGTGCGCCCCACACCCGGGTGCCAACGGCGCAGGTGGGCGGGGCGGAGCGGGTAGTACTCGAAGAGGAAGTCCCACACCGGGTGCGCGACGCCGTGCGTGCGGCGCTCCAGGTGCGGGGTGATCCACTGGTCCGCGCGGGCCTCGTGCGCCGCGATGAGCGCCTCGTACTCGCGCGGCTGGAGCACCTCCGGTCTATTCGTCCTCATGGGTCCAGTCTGCGACGGTGCCCACGTACTCCTCGATGAGGTCCTCGAGCGCCAGCACGCCGACCAGCTCGCCGTTGTCCCGGACCTGTGCCATGTGGGCGGAGCGCCGGTGGAGGGAGGTGAGGGCGTCGTCAAGCGTCTGCGCACCGTCGACGATGGAGAGGGGGCGGATGCGCTTCTTGGGCACCAAGGGATCGGCGTCGTCGGACTCCATGAGGTCCAAGATGTCCTTGACGTGGATGTAGCCGACCAGCACGCCCGGCTCCGTCTGGACGGGGAAGCGGGAGTACCCCGTATCGCGCACCGCTTCCTCCACGGCGGAGAGGCGGATGCCGGACGGCTGCAGCGTGATGGTCTTCAGATCCGGCAGGCGGATCATCACTTCCTTCAGGTTGCGGGTCTCGGAACGCAGGGCCTTGGCCAGGCGGGCGGTCTCCTCGGCGTCGAGCAGGCCCTCCTCGCGCGACTCCTGGATCATGTTGGCGAGCTGCTCCTGGTCGACCGTGGAGTCCAGCTCGTCGCGCTGCACGATGCCGAACGCCGCAAGCGTCTTGCGGGCGATCCAGTTGAGCAGCTCAATGACCGGGCGCGTGAGCTTGATCCACACCGTCATCGCGCCGGTGAGCCACATCGCCGTGGTTTCGGGGCCGGCGATAGCGATGTTTTTTGGCACCATCTCTCCAAGCAGGATGTGCAGGTAGGAGATGATCACCAGCGCGATGGCGAAGCTCACCGGGTGCAGCAGGTTCTCGGGCAGGTTGAGCGCCAGGAACGGCACCTCGATGTAGTGCGCGATCGCCGGCTCGGCGACCTTACCCAACACCAGCGAGGCGATCGTGATGCCGAACTGCGCGCCCGCCAGGTAGATCGACAGGTGCTCGGTGGCGTCGAGCACGCCCTTGGCGTCCTTCCTTCCCTGGGCGAGCAGGTTTTCAAGGCGGTCGCGGCGCGACGACACCAGCGCAAACTCGGCGCCGACAAAGAACGCGTTGGCCGCGAGGAGGAAAATGATCAGCAGAATTGCGACCCAAATACTCATCGACGCTCACCTCCAGCAACTTCCTCAGCCTGCGCGGGGGAGACGGGGCTGAGCAGCACCCGGTCCACGCGGCGGTCATCCATGGCGGACACGCGCCCGACCCACGTTCCGGCGCCGCCGGACTCGAACCCCTCCTGGAAGTTCTCCGCGGCGTTGGGCAGCACGACCTTGTCGCCCAGCTTGGGGATCCGCCCCAGCACGGACATGATCAGGCCGCCGAGGGTTTCGTACGGGCCTTCCGGCGCGGTGTAGCCGGTGGTGGCGGTGACGTCGTCAAGCCTCACGAGCCCCGAAACCTCCCACGAGGTGCCGATGCGCTGGAAGTCGCGTTCCTGCTCCTTGTCGTCGTACTCGTCGTAGACCTCGCCGAGGATCTCCTCCACGACGTCCTCGATGGTGACCAAGCCCTGCGTGCCTCCGAACTCGTCGGCGACGAGGACGACCTGCGACCCGGCCTGGCGGACCCGGTTGAGCACCGAGTCGCCATCGAGCGTGCCCGGCACGAACGGCACCTCGCGGGCGAGGGAAGCCAGCTTCGTGGTGGCGCGGTCGGCCTTGTCCACCGAGAACGCGTCTTTGATGTGCACCACGCCGATGGTGTCGTCCAGGTCGCCGCGGCGCACCGGGAAGCGCGAGTGGCCGGACTGGCGCGCCAAGGCGATGAGGTCGGCGACGGTGTCGTCGGCATCGAGCGCGTCGATGGTGGAGCGCGGCGTCATGACCTCCTCGGCGGTGGTGTCGCCGAACTGCAGCGAGCGGTCGATCACCGCGGCGGTCTCGGCGTCCAGGCCGCCCGCCTCTGCGGAGCTGCGCACCATCGCGGTCAGCTCCTGGCCGGAGCGCGCCGACGCAAGCTCATCGGCCGGCTCCATACCGAGCTTGCGCACGACGAAGTTCGCCGACCTGTTCAGGAAATTAATGAAGCCGCGGAAAAAGCGGTTGAACGCGTTGACCGGCGGGACCACGAACCGGGCGGTGCCCAGCGGGTTGGTGATCGCGATGTTCTTGGGCACAAGCTCGCCGAACACCATGGATAGCAGCGTCGCGACGATTAGCGCGAGCACCATCGCCACGACGCTGGATGCGTCCTTGTCCAAGCCGACCAGCTCAAGCAGCGGGGCGAAGTACTTGCCCAGCACCGGCTCCGCGAGGAAGCCGGATGCAAGGGTGGTGAGCGTGATGCCGAGCTGCGCGCCCGAGAGCGCGAACGAGAGGTTGGCGTGGTCGCGCGCGACGGCTTTGGCGCGCTTGTCGCCCTTTTCCCTCACGTGCGCGTCGACCGCCGAGCGCTCCAGCCCGGTCATGGCGAACTCGATCGCCACGAACAGGCCCGTTGAGGCGGTGAGCAGTATGAATCCCGCAAGGGAGAGGATGGATATGAGTATGTCCATTATTGTTGCGCGTTAGCGCCCGTGACTCCTTCGTGTTCGATTCCCGCGCCGCTTGTTGCGGCCGGAGGGCTTCGCTTGACGACGCCCACGCGCAGGTTGTCCCGGCGGCGGCAGGGGAGCGCCCTCCGGCTTGCGTGCACCCGTGATCTTAACTAACGCTTCAGACATCGGGGTGACGCGGACCTCGCGCGCGTCGACACCCGCCTTCTTGAGCAACTTTTCCACTTCCTGGCGCTGGTCGTCCATGACGAGCGTGACGACGGTGCCGGACGTGCCCGCGCGGGCGGTGCGCCCGGCGCGGTGCAGGTACGCCTTGTGCTCGGCGGGCGGGTCGACGTGGACGACGAGCGAGACGTCGTTGATGTCGATGCCGCGCGCCGCGATGTCTGTGGCCACGAGCACGGGCGTGGAACCGTCGCCGAAGCCCTCGATCGCCCGCGTGCGCGCGCCCTGGCCCTTGTCGCCGTGCAGGCCCTGCGCGTTGATGCCGACGCGGCGCAGCTTCGTCACCTGGCGGTCCACGCCGTGCTTCGTGCGCATGAACATGATCGTTTTGCCGTCGCGAGCGGCGATCTGGATGACGATCTCGTTGCGCTCCTCGCGGCCGCCGACGAGCAGCCGGACGTGCTCCATCGTGTCCACCGCCGCCTCGACAGGCGCGGTCGAGTGCGTCACCGGGTCGTGCATGTAGCGGGCCACGAGCTTCTCGACGTCCCCGTCAAGCGTCGCCGAGAACAGCAGCCGCTGCCCGTTCTCGGGCGTGCGGTCGAGCAGCTTGCGTACCTGGGGGAGGAAGCCCATGTCGGCCATCTGGTCGGCCTCGTCGAGCGTTGTGATTTCCACCGCGTCGAGGGAGAGCTTCTTCTGGTCGATGAGGTCCTGCGCGCGCCCCGGCGTGGCCACGAGCAGGTCGACGGGGGCGGCAAGCGCGCGGATGTGCTTGTTCACGTTGACGCCGCCCACGACTTCGAGGATGCGGAGGCCGAGGGCTGCGGCGGCGTCGTCAAGCCTTTCGCGGATCTGCGCGGCGAGCTCTCGGGTGGGCGCGAGCACGAGGCCGCGTGGATGGCCCGGGCGGCTGGGAGCGCCGGCGAGGCGGGCGAGGATGGGCAGGCCGAACGTGAATGTTTTGCCGGATCCGGTGGGGCCGCGGCCGAGGACATCGCGGCCGGCGAGCGCGTCCGGGATCGCCGCCTCCTGGATGGGGAACGGGTGCTCGATGCCCTGGCGTGTGAGCACTGTGACCACGGGTTGTGGCAGGCCGAGTTCGGCGAAAGTAGTGGGAGACGGTGTCGACGATGTCATTGCGACCACTTTAGCGCGCGAAAACCCCAAACCCTATTAGACGCACGCGGCGGGCCTGCGGTTCCCTCCGCGGCAGGTTTTGGAAGACTTCTCACACTTTGCCGTTTACGCTGGTCAGCGCGTTGTGGTGCGGCTATGCTCTGGGGCATGACGCTTATCGACGCCCTCATCCACCACGACCGCAACGGCATTGCCATCATCGCCGATGCGGCGGAGTCGAGCGTCGACGCGCTGGTCGACCGCGGGATGGAGCGCGATCGCGCTGAACAACTGATGGGCGCGGCCGAGGTCTACTTCGGGCAGGTGCGCAACCGCCGGGCGCAGGACGCGTGCGTCGCGGCGGCGCGCGAAAATCAGCACCGGTTGGAGACGCTGGCGTTTATTGCGCGGTCGTCGAGAAGCTTGGAGACAGACGCGGACCGGTGGAAATACCGCACCACGTTGTGCGAAACGCGCGGCGACCTCCGCGCGATCACACGGCGGGCCAGGGCGTTGAAGAAGGAACTGCAGCCGGCGCGGCCGCGGGAGCCGAAGGCGAGCGTCACGTTCCACGACCAGGGCTGGTCCACCATGCACCTCACCGCGCGCACCAGCGACGTGCTGCCGCTGTTTGAGGCGGCGAAGGGCGACCCGGCGGGCTGGGCGAAGGGCGGAGGCGCGACCGCGGCCCCCGCGGCGGCGTTGACCACGGTGCTCAACATGGACATCGGCGACTTTGCGCAGTGGCGCAAGCACCCCGAGCGCACCGAAGAGATCGAGGTGCAGCTCACCAACGGCGAATGGCTCACCGGCGCGGAGCTGATCAACCGGAAGCTGCGGGAGTCTGGGTACATCGCGTTGATCTCGCCAACCGACGGGCCGATCAACCTCTACGGCACCACGCTGCGCCACGCGTCCCGCGAGATGCGCCTCCTCATGAGCGCGGATGCGCCCACCTGCGCGTGGAAAGACTGCAACCAGCCCGCGGACTTCTCGGAGGCGCACCACATCCACGAGTGGTCGAAAGGCGGGACGACGACGATTGACAATCTCTGCTGGTTGTGCACGTACCACAATCGGCAAAACGGCCGCCCGCACCGCGGCCGGATGGAGCGCGTCGACGGGCAGATCGTATGGAAAAGCCCCGGAGGCTACGTCACGCCCCGGGGCAGAAACCACGGCGATCCGTGGGTGCGCGCAAAACGGTTGGCCACCACAGCGGCGACCGGCCCGCCCGATAAGTAGGTTTTGCTTACGCGTCGATCTCTTCGCGGCTTCCCGACCACGTGGTGTGGTAGGTGCCGTCCATGTCGACGCGCTTGTAGGTGTGCGCGCCGAAGAAGTCGCGCTGGCCCTGGATCAGCGCTGCCGGGAGGCGGTTCGAGCGCAGCGAGTCGTAGTACGACAGCGACGACGCGAAGACCGGGACCGGCAGACCGAGTTGGGTGGCGGTGATGACGACGCGGCGCCAGGCGTCGATAAGCCCGCCCTCGAGCTCCTGCTTGAAGTACGGGTCGAGCAGCAGGGAGGGCAGCTTGGGGTCGTTCTCGTAGGCCTCGGTGATGCGGTTGAGGAACTTCGCGCGGATGATGCAGCCGCCGCGCCAGATGCGCGCGAGCGCGCCCGGCTCGAGATCCCAGCCGTACTCCTGCGAACCGGCGTTGATCTCGTCGAAACCCTGCGCGTACGCGACGAGCTTGGAGGCGTAGAGCGCGCGGCGCACGTCCTCGACGAAGGCGTCCTTGTCCACGCCGAGGTCATCGAGCGTGGTCACCTCGCCCGCGGGCAGCCCGATGCGCTGGGCGGCCTCGCGCTGGGCAATTGCCGACGACAACGCGCGCGCAAACACCGCCTCGCCGATCCCTGTGACCGGCACACCGAGGTCGAGCGCCTCCTTGACGGTCCAGCGGCCGGTGCCCTTTTGGCCGGCGGCGTCCAGGATGACGTCGATGAACGGCTTGCCCGTCTTCGCGTCGGTCTGACGCAGCACCTCGGCGGTGATCTCGATGAGGTAGGAGTCCAGGTCGCCCTCGTTCCAGGTGCTGAAGATGTCCGCAAGCTCGGCGGGCGTGAGGCCGGCGCCGTAGCGGAGGAGATGGTAGGCCTCGCCGATCACCTGCATGTCGGCGTACTCGATGCCGTTGTGGACCATCTTGACAAAGTGGCCGGCGCCGTCGGGGCCGATGTGGGTGACGCACGGGGAGCCGTCGACCTTCGCGGAAATGTCCTCGAGCAGGGGACCGAGCGTCTCCCAGGATTCCTTCGGGCCGCCGGGCATAATCGACGGGCCGCGCAGCGCTCCCTCCTCGCCGCCGGAGATGCCGGCGCCGACGAAGTGGCGGCCGCGCGCGGCGACCTCCTTCTCGCGGCGGATCGTGTCGGTGAACAGAGAGTTGCCGCCATCGATA
Source organism: Corynebacterium sp. NML180780 (assembly GCF_007786415.1). Lineage (NCBI taxonomy): Bacteria > Bacillati > Actinomycetota > Actinomycetes > Mycobacteriales > Corynebacteriaceae > Corynebacterium > Corynebacterium sp. NML180780. The sequence continues at coordinate 173,712 of NZ_VNKN01000002.1, read as the reverse complement.
ATGATGTCTCCGTCATCCATCGCGGTTGCGAGCTGGTCGATCACCGCATCGGTCGCGGCGCCGGCCTGCACCATAATGATCGCCTTGCGCGGGCGCTCGAGGGAAGCTACGAAATCTTCGATGGTCTCCGAGGGGACGAAATTCCCTTCGGCGCCGTGCTCAGCCATGACGGCGCGCGTCTTTTCCGGCGAGCGGTTATAGATGGCCACCGTGTGGCCCTTGGAGGCGAAGTTGCGGGCGAGGTTGGAGCCCATGACGGCCATGCCAACGACGCCGATCTGGGCGAGTCCGGTAGCGGGGGATGCATCAGTCATGCGCTTGATTCTACGCGCCGCGTTCGGGCGGGCGGTAGAGTGTGCACATGGAGACGCACGATTACCGCAGCCGCTTTGCCCGAGAGCCGCTGGTCGAGCCGCTGAGCGCGGACGAGCTGCGCGACCTCAACGCGCACGACATCGGGTTCGGCCCGCACATTGGGCTCGTCATCACCGCGTGTTCGGCGGAGCGCACCGAGGGCTACGTCGAAGTGGGGCCGCAGCACTTGCAGCTCACGGGTGTGGTGAATGGGGGCGTGTATGCGTCGATAGGCGAAACGATCGGCTCGATGGCGGCGATCGCGGCGGCGGGCCGCCCGGCGCTGGGGATGAGCAACTACACCGACCTGCTCGGCGGCGTTACCGGCGGGCGGATCGAAGCGGTCGCGCGCCCGGTGCACACCGGCAAGCGCACGCACCTGTGGCGCGTGGAGCAGCGTAACGGCGACAAGCTGGTTGCGGTGACGAACCTCAAGCTCATGCTTGTCGACGCCACGTAACACCTACAGCCAGTTATTTCGCCTAAACCACCAGTACATGATGGCCATCGACGCAAACATGACGATGAGCACGACCGGATAGCCGTAAGCCCAGCTCAGCTCGGGCATGTTCTCGAAGTTCATGCCGTAGATGCCGGCGATCATCGTCGGGGCGGCGGCCATGCCGACGACGGCGGAGATGGTGCGCATGTCGCTGTTTTGCTGCATGCTGACTTTGGCCACGGAGGCGTCGAGAAGCGACGAGAGGCGCTCGTCGAAGCCGAAGAGGTGGTCGCTGGCGATGGTCGCGTTGTCGACGACGTCGCGGAAGTACGAGCGCAGCGTTTTGCGGAGCAAGTCCTTGTGGCTGACCAGGCTGTTTTTTAGCGCCGGCGCGAGCGGGTCAATGGCGTGCCGCATCTCCAAAACCTCACGCTTGTACATGTAGATCTTGTCGATGTTGATGTCGCGCCGAGGGGTGAACACTTCGTTTTCCAGGTCGTCGACGTCGATGCTCAGCGCCTGGGCGACGCGCAGGTGGTTGTCCACCGCGTAGTCGGAGACCTTCCACGCCACGGCCGCGGGGCCGAGGATGGCAAGCTCCTCGTCCTCCTCCAGCTGGGCGGTCAGGTCGGGGAGGGGCGCGTTGTGGCGGATCGTGATGGCGAAGTTGGGGCCGACCACGATCTGCACCTCGCCAGTGGAAATGATCTCGCGGGCGTCGGAGACCTCTTCGTCGTCGCGGTAGTAGACGGTGCGGATGACCAGGAAGAGCTGGTCGTCGTAGCGCTCCACTTTGGGGCGCTGGTGGGCGTCGATGACATCGTCGACGATGAGGTCGTGTAGGTCGAAGAGCTCCGCGATGCGCTCCATCTGCGTCGTCGTCGGCTCCTTGAGCGACAGCCACACGAAGGCGTTGTCATGCTGGTTGACGCGCTCGAGCGCCTGCGCCACCCGCGCGTTGCCGGGCTGGCGCTTGCCGTCGACGAAGATGCGGCAAAAATCAATCGAGCGTTCTATCGGCACCGGGACGTGTTGAGCAACTGGTGCGAAGTTCTTCTTCGGCCGTTGACGTGGAAGAGGAATCCGAGGCGGCATAGCAGCCTCCCTTCGTGTGACGGACCGGCCGGGCCGGTTGCAACGGGCAGATCGTGGCTTAGCCGAAGCGAAGCCCTTAAAAAATACTACGCCCTCCGCGCGAGCGCGAACTCGCGGCGGAGGGGAAGACGTGGCGTCGATAAGCGACGAGCCCGGGGTGCTAGTGAACCTCGAGGCCGCGAGAGCGGAAGATGTCTCGGATGTGCTCGACGTGCTCGGGCGACGGCGGAGTGACGTCGTCGAGCTCGTACGGCATACCGATCTTCTTCCACTTATCGGCGCCCATGTTGTGGAAGGGGAGGACCTCGACGCGCTCGACGTTGTTGGTCCAGCGGGCGACGATGTCGGCGACGTTGTTCACGTTCTCCTCGGAGTCGGTGTAGCCGGGCACGACAACGAAGCGAATCCAGACGCGCTTGCCCTTCTCACTGAGGCGGTCGCCGAAGTCGATGGTGGGCTGCAGCTGGCGCTTGGTCACGCGCTGGTACGTCTCCTCGTCGCCGGACTTCACGTCGAGGAGGAACAGGTCGATGTTGTCCAGGTCCTCGTCGCGCAGACGCGCGCCCAGGTAGCCGGAGGTGTCGATCGTGGTGTGGATGCCCGCGGAGTGCACCATCTTCAGCAGGCGGCGCGTGAACGCGATCTGGAACAGCGGCTCGCCGCCGGAGAGGGTGAGGCCGCCGCCGGTGGCGTCGAAGATGCGCTTGTAGCGCTTCACGCGGTTCGCCACAGACTCGACGGATTCGAGGGTGCCTTCCTTCATCTCCATCGTGTCGGGGTTGTGGCAGTACAGGCAGCGCAGGGGGCAGCCGGACAGGAAGATGGTCATGCGGGTGCCGGGGCCGTCGACGGCGGTGACGAGCTCCCACGAGTGGACGAGCCCGATGTCGCCGGTGCGCCGCGCCTCGAGCAGCTCGGGTCGGGTGATTTCCATGTCGGCGTCGGCGGTGCCGCCAAGGCCCGCGGCGACGCCTCTGATGCGTTCGCCCTGCTGGGGTTCGAGTGTGACTACGCCGGTTGTGCCATCTTGCGCCATGGCTGGCCTCCTGTGCTGTGTGCTTATCGACGCGCCCCACCGCCCACCCCGAAGGGCGAGTCAGTGGGGCGCTACGTCCTGGTTACGCCGCTGGTTATGCGCCGCGGTGGAAGGTGCGCGAGATCACGTCGCGCTGCTGCTCCTTGGTGAGCTTGACAAAGTTCACCGCGTAGCCGGACACGCGAACCGTCAGGTTCGGGTAGTTCTCCGGGTGCTCCATTGCGTCCTCGAGGGTGTTCTGGTCCAGCACGTTGATGTTGGCGTGGTACAGACCGGAGTTCATGTTGTTGGCCTCGCGGGAGGACTTCATGGAAGCCATACGGTCTTCGAAGGTGTGGGTAGACATTGTGGTGTGCTCCTTTTCGGGGAAGTGGTGATTAGTGGGGTATTGAGTTGTCCGTTGCCGGTCGGCCGGTGGGCCGACCGGGCGGGCCCGGGTTTATGCCGGGTGGATCTCTGCGTCCGCGTTGTCCATGATGAAGCCCGCGTCGAGGACGCCGACCAGGTTCTTGACCTGCTCGTCCTTGTTACGGCCGAGGCCGGACGGGGTGATCGTGTTGGTCAGCGAGATGCCGTCCAGCGCGTCGTTGTAGTCGAGCTTACCCACGGACAGCATGGAGGCGACCATGCCGTGGTTGTCGGCGCCGTTCTCCGGGTTTGCGCCCGGTGCGAACGGAGTGCCGGCCTTGTGCCCGGACGGGAACGCACCGGTGGCCTTGCCGTAGACCACGTTGGAAGTGATGGTCAGGACGGACTGGGTCGGGATCGCGTCGCGGTACATCGGGATCTCTTTGATCTTCTGCATCACGGTGTGGACCACGGTGGCGGCGATGTCGTCAGCGCGGTCGTCGTCGTTGCCGTAGAACGGGAACTCGCCCTCGGTCTTGTAGTCGACGACCAGGCCGGATTCGTCGCGAATCGGCGTGACCTTCGCGTACTTGATGGCGGACAGCGAGTCGGCGACGATGGACAGGCCGGCGATGCCGCAGCCCATGGTGCGAACGATGTCGGAGTCGTGCAGCGCCATCTCGACGGCCTCGTACGCGTACTTGTCGTGGCAGTAGTGGATGATGTTCAGGGCCTCGACGTAGGTGCCGACAACCCAATCCAGCATCTCCTCGTACTTCTGCCAGACCTCGTCAAAGTCCAGCGGGCCGTCGCCGGTGATCGGGGTGTGGCCCTCGGTGACCTGCTTGCCGGTGACCTCGTCGCGGCCGCCGTTGATGGCGTACAGGAGGGACTTCGCCGCGTTGACGCGGGCGCCGAAGAACTGCATCTGCTTGCCCACCGGCATCGGGGAGACGCAGCATGCGATGGCGGCGTCGTCGCCCCACTGGTCACGAATCTGCTTGTCAGACTCGTACTGGATGGAGGAGGTCTCGATGGAGATGGCGGAGCAGAACTCCTTGTAGCCCTCCGGAAGCGCCGGGTCCCAGAAGATGGTGATGTTCGGCTCCGGTGCCGGGCCCAGGTTGCGCAGGGTCTGCAGGAGGCGGAACGAGGTCTTGGTGACCTGGTGGCGGCCGTCGGAGGAGAAGCCAGCGTCGGACCAGGTTGCCCAGTACGGGTCGCCGGAGAAGATCTGGTCGTAGTCCTCGGTGCGCAGGAAGCGGACGATGCGGAGCTTGAGCACCAGGGCGTCAATAATCTCCTGTGCGTCTTCCTCGGTCAGCGTGCCGTTGGCCAGGTCGCGCTCGAAGTAGATGTCGAAGAAGGGGGAGAGGCGGCCGATGGACATTGCGGCACCGTCCTGGCTCTTCACGGAGGCGAGGTAGCCGAAGTAGGTCCACTGCACGGCCTCGTGAGCGTTGGTCGCCGGGCCGGAGATGTCGAAGCCGTAGTCGGCTGCCATCTTCTTGAGCTTCTTCAGCGCCTTGATCTGCTCAGCGTGCTCCTCGCGGTAGCGTGCCCAGTGCTCGGAGAAGCCCTTGTCCAGGGAAGCGTCCTTGGCGGCGAGCTTGTCCTCGATGAGCTTGTCCACGCCGTAGAGGGCGACGCGGCGGTAGTCACCGATGATGCGGCCGCGGCCGTATGCGTCGGGCAGGCCGGTGACAATGTGGGAGGAGCGGGCCGCGCGGATGCGCGGGGTGTAGATGTCAAAGACAGCGTCGTTGTGGGTCTTGCGGTAGGAGGTGAAGATCTTCTTCACGTCCGGGTTGACCTCTTTGCCGGCCTCCTTGATGGCCTGCTCGACCATGCGCCAGCCACCGTTCGGCATCATCGCGCGCTTGGTCGGGACGTCGGTCTGCAGGCCGACGATCACGTTGTCGTCTTCAGAGATGTAGCCGGCCGGGAAGGCGTCGATGTCTGCCGGGGTCTCGGTGTCAACGTCGAAGACGCGACGCTCGCGCTCGACGGAGAGGTACTTCTTGTCCAGCGTGTCCCAAACGCGGAGGGTCTTTTCCGTCGGGCCGGCGAGGAACGATGCATCGCCGTCGAAGGGGGTGTAGTTGCGCTGGACGAAATCGCGAACATTGATCTCGTCGGTCCACGGGCCTTCGGCAAAGCCGTCCCATGCGGTGTTCTGCGATGCAGCAGTTGTAGCAGTCACTTTGAAAAACGATCCTTCTAGTCTCGAGGGTTTTCCACGATGGGGACGCGCTAGCACTTTCCCAGGTTCCCGTTCAACATCTGCCACCGGAAGTCGTTCCGGCCGATGATTTGAAGCGCTACCATCGTTGTGTCCCAATTATAAGGTGAGACCATTGCGAACCCGCTACTTTCAACCGTGTGACCTTGGCCACCGGGGGTGAATTACCCCCGCCGACACAGCAAAAGGCCCGGTCGTGTGGACCGGGCCTCGAATCGCGGGTGTAGGCGGGGGTACGCTACTGCACCCGACGGGGGGAGTGCTTAGTTTTCGCCGTTGGTATCGCGAACCTCTTCAAAGGTGTCCTCAGCGCCGTCGACGTTGGCGCGCAGCTTGTCCAGCGCGTTGCGGCCGTGCTGCTGCTGCAGCGTGGTGGCGAGGTTGTAGCGATTCGGGGTGAGCGCGTTGTTGGTCCAGGTGTACATGGACACCAGGCGGTTGCGCACGCCGACGAGGAAGGAGACGTGAACTGCCAGCCACATCATCCAGCCGAGGAAGCCTGCGACCTCGACCTTGCCCATCTTCACCACGGCGTTGTAGCGGGAGACGATCGCCATAGAGCCCTTGTCAAAGTACTCGAACTCGTCGCGGGCGGACGGCGCAACGTCGTGCTCGACCTGCTCCTTGATGATCCGACCGACGTACTCGCCGGACTGGATCGCCACCTGAGCAACGCCGGGGAGGCGGTTGCGGTTCATCATGTCGCCGATGATGAACAGGTTGTCCTTGTCGCCCACGGTGAGGTCCGCGTTGACCGGAACCTTGCCGTTGCGCTCTGCCTCGACGCCGACCTGCTCGGCGATCTGCTTGCCCAGCGGGGACGCCTGCACGCCTGCGGACCAGATCTTGGTCGCCGCGCGCAGCGTCGTCTCCTCGCCGGAATTGGTGTCCTTGTAGGTGACGCTGCCGGCATCCACGTTGGAAACCAGGGCGTTGAGGACGACGGTGACGCCCTTGCGCTCCAGCTCACGCTGCGCCTTCTTGCCCAGGCGCTTCCCAAATGGCGGGAGGACCTGCGGCATGCCGTCGATAAGCACGATCTTTGCTTGCGACGGAACGAAGTTCTTGAACTGGCCCTTGAAGGAGCGGTGGGCCATCTCGGCCACCTGGCCAGCCAGCTCGACGCCGGTCGGGCCTGCGCCGACGATGACGAAGGTGAGCAGCTCGTTGCGCTCTTCCTCGGTCTCGGCGAGCTCTGCGCGCTCGAAGGCGGAGACGAGGCGGGCACGGATTTCGAGGGCGTTGTCCACGGTCTTCAGGCCGGGGGCGAACTCGGCGAACTGGTCGTTGCCAAAGTAGGACTGGCCGGCGCCCGCGGCGACGACGAGGGAGTCGTACGCGTAGGAGCGGGTGAACGCGCCCTCGTTGGCGGTAACGGTCTGGCCCTCAACGTTGACGTCGGTGACGTCGCCACGTACGACGCTCACGTTGTCCTGGCCCGCGAGGATCTGGCGGACCGAGGTGGCAATCTCACCGCTGGAAAGCAGGCCGGTCGCCACCTGGTAGAGCAGCGGGGCGAAGAGGTGGTAGTTCGTGCGGTTGATCAGCGTGATGTCCACGTCCGCATCCGCGAGCTCGCGGGCGGCGAACAGGCCACCGAAACCAGCACCAATAATGACGACGTGGTGGCGGTTGCCTGCGGGACGGTACGGCGCTTCTGCCATAGGTAAGACTCCTTGTACCTAATTTAAAGACAAGTCTGGAAATTTCCCCTGCATATACTACGCCGAATTCTTTGAAGCTCCACAGGCGGGTGCCGACGTGGCATCGCCGGGATCCGGCGCGCACCCGCTACCATCAGCCGCGTGACCTCCCCACACGACATGAACGCGTCCAGCGTCCCCGAGCATTTGGCAATTATCGACGCCACCGCGTGGCCCAGCGTGGCCGCAGTCCCCGGAGGGCGACTCGATAGGTGGCGGGCGGGCCGGGCAGAGGCGCGCTTTGCGGCGGCGTGCGCCAACGCCGGCATCCGCGTTGACGGCGATGCCCCGGACGTCGTGGTGGATTACGCGGAGGTGTTCCAGCGCGTCGTCGCCAACGGCTGGGTCGGGCTGGCTGAGGGGTACTTGGCCGGGGAGTGGCACACGCCGGACTCTGAACGGCTTGTACAGGTGCTGCGCAAACTCGTCCAATCCGGCTACGTGCCGTCCACGCTGCGCGTCGCGCCGGCGAGGTCGCACGAGAGCGGGGAAGTGCCGCCCAGCCTGATTCAGCACTACGCGGGCGACGGCGTGAGCCCGTTCCAGGGCCACTTCGCCACCGGCGTGCCGACGCGGGAGCGGGTGCGCGTGAAGTCGTACGCGCGTGGCGCGGGGCATGGCAACGAGCCTGCGCGACACTTCGTGGACGTGACCGAGATCGCCGCGCCCCAGGACGAGGGGACGACCCGCTCGGATTTGGCGGACGCGCAGGCGCGATCCGTAGCAATGCTCCTGCAGGCGGCTGGTGTGCGCGACCGGTCCCGCGTGCTGGAGTATCCGGCGTCCGGACCCGCGGTCACGCTGGCGGCCGGGGACAAGGTCGAGTGCGTGACCAATTCGCCGGAGTCCGCGGACGCGCTGCGCGAGCAGCTCACGTTCGCGGGCGTACCGGGTCAGGTCAGGGTCAAGCGGCTCGGGCGCGGGTACGACGCGGCGGTGTCGCTCGAGCACCTCGAGACGCTGAGCGACGACGACAAAGCCGAGTTTCTCACGCAGCTCGGGTCTGCGGTTGCGCCGGGTGGCAAGGTGGCGATCCAGACGATCGTGGCAGGGCCGGAGATGAATAAGGCGGCGCGGGCGGCGTTGGCGTCGTTGAGGGCGTACGTGTGGCCGGGCCTGAGCTACGCATCCACGGAGACGTTGGCGCGGATTGTGGACCGCAAGACCGGGCTGCGCATCATCGCGGAGACGCACGCGCCTCAGCACCTGGCGACGTCGCTGGGATTGCAGCGCGCCACCTTTGATTCGCACCTGCGCGACGCGGCCGCGGACGGGTTCGATCCGGTGTACCGGCGACTGTGGGTGTGGCAGCTCGCGCTGCGTCAGGCGCTCGCGGAGCTGCGGATGATTGATCTCACGCAACTGACGCTCACGGCGCGGAACCGGCGGGGGCGGCGGTAGATGGAGGGGCGTGGTGGCGTCGAGAAGCGTGGGCCCGCGCGTTAGTTGACATAATGTACATTATCGGACAAATACGCATATATATTACGTCAAGTGACGTAATATAGGACGGCTACTGGTGCATGTTGAGGCGGATGTTGACCTCACCCTGCTCGTCAATCTTGGCCGCCACGAACTCCGGCGACTCGACGCCGTAATCCGCCCGGTTGATCGGGACATCGCCCGCGACGATCAGCGACGAGCCGGAGCGCGCGACGTCGAACTCGTGCGTCACCGTGTTTGTCTCGCCGTGGATGGTCATCTCGCCGGTGAGCTCCACCTTGGCCACGGAGCCGTCATCCGGCACCTGGGATACGTCCGCCGGCTCCGTGACGCGGAACGTCGCCTCCGGGAACTGGTCCGTGTGTAGGATCTTGCGGCGGACGTTGGAATCGCGGACGTCGCTATCGCTCGTCAGGTTGGTCATGTCGACGGTGATCTCGCCGGCAGTGAGCGTGCCGGCCTCAATGTCCGCCGAGCCGCTCACGCCCTCCGTCGAGCCCGAGGTGACCTTCTCTTGGCCCGGGAGGATCTCAAAGAACGTAAAGCCCGCCGACGAGCCGTTTGGGCCCGGGCGTGACGAGACTTCCCAGTGGCCGTCGAGAGGCGTATCGGCGGCCTTGAGGCGCGACTCATCAATGCCTTCGGTCTTCACGCCGTTTCCAAACAGCCCCCCGAGCGCGAGTGGGACGAACGCGACCGCAAGCAGGATGACCACGATGATCGACCCGGCGACGATGAGCAGCGTCCGCCTGCGCTTCAGTGCGGCCTCGTCGAAACTTTTGCCAGCTTCAGTGCCGTTGTGCATACCTGTTACCTTAACCTCTCGATGCTGTGGGACAGATTCACCATTTCGTCACATAAGTGACGTAATTCCTCCGGGGTTGCGCCCTCGCTTGCCGCGGTCTGGACGTCCTCCGCCGCGCACCGCAGCTGATATAGCTGATCGCGCAGGTCAGCAACCTTTTTCGGCGAGAGAATGACCGCGTCCGCCGGGATTTGGGTGCCGGAGAGCGAGTGCCGCTGCTCGTACGCGCGCTGCTTGCACGAGGCGCTACAGAACTTCCTCCGGCGGCCCCTACCCTGCTGCTCGGGCATTTGCCCTCCGCACCAGGCGCACGTGGGCGCCTGCTTTCCTTCGCTAGCCACACGGCAAGCCTAATACACGCCGCCGCGCCAAACCCCATCCGCGGGAACAATGCGGGCAGGTTGACCGTTATACTGTATCGACTGGGAATGCTTGCAATGGCTTGCAGTGACTCGCAATGAAGGGATTGATACAGCATGGCTGATCGTGTGCTCCGTGGAAGCCGCATGGGTGCAGTGAGCTACGAAACCGACAGGGACCACGACCTGGCCCCGCGCCAGATGGCAAAGTACCGTACCCCCGACGGGGAGGTTTTTGAGGTCCCCTTCGCTGATGATGCGGAGATCCCCGAGGAGTGGATGTGCAAGAACGGCCAGCTCGGCACCCTGATTGAGGGTGAGGGCGTGGAGTCCAAGCCGGCCAAGCCACCGCGCACCCACTGGGACATGCTGCGGGAGCGCCGCAGCATCGAGGAGCTTGACGTCCTGCTCGAGGAGCGCCTCGAGCACCTGCGCAAGCGCCGCCGCGCCGCCGCGCGACTGGCAAAGGAGCAGGGCGAGAAGTAAGCCCCGAACATACGCAACGGCCCGGCACAGTGAGTCCACTGTGGTCCGGGCCGTTGGTCGTTGGTGCTTAGCGCTGCTTCTTGGTCGCCTCGTAGCGCACGAGACCGAGGCCCTCGCTGATCATCTCAGTCGCCTGGCTCACCATGTCGGTGACCTTGCCCGGCACCTTGCGCAGGGGGCTGTTGTTCAGCTCGTAGTTGCCCAGCTTCGCGCCCTCGGAGATCATGTTGACCACCTGCTCCGGCAGCTGGTCGGCCTTCGCGCCGAGGCGGGAGAGCTTCGAGTTATCAAGCTCGTACTGAAGCAGCTTGCCGCCCTCCTTGGCCATCTCGCTGACCTTCCAGGACTTCTCCTTCACGCCCCACTTCGTTACCTCGATGAGGGACTGGCCGGCGAAGCTCGCGTCCAGCTTGGACTCGCCCAGCGTGCGGTCCTCAAAAGTAATGGGTACCTCGCGCACGTCGAAGCCGGCGTCGATGACCTTGTGCGCCAGGTCCACCTGGAAGATGTAGCCCTTGTTGGACAGCGCGTCCAGGTCGATGGCCTCGAGGACCTCGCGGCGGAACGCACGGTAGCCGGCGGTCATATCGGCGACGTCGTCACCGAGCGCCAGCGAGATGTACTGGTTGCCCAGCTTGGACAGCAGGTAGCGCTGGCGGGGCCAGTTCTTCGCCTCGCCGCCCTCGACGTAGCGGGAGCCGATCACCAGGTCGCCGCCGCGCTCAATCGCGGTGAGCAGTCGCGGCAGCTCCTCCGGCTTGTGGGAGCCGTCCGCGTCCATCTGGCACAGCACGGCGTAGTCACGCTCCAAGCCCCAGCGGAAGCCGGCGCGGTAGGCGGCGAGCAGGCCCTCCTTGCCAGCGCGGTGCAGGACGTGGACCTCATCGTGCTTCGCCGCCAGCTCATCAGCCTTGTCGCCGGTGCCGTCCGGAGAGTTATCGTCCACGATCAGTAGGTCGACCTCCGGGTTCGCCGTCAGTACGCGCTCCGTAATCAGCGGGATGTTCTCCAGCTCGTTGTAGGTGGGGATGATCACCAGCGTTGCGTTCGCCATGGGCGATTGACTCCTTTTGCAGATACGTCTTGTTGGGTATTCGTTTCGGTTCGCGGAAGTGGGTGCGGGCCTGTGGTGGGGCCGCGTGGGCGTCGCTAAGCCATACGCTCCTTCTCCGCGGGACTCTTAGCAGCATACTCGCGCTTGGGGCGCGCCACGGCACCGAGCGCGACCGCGGCACCGCCGAGTACTAACATCCACTCTAGCCACTGGCCGAACCGCACGGCTGGGGTGATGGAGTCCTTGAGCGGGAGCTCCTCCTGCAGGTGCGCGGCCTGGAAAATCTCGCTTTGTTGGGAGACGGAACCGTCTGGGTGCACGATCGCAGAGACCCCGGAGGTCGCGGCGACGACCACGGCGCGGTCGGTCTCGATCGCGCGCATGCGGCTCATGGCCAGCTGCTGGTAGGTCATGTCGGTGAAGCCGAAGGTCGCGTTGTTCGTCGGGGTGGCCAGCAGCTGCGCGCCGTTGCGCACCGCCATGCGGTAAGCCGGATCCTCCGCGACCTCGTAGCACGTGGCCACGCCGACGACCGTCGTTCCCATCCGGACCACGCCCGGGCCATCGCCGGGCTTGAAGTCCCCGGCCAGATCCACCATGTCGGAAAAGTTGCGGAAGAAGTCGCGCATGGGCATGTACTCGCCAAACGGCTGGAGGAAGCGCTTGTTGTGCCGCTCGCCCACCGAGCCGTCCGGGTTGATGACCACCATGGTGTTGCGCTCCCCCACCTGGTCGCGCGTGAGTGTGCCCACCAGGACGGGGACGCCGACGGCCGCAGCGGCCTCCTTGACCAGCGCGCCCGCCTCCGGGTCCGTAAACGGGTTGACGTCCGAGGCGTTCTCCGGCCAGATCACCAGGTCAAGCGGCTGTCCTTGATCCTTCGCGTCCTGCGCCAGCCGCTTGGTCTCCTCCACGTGATTGCTCAGCACCGCGCGGCGCTGCGCGTTGAAATCCAGCCCGAGCCGCGGGACGTTGCCCTGCACTGTCGCCGCGCGGGCCGTCCCAACCTCGTGGGCGGGCGTGTTGACCGCAGCCGACGCCGCCAGCCCCAAGACCAGCGGCGCCACGACCGCGACCCCGCCCGCAGCGCGTGCGCGCCCGTGGGCGACCACCAGCGCCGCCAGCCCTGCGCCGGCGAGCACCACCGCCAACGTCACGAGCGCGGGCCCGCCGAAATGCGCAAGGTTGCCAAGCGGACCGCCGATCTGCCCCCAAGCGAGCCGCACCCAGGCGAACCCACCGAACGGGAACGAGGAGCGACAGAACTCCACGGCCACGTAGACCAGTGCGAATGCGGCGAAGCCGTAGCGCCAGCGGGCAACGAGCGTGCCGAAGGCGCCGGTGGCCAGCGCGTACAGCGCCAGGAAGACGGAGAGCGCCACATACGGCATCGCGCCCACGAACTCACCGATCCACGGCAACAGCAGGAGGTAGCACACCAGCGCCTGGACGAGGCCGAGACCAGCGCCCGTCCACACCCCGGGCCGCGCGCTCCCCCACGGCGCGAGCGCGCCAAAGAGCAGCGCCATCGCGAGGACGCCCGCCCACCAGAGCCCGTGCGGTTCGTAGGACAGGTACGCCAGCGCGCCCGCCCCCGCAGCCAGCAGCAGTCGCAGCACTCCCTGCACCTACTTGTCCTTTCCGCCGTCGGGCTCTTTGCTTGTCGACGCCCCTCCGTCCCCGTCGCCACGATCACCCTCCGGACCTTCGGCGCGGAACATGGCCTCGAGCTCGTCGGCGTCAATGACGTCGTGCTCCGTGTCCTGCTCGTGCGCCTGGTGGCCGCCTGCCTGCCGGTCGGCGCCGAAGTTGCCGTAGCTGGTCTGGAACTGCGACAGCGGCGAGGTGTTGTACACGCGGACACCGAAGTTTTCCATGCTCCGGATCGTCCGCGTTCTGATGAAACGGCGCAGGAACCCGCGGGTGGGGCCGAAGATGAGCAGGAACCCGAGCAGGGAGCTGACGAAGCCGGGAATGATGCACAGCAGCCATCCCGTCATCAACAGGGCGGAGTCCCCCGCTACCCTGCCGAGCGACGAGCGCCCCTCGGCGGCGTTGACTAGCGTGCCACGCAGCGCGAGGCTGGCGAGCGCACCACCGAGAAACATCAGCGCGAAGATGGCGAGCAGTGCCCAGCCGACGCCGATGAGCTTGGCAACGCCGAAGAACGCGAGTGCCTCAATGAGAAAGTAGGCGAAAATAAACAGCGGCATGCGGCCAGACTACCTGTCCAGCTGTCGCACGAGCCATTTGACGTCACCCGCCAGATGTTGGAAATACGGGCCATAGTGGTTGACGCCAGTCCTGCCCGGCACGCGCGGCATGCGGCGCGTCTGCAGCGGAATCTCCCACGCGTCCGCAAGCGCGGTGAGCTGCGGGTACGGGATGATGTCGTCGTGGAGCGAGCCCCAGAACCGGGTCGGGATGCGCAGCGGCCGCCTGCGTCCGAGCGCGATCGACTCGAGGTGCTCGGAGGTGCCAGGGAGGGAGTGGAGGAGCTCCGCCATGCTGAGGCCACTGCGAGTCCACCGGGTCGTGTGCGCCCAGGGGCGGCGAAGCGACGCCCCGACGGCACAGAGGTCCGAGTCCGCCAGGATCGTCGCGGCACCTTCGGGGCTGAGGTGCGGCAGGATCTCATCCGCCAGATCCGGGTGGTGCGCCATGAGGCCCGCGACGGCGTAAAGGATCACTACGGAAGGCATGGCGCCGTCGACGTGGTCGAGCATCGGCACGAGCGCGGCCGGGGGCGCGCCGACGACGGCGGCTTGCGGCTGGAGCTCCGGGGCGTACTCCGGGCGTTCGAGCCAGGCGCCCACTGCCCCGCCGCCCTGGGAGAAGCCCCACAGGCCGAGCACGGTGGTGTCGACGGAGAGGGATGAGGCGGCGCGGGTGGCGTCGATGAGCGACTGCGCGGCGGCAACGTGGTTGCAGTAGAGCTGCACGTTCTCGGCCGGGTTGCGGGGGTAGTCGGTGAGCACGACGTTGGCGCCCGCCGCGAGCAGCAGGTTGATCGCCGGCTGCTCGTAGGCGGCGATGAGGTCCCACGGCGCGCGGCGCGGGGCGAGGCCGACGGTGCACGAGTACGAGGGGTTGCAGCGCGGGGCGACGCCCTGCGTGGAGGGGGCGAACGCGATGGTGGGGCGCGGGCCGTGGCCCGGCCAGGGGGTGCGCGAGCGGAAGACCGCCCCGGTGGCGGTGAGGGCGCGGCCGTCCTCGTCCGCAGTAACGTAGTCGATCCCCCAGACGTCGGCGGGGTTGAGACGCTTGGTCAGGCCTACGGCCTTGATTTCGCGGGCGTTGAGGAGGGATCCGGGAGTCATGCCCGTCACCCACGTCGGCGTGGTGTGCTTCGGCTCGGTGCGGCGGGGGTCGTGGAGGGCGTCGACAAGCAGCCCCGCGATTGTGCGGGTGAGAGGAAACATGTGTCCTACCTCGGCATATGACGCCAGATGGGGCGCGGGACGAGGCGCATGACCAGCGCGAGCGCGGCGAGGCGGCGCGGGATCCACACGGTTGTGCTGCGGCCCCGCTGGGCGGCGTCTACGACCGCATCGGCGACTTCGTCCGGAGTCACCGACATGATCGCGGGCGTCATCCCCTCCGTCATCGAGCCGATAACAAACCCGGGGCGCGCGGTGATCAAGTGCAGAGCCGAGCCGTGGAGCCGGTCCGCCAGGCCCTGGCAGAACGCGTCGAGCCCCGCCTTGGTGGAGCCGTAGACGTAGTTCGCGCGGCGGGCCCGCCAGCCGGCGATGGATGAGAACGCGACAATGTTGCCGCGACCCATGACGTCCGCCAGCACGGTCAGCGCGCTGATTTGTGCGAGGTAGTCCACGCTGCCGATGCGGACGGCCTCGGACTCGTCGCGCTCGGCACGCGCCTGATCGCCGAGGACGCCAAACGCGACAACGGCGGTGGTGATCTCCTCCGCGGCGTGCACGGATTCCACTATCCGGCGGTGGGACTCGAGCTCCGTGGCCTCGAACCGGATGCACTCGATGCTGGCGGCGCCGGCTTCGCGCAGACGCTCCGCGATGGCGCGAGCGTCAGCGCGTTCGGGCTCGCGCATGGCCAGCACGACCCTCCGCCCGGAGCAGACGCGCAGGGCGATGGCGGTGCCAATGTCGCTGGTGCCGCCGAACACGAGCACGGTGCCGGTGGTGGGCGGTTCGACGGTCCTCCCGCCGCGGATGCGTCGAGACATGGGCTTAGCGGAGGTCGCGGGAGACGTTATCCAGCGAGACTGCGCCGTCCTCGTCCAGGTAAACGATGTCTTCCAGGCGCATGCCCCACTTGCCCGGCACGTAGATGCCCGGCTCGATGGAGAACGCCATGTTGGCCTGCAATGCGGTGTCGTTGCCGGCGATGATGAACGGGTCCTCGTGGCCCGCCAGGCCGATGCCGTGGCCCAGGCGGTGCGTGAAGTACTCGCCGTACCCGGCTTCCTCGATCACGCCGCGCGCCACCGCGTCCAGCTCGCCGGCGGTGATGCCGGGGCGTGCCGCGGTGACCGCCGCCTGGTGGGCGCGGAACAGTACCTCGTAGGCCTTGACCACCTCGGGATCCGCCTTCGCAGGGTCGCCGCCCACGATGTAGGTGCGGGTGCAGTCCGAGTGGTAGCCAGAATCCAGCGTGCCGCCCAGGTCCACGACAACTACGTCGCCGTCTTCCAGCACACGCTCGGAGAAGTCGTGGTGCGGGTTGGCGCCGTTTTCGCCGGAGCCGACGATGACAAAGTCGACGGACTCGTGCTCGTCCATGATCAGGCGGTCCAGCTCGGCGGCCACCTGCGCCTCGGTGCGGCCCGCCACCAGGAACTCCGGCACGCGGGCGTGGACGCGGTCGATTGCCTCGCCGGCGCGCTTGAGCTCTGCCAGCTCGGCCGGTTCCTTAGCCATAAACAGCTCGGCGAGCGTGTCCGTTGCCAGACGGGTCTGCGGGAGCAGGGCCTGCAGCGCGAAGACGTGGTTGGCGGTCAGCGAGCTGCCCAGCGCCACGGGTGCGGACGCATCGAGCGCCTCAGTTGCCAGCTGGTACGGGTCCTGCCCGTCCTGCCAGCCCCGGATTTCCACATCGTCGCCGGCAACGCCCAGGCTGCCAATGTCCGTCACCGGAGCGACGAGCACGACCCGCCCGTCCGGCCCGATGGCCAGGGCGGTGAGCCGCTCGTGCGAGGAGGCCCAGGAGCCGGTGAGGTAGGCAAACTCCGGGCCGGTGCCAACAACCAGGCCCCCGAGCTTGTGCGCCGCAACGAGCTCGGCGGCACGGGATCGACGGTGTGCGAACGTGGACTGATCTATACGCGTCATGCTGGCAATGATAGGCCAGTTACACTCGAGCGCGTGACCGACCCTGTCCCCTGCTACCCCGACTTGATCGTCCGCTGCTCCGTGGGCGCGCGCTACTGCTCGGGCATCCTCGTTGCTCAGGACACGGTGCTCACCTGCGCCCATTTCCTGCTTCCAGAGCGCCCCGCCCCGTCCCGCATCACGGTGCGCCTGCGGGGCACCCGCCGTCGCGTCCGCGAAGTGCGCATCTTCGAAGGCACCGACGTGGCTCTCATCACGCTCAATCGCGTCCGCACCGCCGACGACGCGCCGCCTGGACCGTACCCGCCCCTCGCCCCGCCGGCGCGCTTGCTTGGATGCGCGCTGAAACGTACGGTCACGTTCGGATTCGGCGGCGGCGCCACCTCCCCCGCGGCCCGCGACGGGCGATTCCTCATCACGCTTCCGCTCGCCTTTTCGCGCAGCATGCGCACCATCGTGCGCCCGGCGGGCATCGTCGCCAACGCCGCCCCCGCGATCAAGGGGGACTCCGGGGGCCCAGTGCTTATCGACGCCCACCTCGCCGGCATCCAGTCCCTCATCCTCGACCCGTGGCGCGTCAACCTGCACCTCGCCACCGTCTCTCTGCTGAACCGGGAAGTGCGCGACGCCATCGAGGCGGCACGGGCCGCCTGCTAGCTGCCGATGGCGACGACGCCGCGTCGAATAGCGTCAATGGCCCGGTTGGCGCTGTCGCGGACCTCGTCGCTGTACCCGGTCTTTTTGACCTGCTCGAGCAGGTCGATGACCTGGCGGCACCAGCGCACAAAGTCGCCGGGGGTCAGCTCGGTGCCGGACTCCGCGGCGGCCGCCAGCGCGTACCCGAGCGGGGCGCCGGCGGTCCACTGGTGCATGGCGAGCGAGAACGCGGGATCCGGGAGTCGCGTCACCGGCAGCTGGTGGCGCTGCTCATCAAAGGAGAGCTCGCCGTAGACGCGCATGGTCTCCCCCATCGCCTCCGCCATTCGGTCCGTGGCAGCCTCCGGTTCGCCGTGCGTGGCCTTGCGGTTTTCAAACACCACCATGGACGCCACGCCGGCGAGCTCCGCGGGGTCCAGCTCGTCCCAAATACCGCGCTTGAGGCACTGCGCGACGAGCAGGTCGGAGACGTTGTGGATGCGCGCCAGGCGCTCGCCTTCGTCGGTCACGCGCGGCTCGCCGCCGATGAGCTCGACGTAGTCCATCTCCGTGAGCAGTCCGATGATGCGCTCGAAGGTGCGGCCCAACGAATCGGTCGAACGATCCACGCTGTTGGTCAGCCGGCGCAGCTTGCGCTCGTTGCGCACCAGCTCCTCCCCGACACGCGCGAGCACCTCGCGGTCATGCGGCGGCCACGCGTGCACCGGGTGGTTGTGCATGGCCTCGCGCAGCGCGGTCACCTTCTTGCTGGGCCGGACCCGCACCTTGTCCTTGAGCTTACGCGGCGCGTTGAAATTCCCGCTGTGCAGCATGTTCACCACTTTGCGGGTGTGCTTGCGCGGCTGGTCCTGCACGTGGCGGGGTACCTTGATCTGCCCAACGACGACTGGCGCGTTGCGGAACGAGCCGGCGTCGATGCGCCCGGACCAGCCGCGTTCCGTGGTCACCCACGGGCGGGGATCGCGCTTCTTTCCCGCCACCTGTACGACGGCGGCTAGCTCCGGCTTCTTCTTCCCCGGCAAGGCGATGACCTCGCCGACGCGCAGCCGCCCCAGGATCGTCTCCGTCTCCGCCTGGCGGTTTTCCAGCGCGTGGCGGCGCGCGTCCTTCTCAGCCTCGGAGAGGTCGCGGCGCAACTGCAGGTACTCCTCCAGGGCCGCCGCCGGGTCCGTGCCCGGCGGGTTAAAGCCGGCCACGTCTCGTTCCAGTTGCGCGCGCAGGCTGCGTACCTTGGAGCGCAGGCGGTCGATGTCACGCACCTCGCCCACCACGGAGCGGTTGGTCTGAAACTGGGCGAACGACTGCTCGATGAGCCGGATGGAGTCGTCGTAACCGTTCATGCCCAGCATGTTGATCGCCATATTGTACCCGGGCTGGAACTGCGAGATGAGTGGGTAGGTGCGCGTGGACGCCAAGCCTGCCACCTCGTGCGGGTCCATCGCCGGAGACCACTGCACCACCGCGTTGCCGATATGGTCGATGCCGCGGCGGCCCGCGCGGCCGGTGAGCTGCGTGTACTGCCCCGGCGTGAGGTCGACGTGCGCCTCGCCGTTGAACTTGACCAGCTTCTCCAACACGACGGTGCGCGCCGGCATGTTGATACCCAGCGCAAGCGTTTCGGTGGCGAAAACTACTTTGACCAGACCCCGGACGAACAGCTGCTCCACAATGTGTTTGAACGCGGGGAGCAGGCCAGCATGGTGGGCGGCGAAGCCGCGCAGCCACGCCGTGCGGAGTTGGCGGAAGTTGAGCACGTCGAGGTCTTCGTCGGGGATGCCTTCGACGCCGGCGTCGATAATAGCCCTTGCCTCCTCCTGCTCCTCCGGGGTGGTGAGCTCCTTGCGGGAGCGCAAGCACTGGAAGAGGGCGCCGTCGCAGCCCGCGCGGGAGAAGATGAAGACGATGGCCGGGAGCATGTCGCGGCTTCCCAGTGCTGCGACGACCTGCGGGCGGCCGACGGGTTTGACCTTGTCCTGGGCGCGCTGGCTACCGCTGCGGCGGCCGGTGGAGCGGGCGCGAAAGCCGCGGCCCTCCTTGAAGTCGCTGCGGCCCTCGTCGCGGGAGCCGGACTCGATGCGCTCGATTGCGTGGACGAGGGCGCGGTTCACTTTCCCGCCGTCGGTGCTGTCGGTGCCGTATGCGCCGCCGTCCGTGCCGGGTTCGAACAGCGGAAAGATCTTGCGACCCACCATCATGTACTGGCTCAGCGGGACCGGGCGGTGCTCGGAGACGATCACGCGGGTATCACCGCGCACCGCGTCGAGCCACTCGCCGAACTCCTCGGAATTGGACACGGTGGCGGACAGCCCGACGAGGCTGACGGACTCGTCCAGGTTGAGGATGATTTCCTCCCACACCGCGCCGCGGTCCCGGTCGGCGAGGTAATGGATTTCATCCATCACCACGTGCGAGAGCCGGTCAAGCTGCCGGGAGTCCGCGTAGATCATGTTTCGTAGCACCTCGGTGGTCATCACGACGATTTCGGCGGACCCGTTGATTGAGGTGTCGCCGGTGAGGAGGCCGACGGCGTCCTCGCCGTGCTCGGCGACGAGGTCGTGGTACTTCTGGTTGCTCAGCGCCTTGATGGGCGTGGTGTAGAAGCACTTCGTGCCTTGGTGCAGGGCCAGCGCAACGGCGAACTCGCCAACAACCGTCTTGCCGGAGCCGGTCGGTGCGCACACGAGGACGCCGTGGCCGCGCTCGATGTCTGCGCAGGCCTCCACCTGGAAGTCGTCGAGTGGGAAGGGCTTAGCGTCGCGGAACTCCGGCAGAAACGCTAAGGGTGCGGAAGCCTCAGTGGCCCCTGTGGTCTCGGCGGTGTTGTCCTCCGAAAGACTTTGGTTGTCTGACTGTGAGGGGGTAACGCTGGAATCCATGCCCCTTACAGTACGTCGTTGAACGGATCCCCGTGACCGTAGGTGTGCGAGCCACCGCGGCCCGGGGCGGGCGGGGCGCTCGGGGCCGCCGGCGGTGCCGACGGGGAAACCCTCGACGGCGCGCTTGGCCGGGAGGTCGCGCCGACGGGCTGTGCGCGCCCGATGGAGCCGGATGAGGTGACGGGGCCGGACGATTGCTCGTCGTCAAGGTCCATCCACTCCGGGCGCGACTGGTTCGTGCGCTTGTCATGAATGCGGCAGAACTGGAAGGCCATCTCCACTAGCACGGTGATGGACAGCGCGAGCGCGACCATGGAGAACGGGTCTTGGCCCGGCGTCATGATGGCGGCGAAGATGAAGATGAGCACGATGATCATGCGGCGCTTGTCCTGAACATGCTCGTAGCGCAGCACGCCGATGAGGTTGAGCATCACGATGATGAGCGGCAGCTCGAAGCTCACGCCAAAGATGACGATAAGCGCGAGCACGAAGTTGTAATACTCGCCACCGGTGAGCGCGGCGACCTGGAACTCTTTGCCGATGGACATCAGCACAAGGAGACCCTTGTCCAAGACAAAATAGGCCAGGACAGCGCCGGCGACGAACAACAAGGCGGCGAGTGTGACGAAAGAGAACGTGTAGCGGCGCTCGTTTTTATGCAGCCCGGGGGTGATGAAGTTCCAGATCTGCGTCAGCCACACCGGGGAGGCCAGGACGAGGCCGGCGAGGGCGCCGACCTTCAGGCGCAGCATGAACATCTCGAACGGGCTGGTGGCAAGCAGGCGGCACTCGCCGTCACCCGAGAAATCTGCACGGAGATCTTCTGGGAGGTTGCAGTAGGGCCCACGGATGATTTCTCCAAGTGGCATCACACCTGGTGGAGAATTCTGATACCAAATGAAGCCGACAATGGTGCCCACCAAAATTGCGGCCATGGACACCATGACGCGCCGGCGTAGCTCCTGGAGGTGCTCCACCAGGCTCATCTCACCGGTCGGGTTTTTCGGCTTCCTCGCGCGCTTGAGCTTCAGCGCCAACGCTTTTCCCCTCTCTGTCGCGAGCGGTTACTGCTGCGCGGGCGGGGTCTGGTTGCGCTGGTGCTCCGGCTTGTCCCAGAAGCTCTCCGGTTGCGCAACGGACTGGGTCTCCGCGTTGCGGCCGGACTCGATCGCGTTCGGCTGAGCCTTGGGTGCCTCGCCCGCGTCGTCGTGCTTCATCTCATCGACCTCGGACTTGAAGATGCGCGCGGAGCGACCCATCGATCGCGCGAGGTCCGGCAGCTTGTTTGCGCCGAACAGCAGTAACACGATGACCAGGATGATGATGAGCTCGGTCCAACCAATGTTTGGCATGGTTTCTCTTTCCACGGGTATCGGCGATGCCCTGCAACGAAAACATCGACATCGAATGTTTGAATTTCTGAATATCTAACGCGTCATCTTAACGCGTCGAGCGCGCGAAGTGAACGCTCGCGCACCGTGTCCACCAAGCTTTCCGGTTCCACCAGGCGCAGTCGGTCCGCGTGGGCCAGGCAGAACCTCACCAGCCAGTCCTCACTGCCAAAGCGAAACGTCGCAGGCACCCACGCTCCGGTGCCGCCCACCTCGTCGATCTCCAGTTCCCAGTAGTCGGCCATCCACGTCGCGTCGCTGCGCACCAGCAGTTGCGCGAGTGGCGCATCGGCCAGTCCGAAAGGGTTGTCGGGGTCAAGGGGCGCGACGCTTATCGACGCCTCCGCGTCCCCCTCCCCCTGCCTGACCTCACGAATTCGGTCGAGCCGGAAGGACTTGACGCGGTCGCCGTCGAGCGCCTGCAGGTACGCCTGCTCATCGCGCTGAAACACGCCGACCGGGGAAACGGTTCGCTCGGTCACCCGGTCCGAGGAAGCGGAATAGTAGCGGAGCTCGAGCTGCTTGCCGGCGTCGATTGACTGGCGGATCTCCTGCGCGACGGACCCCAGGCCGCCGACCTGGTCCACGTCCGCTACCCCGCGCTTTCGGTTGACGCGGCGGATCTTGTCCGCGGCGGAGCGCACGGCGTCGACGTTGACCAGGCCGGGCAGCGTCTCGAGCGATTCCAGCAGGAGCAGCAGTGCGTGGGCCTCGGTGGGCTTGAGGTGGAGTGGCGCGGTGAGACCCTGGTCATCCAGGACGGTCACACCGCGCCAGGTGTGCTCGAGGTCGAACATCTCGCCCGGGCCGCGTCCGACCCCGGAGAGCAGGAGCCGGTTGAGGTCGTCGCGGACCTCGTCCACGCTGGACCCGAGGTCGCGAGCGATCTCCATGAGTGATTTCCCCTGGTGCCGCGTGATGTACGGCAGGAGGTTGAGGAGGCGGACGAGCCTGGTTGACCCGGTGGAGTTTGCGTGACCCGCGGGGCGCTGGCTCCCCGATTCCTCCGGCGACGGGGTCTTGGCGCTCGTTGCGCTGCGGAGCGGGGCGTCGTGGGGCGTGGCGGATTGTTTGAGTAGGGCGATGACCTGTTCGCGGACCGCTTCCGGCTCCACGGCGACCAGGTCGGCGGCGTGGGCCGCCGATGTGCGCACCACCCAGTCGAGCTCGGCGTCGTGCAGACGAATCTCGTCGCGGTCCGCACTGGAGTCGCCCCGGGCACCGGATGCGCGAGTGCCGGCGGCGGCGAGTTCCTCACAGGTGCCGCGGCGTACGGTGACGATGGCGTCGGTGACCGGTCCGCGCAGCACGTCGCGAACCAGCTCCCCGGTGTTCTCGGGCGACTGGTGGAAGTCTTCGGTCTCGCGCACGAGGGTCACGTTGGCGACGCGGACCAGCCGGAAGATGCGGTCGGCGTCGCGCTCGATGTCCCACCCTACGAGGTAGGCGCGGTTGTTCAGCGAGACGATGTCCCACGGGTCCAACGTCCGGCGCTGCGGGTGCCCTCCGCCGGCTGGGGTGAAGTCGAACGAGACTCGCTTCTGCAGCTCAATCGCGGCGAGGAGGTTGTGGAATGCCTGAGGGTCGATCCGGTTGGCGTCGCTGGCCGCAGAGGTCAACGGCGCGCTGTCAAACACGCGGGTCGCGCCGGACGCCGCGAGCTTGGTCCAGCCGGAGCGGGCAAACGCGCCGAGCGAGCCGCCGGTGCTGAGATCTACCGCCAAGCCCACGGCGCTTGCCTCTTCTTCGGTGAGGTCAACGGGTTCCAGCTCGTAGCGGTCCCGGTCCATGGTGAGGGTCCCGCCGGAATACGAAATAGGCACTCCTGCCCGGCGCAGCGCCTCAACATCGCGCCGGATCTTCACGCGTAGCGCTTCGGTCTCCAGGTCTTGGTAGCCGTCCACGTTGCGGGCAACCCACTCCGATTCGCGGTCGTGCGAGGACCCCAGCATGGCAAAGGCCAGGTTCGCCTGCCGGACTTCCGGTTCGAGCTCTGCCACGTAACTGCCTTTCTCCCTCGTCCCCGGTCCGGCTAGTCGGCGGCGCCCATCGCGCGGATCTGTGCGATGAACTCGTCGACACGCTGGTCCTCGGTAGCGAAGGGGTCGAGCAGCTCCAAGGTGCGGGGTTCCGGGCGGTTGGTTTTCAGGTGGACCCAGTCCACATTGTGGTCCATCCCCGCCGAGCGCGCAGCGCTGAGGAACCGGCCGCGCAACGACGCGCGCGTCGTCTCCGGCGGTGCCGTCGCGGCGTGGGAGATCGCTTCGTCGGTGGTCCACCGGCGCACGAGGCCCTTGCGCTCCAGGAGGTAGAACAGCCCGCGCTCGCGGTTGATGTCGTGGTAGGTCAGGTCGATCTGCGCGAGCTTTGGATGGTCCCACTCAGCCCCAAGCTTGTCTTTGACCTGGAGCAACAACTTTCGCTTGATTACCCAGTCAATCTCTTGGTCCACGCCGGAGAAGTCTTGCGACGCAATCGCGTCCAGGGTGCGCTGCCACAAGTCAATGACGCGTGCCATTTCCTCGTTCGGCGTGCCCTCGTCCGGCCGGGACTCCAACCAGCGCCGTGCGGCATCCAACGTGGCCTGCTGGACCTCGAGCGCGGTGACTGTGCCCCCGCTCTTGAGCGCGAGTGGCGTCTGGCCCGTGGGGTCCGCCGCGATGTCGCGGATGTGATCGATGGCGTTGTCGAGCGTGAAATCCGGGAGGTCGAAACCAGCCTCGAGCATCTCAATGACCAACAGTGTCGAGCCGACCTTGAGCGCGAACGTGGGCTCCGCCATGTTCGAGTCGCCCACGATGACGTGCATGCGCCGGAAGCGGTGGGAATCGCCGTGGGGTTCGTCGCGGGTGTTGATGATCGGCCGGGTACGGGTGGTGGCCGAGGAGACGCCCTCCCACACCTGGTCCGCGCGCTGCGAGAGGACGAAGCGCCCCTTCTTGATCATCCCGGCCCCGCAGAGAAGTTGGCGGGTGATGAGAAACGGCAGCAGTTGCATGCCGAACGACTTCAGGGCGAGCTCGCGGCTGATCAGGTAGTTTTCGTGCGTGCCGTAGGAGTTGCCCTTCGAGTCCACGTTGTTTTTAAACAGGAAGACTTTGCCACCCACACGGTCCCGCTCGAGCGCCTGCTCTGCTTGCGTGGCGAGGTCGCTGAAGATGACCTCGCCAGCCTTGTCGTAGTTGAGCAGCTGGGTGATCGAGTCACATTCGGCGGTGGCGTACTCGGGGTGCGAGCCAACGTCGAGGTAGAGGCGCGAGGCGTTGTCGGTGAAGATGTTGGAGCTGCGGTGCTCGGCGACGACCGGGCGAAAGAGGTAGCGGGAGATTTCCTCGGGCGTCAGCACGACCTTGCCGTGCTCAAACGCGGTGACGCCGAACTCGGTCTCCACGCCCATGATGCGGCGGGGGTAGACGGTGGCCATGCGGGTTACTGCCCGCCCTTCTGCACGAACGAGCGCACGAATTCCTCGGCGTTGGTGTCCAGCAGGGCGTCAATCTCGTCGAGGATGTCGTCGGTGCCAGAGGTGTTCAGCTGGGCCTGCCCGGCATCAACGGCGCCCTCGTCCGCGCCGTCGTCGCCGTGGTTGCCACCTTGTACAATCTGCTGCTTAGACATGTCAGACATGGTGCGATTCTAATCCTTTCAGTAGTGATTCGACGGTCTCGGCGCGCTCGATAAGCTCGCCGACCTCCGCCCTGGTCAAGCCGTCGACCTCGTCCATGGGGAACCGGATCGGCTGGTCGCCCACCGCAAAGAGGACGGACTGCCAACTCGACGCGATGATGACCTCGCCGAACTTTTCGCTCACCTTGCCGCGGAACCACGCTCGGGAGTCCTCCGGCGGCACGGTCACTGCGCGGCGGATTGCGTCCTCGCCCACGAGCGTGCGCATCTGTCCCTTGCGCACGAGGGCGTGGTACAGCGACTTCGCGGGGTCAATGTCGGCGTATTGGATGTCAATCAGCTTGAGCTTCGGGTCCGAGATGGGTACGCCGCGCTCCAGGTACCGGCTGATGAGGGCCCACTTCGCCGTCCAATCGAGGCGGTCCGCGGTAGACAGCGGGTCGCGCTCGAGGTCGTCAAGCACCTCGCCCCACAGGCGCAGGACCTTTGCATCGACCTCGTCCAGGTCCGGGAGTGCTGCGGCACGGTCGCGGTACTCGCGCAGGAGGTCGATTGCGGTGAGCCGGCGCCCGTCGACAAGCAACAGGCGATGCGTGCACGTTGGGTCGTGGGAGACCTGCTTGATCTCGTCGACGGCGTTGGTCAGCCGCAGGTCGCTGAAGTCGACGTCAGCCTCGATGCAGTCGAGTACGAGCTTGGTCATCCCCATTTTGAGAAAGTTAGCGTACTGGCTCATGTTCGCATCGCCAACGATGACGTGGAGGCGGCGGAACTTCTCGGCCAGCGCATGTGGCTCGTCGCGGGTGTTTACGATGCCGCGGTTCAGCGTGGTTTCCAGGGAGACTTCCTGCTCGAAGTAGTCCGCGCGCTGCGAGATCTGGAAGCCGTCGCGCTCGGATTCCTGGCCAATGCCCACGCGGCCTGCGCCGATGATGACCTGGCGGGTGACGAAGAACGGGACGAGCGCCTGGGTGAGCCGCGAGAAGTCGGTCTGGCGGGAGTACTGATAGTTCTCGTGGCTGCCGTACGACTGGCCTTTGCCATCAACGTTGTTTTTGTAAAACTTCAGCGGCGGGCACGGCGCGGTCTTGTCCAGCACGCTGACCTGCTGCTCCCACAGCTCGCGGATGTCCGCCGCGGCCTTGTTGAGGACGTAGTCCCCGGCAGCGTCATAGATCATCGCGTCCCATGCGTTGGACACCTCCGGCGAGGAGTACTCGGGGTGGCCGTGGTCGACGTAGTAGCGCGCGCCGTTGGTGGTCACCACGTTGGCCACGCCCATCGCGTTCGGGTCCACCACGGGAACCGTGCGGTAGCGCTGCAGATCGAACCCGCGGGTGTCTTTGAGCGGTGCTTCCTCCTCGTAGTCCCAGCGGGAGCGGGCGGCCGTATTCATTGCGGCATACGCCACCACCGCGTGCGTCGAGGTGAGCAGCGGGCTTATCGACGGGTCGTCCGGGGTCGTGATCCCGTACTCGGTCTCGGTCCCCATGTAACGTGTCATACTGAACTACCGTACTCGTTGGTATGCCTATTTGTGTGAAAAATGCATACTGGCGTATTTTATTTACATGAGTTCTGAGACCCTCGCAAGCGACCCAGGTGTAGTGCCGAAGGAACGTAAATTCTTCGGTCAGCCCTGGGGACTCGCTAACCTCTTCGGCATTGAGCTGTGGGAGCGCTTCAGCTTCTACGGCATGCAGGCCCTCCTGGCCTTCTACATGTACTACTCCACCACCGAAGGCGGGCTGGGCATTGACCAGACCACGGCGCTTAACCTCGTGGGCGCTTACGGTGGCTTCGTCTACATGATGGCGCTGGTCGCCTCGTTTGTGGGTGACCGGTTGCTTGGCGCGGAGCGCACACTGTTCTACTCCGCGATCCTGGTGATGGTCGGACACATCGTCCTCGCCCTTGTGCCTGGCGGTCTAGGCCTTGCCACTGGCTTGGTGTGCATCGGTATAGGCTCCGGTGGAGTCAAAACGTCCTCGCAGGTGGTGCTCGGCGATTTGTACTCGCGTGAGGATCCCCGCCGAGACGCTGGCTTCTCCATCTTCTACATGTCGGTCAATATTGGTTCCCTATTTGGCCCGGCGTTGACTGGCCTAGTGTGGGGCAAGGCCGGTTTCCACTGGGGCTTTGGGCTTGCCGCGATCGGAATGGCAATGGGACTGACGCAGTACATCATTATGCGGAAGTCTTCCATCGGCGCTGTCGGATCTGAAGTTCCAAATCCACTGCCGCGCGAGCGGCGTGGTGTGTGGGCGATTGGTGCAATTGCTGTCGTTGTTGTCGTAGTCGCGCTGCTGGTCACCGGCATTGTTCCGCTCGGATCGCTGTCGTGGATCGTGTTTGCTATCGCTCTTATCGCCACGATTTACCTGTTGTGGGAAATGTTCCACTCTGATGAAGTTACCCCTGCTGAGAAGTCGCGTCTAACCGGCTACATTCCGCTCCTGTTTGGTTCTGTGGCGTTTTTCGCGATCTTTCAATCCCAATTCACTGTGGTCGCGGTCTACTCCGATCAGCGCGCTAACCTGAATTTCTTGATGTGGGAGCTCACGCCGGCCCAGGTACAGGCGTTTAACCCTTTCTTCATCGTGGTCTTCTCCCCCATCTTTGCAGCCATGTGGACTGCGCTGGGGCAGCGCCAGTGGTCATCTGCGGTGAAGTTTGGTGTGGCAAACTTGGTTACAGGTAGCGCGCTCTTCTTCTTCCTGCCGTACGCGGGTGGTGGTCCGAAGTCGACGCCGCTGCTGGTCTTGGTGCTTATCCTCTTTATGTTCACGATGGGCGAGCTGCTGTTGTCTCCTGTGGGCAACTCGCTGGCAACGAAGGTAGCACCTGAGGCGTTTAAATCTCGGCTGTTTGCTGCCTGGTTGATGTCGCTGTCTATGGGCACGGCGCTATCTGGCGTGCTCGGCTCGCTGTACAACCCTGATGATGCCTCCGCCGAGCGGACGTTCTTCATTACGCTGTCGGTGATCACCATTGTGCTTGGCGTAGTGTTGATCTCGATTCGTCGCTGGGTGCTGAAGAAGTTCGTCGACGTGCGCTAGCGCGCCTCGCTTCACGACGCCACCGCGTCCCCATCCCAACCACAAAGCCGGCCCCTCGGGGCCGGCTTTCCTCGTTACCTCAGTTCCGCGACGAACGGGGCGTGCGCTACCAGCCGCGCTCTGCCAGGCGGAGCGGTGCGGGCAGGTCAGCAACGTTGATGCCCACCATCGCCTCGCCCAGGCCGCGGGACGCCTCGGTGACGACGGCGATGTCGTCCCAGTTGCGCACGGCCTTGACCACTGCCTTGGCGCGTGCCTCCGGGTTCCCGGACTTGAAGATGCCGGAGCCGACGAAGACGCCGTCGGCGCCGAGCTCCATCATCAGCGCGGCGTCGGCAGGCGTTGCGACGCCGCCGGCGGTAAACAGCGGTACCGGCAGCTTGCCGTGTTCCGCGACGTAGCACACCAGCTCGTAGGGTGCCTGGAGCTCCTTTGCGGCGACGTAGAGCTCGTCGCGGTTGGCGTTATAGGTGGCTTGCAGCGCTGCGATCTCGCTGCGGATGGCGCGCATGTGCTTCGTGGCTTCGGAGACGTCACCGGTGCCGGCCTCGCCTTTGGAGCGGATCATCGCGGCGCCCTCGTTAACGCGGCGCAGCGCCTCGCCGAGGTTGGTGGCGCCGCAGACGAAGGGAACGTCGAAGGCGCGCTTGTCCACGTGGTGGGCGTAATCGGCGGGGCTGAGCACCTCGGACTCATCGATGTAGTGGATGCCCAGGTGCTCGAGGACGCGCGCCTCCATGGTGTGGCCGATGCGGGCCTTCGCCATCACCGGGATGTTTACGGCGTTCAGGATGCCCTCGATGAGGTCGGGGTCGGACATGCGAGCAACGCCGCCCTCGGCGCGGATGTCCGCGGGAACGCGCTCGAGCGCCATGACGGCCACGGCACCGGCCGCTTCGGCGATCTTCGCCTGCTCCGGCGTGACGACGTCCATGATCACGCCGCCCTTGAACGAGTTGGTGAGTTCTGCAAACTTGGTGAAATCTGTCATAGTGCTCCATTGTCTGAGCACAACTGGTAGATTCCAAGGTCCAGTATCATTTTCATTCCTTGTACCAGTTGGTGATCATGTACTCCTTAGCATCTCCGCCGAGCTGCCTATCCCCTTGCCCACGCAGATCGCACAGCAGATTCGGCTCGCCGTTACCAACGGCACGCTGCAGCCCGGAGACACGGTCTCCAGCACACGCGCACTCGCCCGCCAGCTCGGCGTCTCCCGTGGCACGGTCGTTACCGCCTACGACCAACTCATCAGTGAGGGCTTCCTTCTCGCTGCACAGGGCGCACCGACTCGGATCCACCCGGCGCTCACGCTTGCGCCACCGGCGCAGGAGCCGCAGCGCGACACGCGCCCAAGGACGACACCCCGCCCTCGGGTGTCATTGCGGCCGTCCGCGGGCAGCGCCGGCGCAGTGCGCCCGGCCGCGTGGCGCAAGGCCTGGAGGGACGCCCTTAACGCGGACGGTGCCAGCCTGGATAAGACCGGAGAACCAGAACTCAGAGCCGCCATCGCCGAGCACCTGCGCCTCGCGCGTGGCATACAGGTCGACCCCGCACACGTGGTGGTCACTGGAGGATCGCGCGAAGGGCTGCAGCTCATCCTGTACACACTGGGGTCGCGGCTGCGCGTGGGCGTTGAAGACCCGGGCCACCCCGGCCTGCGTCGCGTGATCCCCCTCAGCGGACACGAGGTGGTCCCCTGCACCACCGATCCCGGCGGGGTGGTCGTGGGCGAGCTTTCAGACCGCCTCAACGCGCTCTTGGTCACTCCGTCCCACCTGTACCCCTTTGGCGGTGCGATGAGCGCCTCGCGCCGCTCCTCCCTGCTCAACTGGGCAACGCGGACCGGCGCCGTGCTCATCGAGGACGACTTCAACACCGAGCTGCGCTACCTCATCTCGCCACAGCCCCCGCTCGCGGCGCTGTCACCGGGCGCCGACGTGCTCACGCTCGGCACGTTCTCCACGCTCCTCTCCCGCGAGCTCGCCGCGGGGTATGTCGTGGCCTCCCCCACGCTTGCTCCCGCGCTGCGAGAGACCCGAGAGCTCCTGGGAATGCCTGTGGCCACGGTGACGCAGCGCGCCATCGCGCACCTCCTCGACCGCGGGTACGTGCGCCGAAACGCGCGTGCAGCACACAATCGGCTCGCGCGACGGCGCAAAGCCGTTGCCGCCGCGGTGGTCCCCGCCCTGGAGGCGCGCGGCGCGCGGGTGACCGTGCCGGAAGCAGGCGGCGCGGACATTACCGCCGAGTTTCCCACCGTTGCGCTGCGGCAACAGTTCGAGGACCAGCTTGCCGCCAGCGGCGTGGAGTGCGGCCACGAGTCCAGCCTGTGGTCGGGTGGTGGGGATGGGCTTGTCCTGAGCTTTTCGCACCTGACGGATGAGGACTTCGAGTACGCGCTCGAGGCCATCCACCCGGGAAAGACGGCCTGACCTAGCCAGCTGCGGCCGCGACCTCAGCGCGACGCGGGGGCTCGCCGGCAGGTGTCCCCGCCTTCCGGCGTACTGCCCAGGCGTAGATCGCGCCGGTGATGTTGTGTAGCACCGCGGCGACCGCGCCGGGCAGCGCCGCCTCTGGGGAGAAGAACTTGCCGGCCATGCCACTTGCAAGACCCGCCGACTGCGTGCCCACCTCGATCGCCACCGTCCGGCGGTAGCTCTCTGGCTGCCCTGTCACCTTCGCCGTGAAGTAGCCCAGCAGGTAGCCGAGCGCGTTGTGCAGCAGCACCGCCGCGAACACGAGCAGCCCGACCTCGATGAGCGCCTCGCGGTTCTTCGCCACGGTTGGGAAGACCACGCCGCCAATGCCCAGGATGGAGATCCACGGCAGCACCGGAGCGATCTTGCCCATCCACGCATCGAGCGCGTAGCGCAGCGCGATCCCGCCGATCACCGGGATGAGCACGGTCTGCGCGAGCGACCAGGCCATCCCCGCGCCGTCCACCGCCATGTCAGCGCCGGCGAGTAGCAACATGATAACTGGGGTCACAATCGGGGCGAGCAGCGTGGAAACGCTCGTCATCGCCACGGATAGCGCCACATCGCGCTTGGCCAGGTACGCGATCACGTTCGAGGAGGTGCCGCCGGGAACCGAGCCCAGCATGAGCAGCCCCACTGCGAGCGCAGGGCTCAGGCCTAGGAGCTTGGCCACCGCGACCGCGCCGAGCGGCATGATCACGAACTGCGCGACGACGCCAATGGCGATCGGGACGGGCCGTTTTGCCACCTCCTTAAAGTCCGGGATGGTCAGCGTGAGCCCCATACCGAACATGATGATCATCAGGAAGTACGTGATGAAGCTGGTCAGCGGGAGGAACGGCCCTGGCGCGACAAACGCGAGCACCGAACCGAGTAGAATAAAGGCCGGGAACGCGGCGACGGCGATGGCTGCCGAGCGATCTTCCTGTGTGCTCATGGCGAACTCCTACTCACTCTGTGGGATGAAATTCCGCATAACGGAATATGGGTGAGTATAAGTGATGCCGCGCACATGTTTGGGCGTTTCGCCCGATTGCTACCCGACGACCTCCGCGGCCACCACTCGCTTGCCCTGCCGGCCGGAAATGCGCGCCCACTCATCGGGGTTCGCCGTGTTCGGCATATCCTCGCTCTCGTCCTGCTCAGCGCGCACGGCCGCCCGGAGATGCTCCGCGGTAATCCCCTTCTGCACCGCGCTGGGCTGCTTATCGACGCCCACCGCCCCGATCCAGTCCTTAATCGCCAGCTTCTTCGCGCGGTCCACCACGTTGGCGATCATCGCGCCGGAGATGAAGTCGGAATAGTGGAGGAGCTGCGATGTGCCGTCGACAAGCTCCAAGCGCACAAACGGACGCGGGGCGAACATGGCGTCGGCGGCCGCGGCGATGAGCTCCTCGGGTGCCGCAGCGAGCGGGATAGCTGGCGTGATGTAGCGGGCGAGAATGTCTTCGGCCTCCGCGCGGTTCGGGCGCGAGACGCGGACCTTGATGTCCAGGCGTCCGGGGCGCAGGATGGCGGGATCGATGAGCTCCTCGCGGTTGGTTGCGCCGATGACGATCACATTGGCGATACCCTCGACGCCGTCGATCTCGGTGAGCAGCTGCGGCACCACGGTGGTTTCCATGTCGGAGCTGACCCCGGAGCCGCGGGTGCGGAAGATGGACTCCATCTCGTCGAAAAACACGATGACGGGGCGGCCGCCCTCGGCCAGCTCGCGGGCGCGCTCGAAGATAAGGCGGATGCGTCGCTCGGTCTCACCGACGAACTTGTTCAGCAGCTCGGGGCCCTTGACGTTGATGAAGTGGGCCTGTCCCCCGTCGCCGATGCGCTGCGACAGCGAGTTGGCCACGGCCTTGGCAATAAGCGTCTTGCCGCACCCGGGCGGGCCGTAGAGCAATAGTCCCTTCGGCGGGGTGAGGTCGAACTCTCGGTAGAGGTCCGGGTGCGAGAACGGGAGCTCGACCGAGTCCTGGATCATCTCAATCTGCGAGCTCAGGCCACCGATGTCGGCGTAGGTGACGTCCGGAACCTCGTCGAGGGAAAGTTGGTTGACCTCGGTCTTAGGGACGCGCTCGAAGGCGTACCCGGCGCGGGTGTCCACCAGGACCGTATCGCCTGCGCGTGCGTGCTCCCGGAGTGGCTGCGCGAGGTAGACCAGGTGCTCGGCACCCTGTTGGTCCGCCACGATCGCGCGCTCGGTGTTGATCTTCTCGGACAGGGTGGCGAGCTGGCCGACGGCCTCGTACCCGCAGGACTCGACGACGATGGCGCCGTCGCCCAGGCGGACCAGCGTGCCCGGGCGCAGCGCGTCCGGCGACACGGTCGGCGCGACCTTGACGCGCATGCGGCGTCCGGAGGTAAACACCTCGGCCTCGTGGCCGCGCGGGGATCCCTCGAGGAACACCCCGTACGTCGACGCCGGCTCGCCGAGTGCTTCCACCTGCGCATACAGGTCGTTGAGCTTGTCGCGGCTCGCTTTAAGCAGCTCCGCCAACTTCTTGTTCCGCGAGCTCATCGCCTGATTCTCGCGCTTGAGTTCCCGCAGCTCCGGGCCGAATGCGTCGTCGTTGATTGTGTTGCCAGCCATACCCACCACACTAGTGGGTGCCGGTAACAGCTACTTGCGTGCCCGGCGTTGCGGGCGCGGCGGCGTGACGCCGTCGGCAAGCCTGCGGGTCCACACGAGAAATGCCGTGTGCGCGTTCATGCGGTGCTCCGGACGGGTGGCCAGGCCCTCCACCTTCCACTCACGCAGCAGCGTTTCCCAGGCGCGCGGCTCGGTGAAGCACTTCGCCTCGCGGATCGCTTCCATGATGTTCATCAGCTGCGGCACGGTGGCCACGTACGTCATGAACACGCCGCCGGGGATGAGTACGTTTTTCACCGTGTCGATGAAGTGCCAGGGCTCGACCATGTCCAGGATGACGCGGTCGACCGGGCCGTCGAGGTCCTCGGTGGTGATCTCGCCGAAGTCGCCTAAGCGCGGGGTCCACCACTCCGGGGTGCCGTTGAAGTAATCGGCCACGTTGTCCTTGGCAAAGGCGAGGTGGTCGTCTCGGATTTCGTAGGAGAACACCCGGCCCTCGGGCCCGACCGCGCGCAACAGCGACATGGTCAGCGCGCCGGAGCCCGCGCCCGCCTCCAGCACGCGCGCGCCCATGAAGATGTCGCCCTCCACCAGGATCTGCGCGGCGTCCTTGGGGTAGATCACCGCGGCGCCGCGCGGCATGGACAGCACGTGGTCGACCAGGAGGTGGCGGAAGCACAGGTAGTCACTGCCCAGCGTGGACTTGACCACCGAGCCTTCGTCCGCGCCGATGATGTCATCGTGCATGACGATGCCCTTGTGCGTGTGGAACTGGCCGCCCTCGACCAATTGGATCGTAAAGTGACGGCGTTTCGCGTCGGTGAGCTGGACTTTGTCACCTGCTTGGAACGGGCCTGAATACATGCGCCTAAGTATGCCCTACTCGGCTCGCGCACCGTAAAACGCGGTGAGCGCGCGGACGAAGTACTCCATGTCGCGCGCGCCGCACAGCTCGCGCGCCGAGTGCATCGACAGCAGCGGCACACCCACGTCGACGGTGCGGATGCCCATGCGCGTCGATGAGATCGGTCCGATCGTGGATCCGCAGGGCACGCTGTTGTTGCCCACGAAGGTTTGCGAGGGCACCTCGGCCGCGCGGCAGGCGCGGAGCCACTCCGCCTCGGTGACCGCGTCCGAGGCGTAGCGCTGGTTCGCGTTGATCTTGAGCACCGGCCCCCCGTTGAGGCGCGGCCGGTGCGTTGGGTCGTGCTTCTCCGGGTAGTTCGGGTGGACGGCGTGCGCGGCATCCGCGGAGACCTGGAACGATTCAGCAAACACGTCGAAGGGCTCGCCGACCTCGCGGGCGATGCGGGTCAGCACGCGCTCGAGGAGCGGGCCGCCGGCACCGGTGGTCGACGCGGAGCCGACTTCCTCGTGGTTGAATGCGGCGAGCACCAGGATGTCCTGGGCGGTGTCCTTCGCGGCCAGCAGCGCCTCGAGCGACGCCCACACGCTGGAAAGGTTGTCCAGGCGCCCGGCGGCGAGCAGGTCCCCGAGCAGCTCGCCGCGCTGCGCGTCGGCGGTGATGAGCTCGTGGGACACGATGCGCTGCGGGTCCACGCCGGCAGATTCACCGACGAGCTCCATGAGCGGTCGATCCCCGCCGAGGACGGGCGGCGTGTGCGCCTGGCGCTCCACGGTGGGCGCGTCGGCGCGGTAGAGGTGGATTGCCAGGTTGGGCACGCGGGCGACGGCGCCGGTATCCACGAGGTGCTGCGCGCCATCATCGGTGACCACCCGTCCGGCAAATCGCAGGTCTCGGTCCAGCCACGTCTGCAGGATTGGTCCGCCGTACACCTCCACCGCCACCTGGCGCAGGCCCTCGCGCTGGAAGTCCGGCTGCGGTTTGGCCATCAGGCCCGGCGAGTCCGTGTGGGAGCCGACGATGCGGAAGCGCGGGCGCGGGTGCTCGGGGACCCACCACGCGATCACGGCGCCGCCGTCGACCAGGACGTGGCCACCGGGTGCGGCCGGGTCGGCGGGGGCGGGCGAAGTGGCGTCGATAAGCGAAAAGCCCTGCGCGGTGAGTGCCTGCGCGACGTTGTGCGCGGCGTGGAAGGCGCTGGGGCTGGTGTGGAGGAAGTCGATGAAGCGAGCGTGCATACCTCCACTCTAAGATGTGGGACACGATGACTCCACGACCGCTCGCACTTTCCCCGTCCCGCGCCTCCGACTACCAGCGCTGCCCGCTGCAATACCGGCTGCGCACCATTGACAAGATTCCGGAGCCGACCACGGAAGCGCAGGTCAAAGGTACATTGGTGCACGCGGTGCTCGAGGAAATGTTCGGCTGGCCGCGCGAGGAGCGCACGTTCCCGGCCGCCGTCAAGCGCATCAAACCGGCGTGGGAGGAAATGTGCGAGAAGGACCCGAGCTGCGCGGAGCCGATTGACAACGAACTGGCGCTCTTCCAAGCCGCACGCGAGCTGCTTCGCGGGTACTTCCACATGGAAAATCCGCTCGGTTTCGACGCGCACGAGCAGGAAATGTACGTGAACACCGTCCTGCCCAACGGGGTGCCCGTGCGCGGATTCATCGACCGTGTGGACATCGCGCCCACGGGCGAGGTTCGCGTGGTGGACTATAAGACCGGGAAGAAGCCACTGCCCCGCTACTCGCAGGACGCGCAGTTCCAGATGCGGTTTTACGCGCTCGTGTACTGGCGGCTGTTCCAGACCATCCCCACCCAGCTGCGGCTGATGTACCTCAAGGTTATGGACTCGATGATCCTCACCCCGTCGCGCGAGGAGCTGGAGTACTTCGAGCGCGACCTCGCGGACCTGTGGGCGAAGATCGAGGCGGACGGGAAGGACGGTCACTTCCGGCCGAAGAAGTCCAAGCTGTGCGGCTGGTGCGCATTCCAGGACCTGTGCCCCGAGTTCGGCGGAACGCCGCCGGAGTACCCGGGCTGGCCGGGCTCCGCGGCGGACGGCACCACCTCGCCAGAGGATTAGAACAGCCCGGAGACGCGACCCTCGCTGTCGACGTCGATGTTGTTCGCCGCCGGCTTCTTGGGCAGGCCGGGCATGGTCATGACGTCGCCGGTCAGCGCGACGACGAACCCGGCACCGGTGCGCGGGATGAGGTTGCGCACGTGCAGCGTGTGTCCCTCCGGGGCGCCGAGCTGCTGCGGGTCGTCCGAGAACGAGTACTGCGTCTTGGACACGCACACCGGCAGCGTGTCAAAGCCGTTGTCCTTGAGCATCTTGAGGTCGCGCAGGGCGGCCGCCGAGTACTGGACGTCGTCTGCACGGTAGATCTCGCGCGCGATGGTTTCGATAGAGGCCTCTATACCGTTGGCCGGGTCGTAGAGCTGCGTGGACGTGCCCTCGGTCAAGTTGTCCAGCAGCGTGGTCGCCAGCTCCGTGGCCCCCTCACCGCCCTTGGCCCACACGTCGGCCTCCGCGATGGCCACGCCGGTGCGCTCCGCCCAGTCGCGGACCCACTTAAGCTCCGCCGGCGTGTCCGTGTCGAAGCGGTTGAGGGCGACCACCGGGGTTACGCCGAACTTGCGGATGTTGTCCACGTGGCGCTCCAGGTTGGCAATCCCCTGCTCCAGCGCATCGACGTTTTCCTGCTTGAGCTCCTCGCGCGCGATGCCGGCGTTGTACTTGATCGAGCGCACGGTGGCGACGACGACTGCACCGGCGACGTCCAGGTCGCCGTAGCGTGCCTTGATGTCAAAGAACTTCTCCGCGCCAAGGTCGGAGCCGAAGCCGGCCTCCGTGAGCACGATGTCCGCGTACTGCATCGCGGTGCGGGTGGCCAGCAGCGTGTTGCAGCCGTGCGCGATGTTGGCAAAGGGGCCGCCGTGGATAAACGCGGGCGTGCCGCCGAGGGTCTGTACCAGGTTCGGGTGAATCGCCTGCTTGAGCAGTGCCGCCATCGCCCCCTCCGCGCCGAGGTCGCCCGCGGTGACCGGCTTCTGGTCGTAGGTGAGGCCGATGGTGATGTTGGCCAGGCGCCGCTTGAGGTCCTGCAGGTCCGTGGCCAGGCCGAGGATGGCCATGATCTCCGAGGCGGCGGTGATGGTGAACCCCGTCTGTGCCGGAACACCGCTGGTCGGCCCGCCGAGGCCGGTGACCACGTTGCGCAGGGAGCGGTCGTTCACGTCCAGGCAGCGCTGCCAAGTGACGCGACGTGGGTCGATGCCCAGCTCGTTGCCCTGGTGGATGTGGTTATCAATCAGCGCCGCGAGCGTGTTGTTGGCTGAGGTGATGGCGTGGAAGTCACCGGTGAAGTGGAGGTTGATGTCCTCCATCGGCACGACCTGCGCGTAGCCGCCACCGGCCGCGCCGCCCTTGATCCCCATGACGGGGCCGAGGGAGGGCTCACGCAGCGCGACCATGGCGTTGTGGCCGAGGAGCGAGAGGGCGTCGGTAAGCCCGATGAGCACCGTGGACTTGCCCTCCCCGGCGGGAGTTGGGGACACGCCGGTGACCAGGACAAGCTTCGCCTTCGGCTGACCCGGGTGCTTGGTCACGTCGACCTTGGCCATGTGCGTGCCGTACGGGACGAGCGCGTCGGCCGAAACGCCGGCCTTCGCCGCAATGTCCGCGATGGGCGC
Organism: Corynebacterium sp. NML180780; assembly: GCF_007786415.1. Classification (NCBI taxonomy): domain Bacteria; kingdom Bacillati; phylum Actinomycetota; class Actinomycetes; order Mycobacteriales; family Corynebacteriaceae; genus Corynebacterium; species Corynebacterium sp. NML180780. Next base: position 135,792 of record NZ_VNKN01000002.1, on the reverse strand, counting down.
GAGCTGGTGCGCCTGCGCGATCTCAACGTCGGATTTCGGGGTGTGGTTTTGGGACGCAGATTGCGTTGCTGTGGTGTCTGACATACCACCACAGTACCCGGTGCCAGGGACGCCACCCCCCCCCGTGCGATGTGTCGTTAGAGCACGAGGGCGCCGATGCCGTACCCCAGCAGGATCGCCGTGGAGATGCAGACGACGCCGGGGGCGATAAACGGGTGGTCAAAAACGTATTTGCCGATGCGGGTACTGCCGGTGTCATCCATCTCCACCGCCGCGAGCAGCGTCGGGTAGGTCGGCAGCACGAACAGCGCCGAGACCGCCGGGAAGGCGGCGACGGCGGTGAGCGGGCTCACTCCGATGGCGAGCGCTGCCGGCATGAGCGCCTTCGCCGTTGCCGCCTGCGAGTACAGCAGGCACGCGGCGAAGAAGAGGACCACGGCCAGCAGCCACGGCTGCGCCTGCAAAACGGTGCCGGCGACCGCCTGGATGTCGTCGATGTAGTAGTTGATAAACGTCGTGCCGAGCCACGCCACGCCCAGGACGCACACGCAGGCGGACATCCCGGAGCGGAACACCTGGGTGGTGAGCACCTCGGCCGCTGCGTGCTTGGTCACCCAGAGGATGATGGCGGCGGCTGACAGCATGATCGCCATGATGGCCTCGTTGCGCGGCACCGTCGGGTTCGGAATGAGCCCGATCTGGTCCGAGATCAACGTGGCGTAGGCCATCACGATGAGGATCGCGGCGACGAAGATGCCCACCGAGGTTTTCGCGCCCGCCTTCGGTGCGAACTCCGCGGACGCCTGCGGCTGCGCGACGAGCCCGTCAGCCACACGCTGCTGGTACACGGGGTCGTCCTCGAGATCCTTGCCCAGGCGGTTGGCCAGCCACGCCGTGGGGAAGATGGCCAGCAGCGTCGCCGGGAGCATCACCGCGAGTAGTTGCAGATAGCCCACCCCGTGATCCTCCAGGAGAGAGGCCATGAACACGACGGCCGCGGAGATCGGCGAGGCCACAATAGCCATCTGCGAGGCAATGACCGCGACAGAAAGCGGCCGCGACGGACGCACCTTGCCCTCCTTCGCCACCTCAACGATCACGGGGAGCGTAGAGAAGGCGGTGTGGCCGGTGCCCGCCAGCACCGTCATCAGCCAGGTGACCACCGGCGCGTACACGGTCACCCGCTTCGGGTTGCTGCGCAGGAACCTCTCCGCCAGGTACACCAGATAGTCCATTCCGCCGGCGAGCTGCATGGCGGAGATCGCCGCGATCACGCACATGATGATGCCGATGACGTCGAACGGGATCGCTTCCGCGCTCACCGGGATGCCGGTCGCGCCGAGGAGCAGCACCCCGAGCCCGCCGGCGAAACCGATAGCGATGGACCCCATCCGCGCGCCCAGCACAATGGCGCCGAACAGGATGATGATGTGCACGACGAGCAGCAGCGACACAGACCATTCCCCTCACGAGTTCAACGAATATAAATCGCGTACCATTATCGCCCGGATGGTACGACCATTCCAACTCGCGGTGCGTGCTCCTCCCCTGCAACGCGGGTGCCTGCGCCTATCGACGCCACGCCACCGGCACCCGCGCACCCCCGATCAATGTGGCGTGCTTGATGTCGGCCTAGTCTTCGTCGACGTAGAGCTTCCCGCGGTACTCCGGGTGCATGAGGTTTTCCTTGCTTAGCACCGCGTCGAGCTCCTCCTCGCTGAGCAGCCCCTTCTCCAGGACGAGCTCGCGGACGCCGCGGCCGGTCGCCGCGGCCTCTTTGCCAATCAGGTCGCCGTTGTGGTGGCCAATCACCGGGTTGAGGTAGGTGATGATGCCGATCGAGTTGGCAACGTAGGCCTCGCACACCTCCTTGTTGGCGGTGATCCCGGTGACGCACTTCTCGCGCAGCGTGCGCGCCGCGTTGGAGAGGAGCGAAATCGAGCTGAACAGTGACTGAGCGATCACCGGCTCCATCACATTGAGCTGCAGCTGGCCGGCCTCCGCCGCCATGGAGACGGTGAGGTCGTTGCCAAACACCTTGAAGCAGGCCTGGTTGACTACCTCGGGGATGACCGGGTTCACCTTCGCCGGCATGATCGACGAGCCGGCCTGGCGCTCCGGCAGGTTGATCTCATTGAGGCCGGCGCGCGGCCCGGAGGACAGCAGGCGCAGGTCGTTGCTGATCTTGGACATCTTCATCGCAGCGCGCTTGATCGCGCCGTGCATCATGACGTAGCCGCCGGTATCCGAGGTCGCCTCGATCAGGTTCGGGGACGCCTGGATCTCCAGCTCGGTGACCTCGCGCAGCGCCGCAACAACCTGGTCGCGGTAGCCCTTCGGCGTGTTGATGCCGGTGCCGATGGCGGTCGCACCCAGGTTGATCTCCAGGAGCACGTTCGCCGCGTTGACCAGCGTGCGGTTCTCCTCGCCCAGGTTCTCGCCGAAGGCGGTGAACTCCTCGCCCAGCGTCATCGGGACGGCGTCCTGGAGCTGCGTACGTCCCATCTTGATGATGTCCGCAAACTCATCGCCCTTGGCGCGGAACGCCTTCTGCAAGAGGTCGAATTCCTCGATGAGGCCCTGGACGGCGTAGTACAAGCCGAGGCGGAAGCCGGTCGGGTACGCGTCGTTCGTCGACTGCGACATGTTCACGTCGTCGTTCGGGTTGATCTCGCTGTACTCGCCTTTGCCCTTGCCAATGTGCTCCAGCGCAAGGTTCGCCACGACCTCGTTGGTGTTCATGTTCACCGAGGTGCCGGCGCCGCCTTGGAACGCGTCGATCGGGAACTGGTCCATGCAGCGCCCCTCTTCCAGGATCTGGTCGCAGGCCCACACGATCGCCTCCGCTTTCGCCTTGGGCAGTGCGTGCAGGCGGCGGTTGGCCAGCGCCGCAGCCTTTTTCACCTGCACCATGCCGCGAATAAAATCGGGCACATCGTTGATCGTTTCGCCGGAGATTTGGAAATTCTCCATGGCGCGCAGGGTGTGGATGCCGTAGTAGACGTCCGCCGGGACGTCCATCGTGCCGAGCAGGTCTTCTTCTTTGCGAGTCGTCATGCGGACCATCGTACGGAACGGACTTTTACCGCTCATCATTTGCCCGCTTCGGGGGTGAAAACTAGAGGCGCGCGATGCGCAGCTCAGTGGCGATCGTGCCCTCTGTGCCCAGCTCAGCCAGCTGATCCATCACCTGGTTAGCCGTCGCGCGCGGGACCATCGCGCGGACCGCAACCCAGTTCTCGCGCGACAGCGGCGAGACCGTCGGCCCCGTGATGCCCGGGGTCAGCGCCAGTACCGCGTCGAGGTTATCGCGGCAGACGTTGTAGTCGATCATCAGGTAGTTGTGCGCGTTGAGGATGCCCTCGATGCGGTTGAGGACCTTCACGTGGGCGTCGTCAAGCTGCATGCCCTGGCGCTTCACGACAACCGCCGCGCTGGAAATAATCGGCTCGCCGAACGGAGCGAGCCCCTGCTGGCGGAGGGTGGCGCCCGTGGAGACGACGTCCGCGATCACGTCGGCGACGCCGAGCTTGATTGAGATCTCCACTGCCCCGTCGAGGCGGATGACCTGGCTGGGGGTAATCCCGCGCTGGGCGAGGTAGTCCTCCACGAGGTGTGGGTAGGAGGTGGCGATGCGCTTGCCTGCGAGGTCCTCGACCGCCCACTGCTCACCCTGCTTCGCGGCAAAGTGGAAGGTGGAGGAGCCGAACCCGAGGTCCAGGACTTCCTCGACCTGCGCGCGGGAGTCTGCGGCGAGGTCGCGGCCGGTAATTCCCAGGTCGAGGTGGCCCTGGGCAACGTAGATGGCGATGTCCTTCGGGCGGAGGAAGAAGAACTCGACGCCGTTGGGCTCGTCAACAATATTGAGCGCCTTGTTCGCGCCGCGGCCCTTGTACCCGGCCTCCTTGAGCACCTGCAGCGCGTGCTCCGAGAGCGAACCCTTATTTGGAACGGCGAGCTTGATCAACGATTTCTCCATGGGTGGTTCTCCGCTGGGGATCTAGAGGTACTTGTACAGGTCGTCCGGGGTGAGGCCGCGCTTGAGCATCATCACCTGCGTCCAATAGAGCAGCTGGCTCATCTCCTCGGCCAGCTCCTCGTCCGACTGGTATTCGGCGGCGATCCAGACCTCGCCGGCTTCCTCGATGATCTTCTTCCCAATGAAATGCGCGCCCTTGTCCAAGGCGTCAACCGTGCCGGACCCAGCCGGGCGGTCTGCGGTCTTTTGGGTCAGTTCTGCGAAAAGGTCATCGAAGGATTTCACGCCTTCAAACCTTAGCGGACCTCGCGCGCCGCCGTGGCAAACCAGGAAAAGAGATCCTCCGCGGTGGCGCCGACAAAGCGAGCCGGGTCGAATTGGTAGACCCCGCTCGGGACCGGGTCGCCGAGCCCGAGGACGCGGCACCCGGACTCCGCGGCGGCGGACATGCCAGTCCAGGAATCCTCCACGACGAGACACTCCGCGGTGGGAGCACCAACCCGGCTCGCTGCCTCTTCGTACATGTCGGGCGCCGGCTTGGGGTGGGTGACCTCGTCGCCCGTGATGGAGTCCGTGAACAGTGCCGCGCCGATGGCCGCGATACAGCGGTCCGCCAGAGTGCGCTCCGTGTTCGTTGTGACAAACATGGGCACCCCGGCAGCGCGCAGCTGTTCGAGCAGGGGGCGGATGCCCGGGTTGAGTTCGATACCGCCGGCCAACTTCTCGGCCATGCGCTGGTACATCCAGGCGCGGAGCTCGTCCTGCTCGCCGTTGGCAAGCTCGTAGCCCGCCCACCGCGCGCAGATGCCCAGGGATTCCGCGAAGCTCGCGCCCTCGGTCTTCTTGCGCTCTTCAGGGGACAGCCTGCGTCCGAGCTTCTCCGAGAGTTCGAACGTGGCCTCCGCCCAGAGGGGTTCGGTGTTGATGAGAGTGCCGTCCATGTCCCAGAAGATGGCTGCTGGAGCGGCGATCGCGCTACTCAAAGTCGGGCAGCTCCCCGAGGGCCTCATCGTCCGCGCCGGACGCGATTGCGGCGCGACGGACCACGTCCGCAAGCTCCGACTTCTCCTCCGGTTCGAGCACCGCGTACTCGTGCTTGGCGTTGAACTGCTCCAGGTTGTCGTAGAACGGCTGCACGAGGGCCTTCAACCGCTCTCCGTCCGGCGATGACTCAATGAGGTCGAATGCGTCAAGGAACATTTCGATGATCTGCTTGAGCTCCGGCAGCGCCTCCGGGTCGAACGGCTGCTCCCACAGCTCCTTGTCGCTTTCTTGCAGGTAGGAGCCGGTGGCAAAGGTGCGGAGGTCATCGATGAACTGGTCAACGTCCGGCTGCAGTCGGGCGCGAATCGAGGTCTCTGGTTGCGTCATGCTTCCCATTGTGATCGACTACGCGAAAACGCGCACCCCGAGCAGGCCGTCGATCGCGTTCACCAGGATGTTGTCGTGGTCGCCGCGGGCCATGTCCAACACCCGCAGGGCGCGCGGGGTGTCCAGGTCGTCCGCCAGCGCGGTGCGCAGCTCGTTGACGTTGGCCAGCGCTTCCGCCTCCGTGACGGGTTGCGCGAGTCGCTCCTGCCAGCGGGCCAGGCGCTGCTCTGCGGCCTCGAGGCCGCGGTAGGAAAAGTCACGGTCCTCGCGGTAGTGCCCGGCAAACACGGCGAGTCGGATCGCGGCGGCGCTGTGTCCCTGCGCGGTCAGCTTGTGCACGAACACGAGGTTGCCCAGCGACTTGGACATCTTCACGCCGTTGAGGGCGATCATGCCCGAGTGCACGTAGTGGCCCGCCATGCGCGGTTCCGCGTAGGCCGCCTCCGCGTGCGCGGCGGAGAACTCGTGGTGCGGGAAGGCGAGGTCCGAACCGCCGCCCTGGATGGCAAAGGTGCGCCCCAATCGGTTGGTCGCAATGGCGGAACACTCGACGTGCCATCCGGGGCGCCCCGGGCCGATCTTGGTCTGCCACGCGGGCTCGCCCTTACGGGGGCCGCGCCACACCAGTGCGTCGAGCGTATCCTGCTTGCCTTCGCGATCGGGGTCGCCGCCGCGCTCTGCGAAGAACTTCTCCATCGTGGCGCGGTCGTAGTTGGACTCGTAGCCAAATTGCTTGGTGGCGTGAATCGACGCGTACACGTCGCCCTGGTCGAGGCGGTAGGCGGAACCGTTGTCCAGCAGCGTTTGCACCATGGCGGCAACTTCGTCGACAGCTTCCATCGCGCCGATGAAGTCGCGCGGCGGTATCACGGAGAGCTCCTCCATGTCACTGCGGAACAGGGCAATCTGGCTGCGGCCGAGCTCGCGCCAGTCCACGCCGTCACGATCCGCGCGCTCGAAGAGGGGGTCGTCCACGTCGGTGACGTTCTGGACGTAATGCACTTTGTGGCCGTTGGCCAGCAGCTGTCGGTGCACCAGGTCAAAGGTCAGATAGGTCGCGGCGTGCCCGAGGTGCGTGGAATCGTACGGGGTAATGCCGCAGACGTACATGCCCACCTCCCCGTTGGCGTTCGGCGTGACGTCGACGGCGTGAACGTGTCGATCCGCGGTGTCGTACAGCTGCAGGGGGCGAGGGATGCCAGCAACAGCAGCGACATGAGGAGTAGGCCAGGATTGCATGGCCACTACCCTACCCACTGCTGCCGGGGGCGCCGCTAATCGACGCTGTGCGCTGGCCCCATGGCTCTTAGCCGGCCGCCATCACGCCGGTTCCCAGCAGCAGCATGACCACGAGGCCGAGCGGGATGCGGTACGCGGCGAACCAGGCGAAGGAGTGGTTGGACACGAACTTCAGCAGCCAGGCGATGGAGACGTAGCCAAGGACGAACGCGATGGCGGAACCAATGAGGAGTTGGCTGCCGCTGGCGGCTTGTCCGCTTTCGGGGTTGAAGGCGTCGGGAAGCGAAAAGAGGCCCGACGCGAGCACTGCGGGAATGGCGAGCAGGAAGCTAAAGCGGGTGGCCACCTCGCGTTCGAGGTTGAGGAACAGGCCGCCGGAGATGGTGCCGCCGGAGCGGGAGACGCCCGGAATCAGCGCGAGGCACTGCCAGAAGCCCATGAGCACGGCGTCCTTCATGGTCAGGTCCTCGAAGCCGCGGGTCTTGGTGCCGCGGCGCTCCGCAAGAATGAAGACGAGCGAGAAAATGATGAGCACCGTCGCGGTAATCCAGAGGTTGCGGAAGTTGTCTCGGATGAGGTCCTTGAGAAGGACGCCCAACACAGCGACGGGGATGGTGCCGGCGATGACCATCCAGCCCATGCGGTAGTCAAAACCGCGCTTGTCCTTGTTTGCAAGGCCGACGAACCAGCCGGAGAGGTAGCGCCAGATGTCCTTGGCAAAGTAGACCAGGACCGCGAGCTCGGTCCCCAGCTGAATGACGGCGGTGAAGCTCGCGCCGGCGTCTTCGCCCCAGAAGAGCTGCGAGACGATGCGGAGGTGCCCGGACGAAGAGACCGGGAGGAACTCGGTGAGCCCTTGCACGATAGAGAGGACGATGACCTGAACCCAGGACATGGATTCGGCCAACTGTGTCGGATCAGTCATGGCAGAACACACTACCCGCGAGTGGCTGCAGGGACCGAACACACACGGCCGGAGCGAAGCTGGCAGGTTGCTAGGGTTAGGGGTTGTGAAATACGGAAAGAGATTTGCCGTTGCGCTCGCGGCCGCGACGTCCTTGGCGCTCGTCGCCTGCGGTTCGGATGTGACGGGTGACCAGCTGGAAGAAAGCATGGGCAACGCGACGCCCGATCCGTCGCCGCAGGCCGCGGACCCCGCCGGGACGGTCTTCCCCTTCGACGCCATCGAAGACCTCGACACCACCGACGGCGTGATCGCCGTCCGCACCGCCAATGCACTCACGGTGGGCACCCTCGACCAGCTGCGGGACGGCAGCGCCGCCGCGCATCCGCTTTCCGGCGAGTGCGGCGATGTCTCTGCAAACGCGGGCACGTTCGCGCTGGGCTGCGGCACCTCGATCATGCTGGTGCGCGCCGATGACCCCGGGCAGGCGGACACGCTCGATGTGGATGAGCGCGTAACGTCCGCGACGGTGACTTCCAGTGGTGACGTGCTCGCCGGCAGCAACAGCGAGCGCGATGTCTGGCTCTACCGCGACGGTGAGCTCGCGGACACCTTCTCGGTGGCGCGCGAGACCGACCAGCTCCAGGCCATACCCGTCGACGGCCAGGCGGACAGCGTTGTGCGTACCAACCGCTTCGACACCACCGTCCAGGACATCGATTGGGGCAACGGGCGCCAGGGCGGCACACTGCGCGCAGGTCTCGGGGTGGGCAAGATCGCCGCCGGGGCGAATGGTCTGCTGCTTGCCGCCGACGCCACGGGCGACCAGCTCCTCGTCTACACCACCGACGACATCATCCGTCTGCACCAGATGGCCCCGGTCCCGGAGAGCCCGTGGGACGCCGCCTGGGACAACAGCAACCAGGTCGCGTGGGTCACCTCGACGGCGACGAACACCGCCACCGGCTACGACATCTCGCGCGGCGTTCCGCTTCAGCGGGGTGAGCTGGCCACGGTGGGCGATGCGCAGAGCATTGCCACGCTTGACGACGCCACGCTGCTCATCGCCTCCGCCTCCGGCGGCGGCCTCCAGGTCGTTGAGCCGGACGAGCTCCACCTCGACGAACTGCCGGCGGCGACCGCAGCGGCCGACGCCCCGACCCAACAGTCTCCTTCCTCCCAGCACAACGAGGGTTAATCATGACGTTTCTCCAGAAAGCAATGCACTCCCTGCCCGACGGTACGCAACTGACGAAGGCTTCCGAAGCGGCCTACGACGCGGCGTACGCCGCCGCGCTGAAGGCGATGTTCCTCCTTCCGCCCGAGCGCATCCACGGGATCATCAACGCAGGCTTGCGCGCGCTGCACGTGGCGAGCCCGGTGAACCGACTCGCGGAGCGCGTCGTGCGCGTGCACGACTCCGCGCTCGAGCAGGAGTGCTTTGGCGTTCGTTTCCCCGCGCCGCTGGGCCTTGCCGCCGGCTTTGACAAGAACGCGTCGTCCCTCGACGCGTGGGGCGCGCTCGGCTTTGGCTACGCGGAGGTCGGGACGGTCACGCCGAAGGCGCAGCCCGGTAACCCGGCTCCGCGCCTGTTCCGCCTCCCCGCGGACAAAGCGATCCTCAACCGCATGGGGTTCAACAACGACGGCGCCCTGCCCGCCGCGCTGAACCTGGACGCCCGGAAGTCGGACGACATTGTGGGCATCAACATCGGCAAGAACAAGACGGCGACCGACGCGGTGGCGGACTACCGGGCCGGCGCCACCGTGCTGGGGCCGCACGCTGATTACTTGGTGGTAAACGTGTCCTCGCCAAACACGCCCGGCCTGCGCGACCTCCAGGCGGTTGAGGAGTTGCGCCCGATCCTCTCCGTCGTTGCAGAGTCCACCGCCACTCCGGTGCTGGTCAAGATCGCCCCGGACCTCTCCGACGAGGACATCGACGCGGTCGCCGACCTGGCCGTGGAGCTGGGGCTCGCCGGCATCGTGGCCACCAACACGACCATTTCGCGCGAGGGCCTGCGCACCCCCGCGGATGAGGTGGAAGCGATGGGCGCCGGTGGCATCTCAGGCGCGCCGCTGAACGATCGCGCCCTTGAGGTCCTGCGCCGGCTGCACGCGCGCGTGGGCGACCAGCTGACGCTCATGAGCGTTGGGGGTATTTCCACGCCGGAGCAGGCGTGGGAGCGCATCGCCGCAGGCGCCAGCCTTCTCCAGGGCTACACCGGGTTCATCTACGGCGGTCCGGCCTGGATCAGCCGTATTCACCGCGGGATCGCGGCGCAGGTGCGCGCCCACGGGCTGGAAAACATCGCGCAGGCGGTGGGCAGCGAGCTGCCCTACCTGCGGTAGTCGCTCCCCCGCTTACGCCCGTGGGCGCGTAGTGCGTCGCAGCACGATGGCGCAGAGTAACGCTGCGACGCCCCACAGGGCGGGCCAGTACGTCTGCGTGTAGAAGAGCGTGTGCGTAGGCAACGCGACGCCCAAGCCGATGAGCACGAGCGCGATAATAAGCGCGGCGACCTGCGTGCGCGAACCCTCGTGTGAGGTGCTCACCGTAGCGAACGCGCCGATGATCACCGCAGCGATGAGGACGGTCAGGGTTTGGAGTGTGAGGGCAAAGAGCTCCTCACCACGCAAGACCGAGAGAATAGTAAAGAGGAAGAGCGCGGCGGCGAGCGTGATAAACGCTCCGCCGACGCGAAGTTGAAGCGGGGCCATGACGGATCGGTCTACTTGGTCTCGGTCCAGCCCCACGCGATCGCGCGGCCCACGCTGTGGAAGTACAGGTTAAAGCCGAGCTGCGTCGGGTTCGCGATCTGGTCCGCCGGCAGCTCCTCCACGTCGACCGCGTGCACCGCGAACAGGTAGCGGTGCGGGCCGTGCCCCGCGGGCGGGTTCGCGCCGTAGAAGCCAGGCGCGCCCGAATCACCAACCAGCTGGATCGCACCGACGCCCAAGTCCTCCTTGGACGCATCGCCGGTCGCAATGGACTGCGTGCTCACCGGAATGTTGAACGCGGCCCAGTGCCAGAAGCCAGAGGTCGTCGGCGCGTCTGGGTCGTAGCACGTAATGGCCAGGGACTTGGTCCCCTCCGGAAGGTCGGACCAGGCCAGCTGAGGCGACGTGGCATCGTCGCCGACCAGGGAGTCGGGCAGCTCGGCGCCGTCCTCGAAGTCGGTGGAGCTAAGCGGGAACGACGGCAGGTCCTTCAACGCTGCGTACGGGTCCGGGCCGGGAAAACGGTCTGAAACGTAGGAAGCAGTCATACAGATATTTCTACCCCAGCGCTGTGACTTTCGCCATGATTTTCACTAAAAGTTCTGTGGGATCACGGCGTGATGCGTGATGGGCGGGAGCGGCAGAATGCCAAGGGTGTGGTTTGGAAGCGCAATTGTGTCCATTGCACCCTAAAAAGCGGCGTTGTGCAGGCGATTTGTGTGTTTTACGCCGTGCACCTTATAGTGTTTCAAGTGCCCAGCCGAGAGGTTGAAACACCCGGCCCGGGTGGCGGAATGGCAGACGCGCTAGCTTGAGGTGCTAGTGTCCTATTAACGGACGTGGGGGTTCAAGTCCCCCCTCGGGCACAACCGACCGGCCTCCTACGATGGAGGCCGGTTTTCTTTTTGTACAAGGAGGTTTGGCGGTGGCGCAGCGTCAACCTACAGCGCGCCCCTCAACCGGTCGGATCGCGCTGCTCGCGCTCGCTGCGGTGGGGTTCGTTGCGGCGTGGTGGCTCCTGGACGTCCCCTCCCTCGCCACGCTCCGCACGTGGGCGGAATCGACCGGCCCCTGGTTCCCGCTCGTTTTCTGGCTGCTCTACGTACTCATCACGCAGTTCCCCATCCCGCGGACGGTCATGACACTGTCTGCAGGCATCCTCTTCGGCACCGGGCTCGGCATCGCGCTCTCGCTGACGGCGACCACGGTCGCCGCGGTCATCTCGCTCCTCATCGTGCGATTCCTGCTGCGCGATTGGGTCGAACCCCGCCTCACCCACCCCGCCGTGCAAAAGATCAACGCGCGCCTGGAGCAGCGCGGCTGGCTGGCCGTGACCAGCCTGCGCATGATCGCTGGAGTCCCCTTCTCCATCATGAACTATGCCGCAGCACTCACCCGTGTACGCGTCCTTCCCTTCGCCATCGCCACGCTCCTCGGCTCAGCGCCCAACACCGTGCTCGTCGCAGTCTTCGGAGACACGCTCACGGGCCACGCCAACCCGTGGGTCATCGTCGCCGTTGTCGTGTTAGCGGTGCTGGGTGTCGGGGGCTTGCTTATCGACGCCACCATGCCCACCCGCGACACGCCCACCCCGAAGAGTAAAGGCCTGAACGTAGACCAGGCGTAACATCTCGGTCATGATTGCAGTCCACGCGAGGTACCGGGGAAGGGATAAGGCGCGCGCCGAGGTCGTGCGGCGCTCGGCTGAGGCGCTCGCGACGCTGCCTGGCGTCGGCGAGTTTGAACTGTGCAGCGTGGAGGACATCCGCGCCGATGTCGTCGGGCCCGAGCACGCGCTCAACGTGATCATGGCGCTACTCTCCGACGGCGACTGGGCCATCGGCCTGGGGATCACGGGACACGGACGCGCCGTCTTCGCGGCGACGGACGCGGTGGGCACGCGACCCGCGCAGGTGAAGGTCGTAGTGGACACGCCGGACCCGGGCACCTCCGCAAACGACATCGAGGCGACGTTCGCGCTTCTGGGCTACGTGCTGCACAAGCGCACCCTGGAAGGCCGAGAGGCCACCTCGCTGGTGCGAGGCGGCCTCAATCAGAACGAAGCGGCTGCGGAGCTGGGCATCTCCAAGCAGGCGATGAGCCAGCGGCTGCAGGCCGCCGGCTGGCAGGCGGAGCAGTCGGGGTGGAAGCTGGCGCTAAACTTGCTCACGCAGGCGTCGCAAAGCGCTTGATGCGCTACCCCTGATACGGGCGATTCGGTTCGTCGGCTGGCAGCGGATCCTGCGGGCCCGCACCGAGTTCACGGCGACTGCTTCCCGGGGCAACCTGCGGGGCGTCTTGCGTCGGATCCGGGTCGTCGACATGCTTGTTGGCTACCGCGCGGGCCTCGGCGAGCGCCTTAGCCAGCTCCGGGTCGGTCGAGGTGTCGAACCAGGAGTCCGTGTTTTCCGCCTCCGCCATCTCCTTGGTTTCCTCGTCCACGTTTGCAGGTTCGTAGCGGAACACGCCGTCCTCGCCCTTGCCCGCGAACGCCTGCGCAAACTGCTGCAGCGAATCGCCGAACTGGGACGGGATCATCCACATCGTGGCCGCTTCGTTTTCCGCGATCTTGGGCAGCTTCTCCAGGTACTGGTACGCCAGGAGCTCCGGTGTGACGCCTGAGGACTTCACGGCCGCGTTGACCTTCTGGATCGCGCGTGCCTCGCCCTGTGCGGCCAAGTACTTCGCGGCGCGCTCGCCCTCTGCGCGCAGGATCATAGCCTGACGCTCCGCCTCCGCGTTCAGAATGGCGGCGTGCTTCTCGCCCTCGGCGGAGAGGATGCGTGCTTGCTTCTCGCCCTCGGCAGTTTTGATGTCGGATTCGCGCCTGCCCTCTGCGGTGAGGATCATTGCGCGCTTTTCTCGGTCCGCCTTCATCTGCATCTCCATGGACTGCTGGATCGACGGCGGCGGTTCAATGGCCTTAAGCTCAACTCGGCTGATACGAAGGCCCCACTTGCCGGTGGCCGCGTCAAGTTCGCCGCGCAGGCGGCGGTTGATGGTTTCGCGGGAGGTCAACGTCTCTTCAAGCGTCATGCCGCCAACCACGTCGCGCAGTGTGGCGGTAGAAATCTGCTCCACGCCGACAAGATAGTTGTCCACGCCGTAGATGGCCTTGGCGGGATCGTTGATCTGAAACGTGACCACCGTGTCGATGGCGACGGTGAGGTTGTCCTGCGTGATCACGGCCTGCGGCGGGAAGGACACGACGCGCTCGCGGGTGTCCACGCGTGCGCGGACGGAGTCAATGAACGGGATGAGGAGGGTCAAGCCACCGGAGACCGTGCGGGTGTAGCGGCCAAGCCGCTCGATCACCGCGGCTTCACCCTGTGGAATCAGTTTCACCGATGCGAAGAGGAGCGCCGCCACCAGCGCAATGATGACGACGAGGACAATAGTTGGGCCCATCTAACGTTCCTTCCAGACGACCGCGACAGGGCCGTCAATGTCTGCCACTGTGACAATATCGCCGGCGACGATCGTGTCCGCCGGATCCAGCGACCTCGCGGACCAGATGGAACCGTCCATCCGGACCTGGCCGCCCGTGGGGCCGAAGGCCTCGAGCACCTCCGCGCGCTGCCCCACCAGGGCTCGCGGGGAATCGTCGTACACCTTCGGCTGGTGGTAGCGCTTGTGCAGGTAAGGCCGCAAGAAAAACCAGAACGCCGCCGAGGAGGCGACGAACGCGAGGACTTCCGCCCACAGCGGAACCCCGGCCAGTGCCACCCCGGCGGTAGTGAGTGCGCCGGCCCCGAGCATGAGTAGCGTGAACTCACCCACCGCCAATTCAAGGCCGGCGAGGACAGCTGCTGCGACAAACCAAACGAGTGCTCCCACGTGCTCAAGGTTACAGGAGCTTACAGATCCTCTTTGGACAACTCTGGATTGGTGACAAAGTCGACGAGCCGTTCTACGGCGCCGATCAGGGTCGAGTCGAGATCGCGGAACGTCTCCACCGCCGAGTACACACGGCGCCACCCATCCTTCGGGTCCGACCAGCCGAGGCGTTTGCACACGCCCGTCTTCCAGTCCTCCCCGTACGGCACGTCTGGCCAGGCGGGGATTCGCAGCTTCTCCGGCTTCACCGCGGCCCAAATGTCGATGTATGGGTGCCCCGTCACGAGCACGTGTTCGCCGACGTTGCGGACCAGGCGCGACTCCTTCGTGCCCTCGACGAGGTGGTCTGCGAGCACGCCGATTCGGCGCCCAGGCCCCGGCTGAAACTCGTCTAGGCGCGCCTGGAGGTTGTCCAACCCTTCGAGGTACTCCACGACGACGCCTTCGACGCGGAGGTCGTGGCCCCAGACCTTTTCCACAATCGCGGCGTCGTGAATGCCCTCGACCCAGATCCGGCTCGGCATGGCCACCTTCGCGCGGACATTTTCAACCTTTCGGGACCCCGAGTTGGAGCGCTTCGGCCCGGAGTCCTGCTTGGGCACGTAGCGGGTGAGCGTGACGCGCTGTCCCTCCACCATGAACGCGCCGGGCAGCATCTTAAACAGTCGTTCGGTGCCGTAGCGGTCTTCGAGGCGGACGAAGTCGCCGTCGTAGGTGCGCTCAAAGCCGATGACGGCCCCAACGAAGTCGTTGCCCACGATCTCGACGATGATCCCGGGCTTTGCCGGCATCTCCGGGTAGGTCGGGCGCTTGCGTCGCGCATGACCCTGAAAAATGTCTGCTCCGTAGCGGTCGTCATAGCTCATAGTGACCAGAGTGTATCTTCCCCAACCCCCGGTTCCTGTTAGGATACCCCGGATGCAAACTCGTGCCGAGGTTTATTCACCGCTCCAGAACACTGCCGTGTGGCTCGCCGCATGGCTGTACAACGTCGAATCCAGCGACGAAACCATGGACTCCTTGCGCGACCTCGGCGGCACCCACGAATACCTCGGCGGCCCGTTGTTGCCGCTGCTTCGCGACGTCCGCGCCGCAGCCGACCTGGACACCCCGGGTCCAGCGGTCCGCCTCATCCTCTGGGGACCGGGCCAGGCCGCCGGACTCATCGCAGGCAGCCCCGCTATGGAAGCTCTCACCCCGGCCGGCGCGATCGTCGTCCGTGGCGCGGACCAATCGCACATCCTCGTCCCCGAGTACACGGGCGCGTCCGTGCACTGGCGGTGGTTCGAGGAGTCCCGCCGGCTCCCGGAGCCCGCGTGGCTCAGCCCCGGCGAGGCCGACGCGCTCCTGTCCCAGGCAACCAACCAGGCAGCAGTGCTTATCGACGCCACCCGCTCCGCCAACCCCGCAAACCAAGTACTTCGCGAACTCCCCCACCCGCGCCTGACTGTGGGGACGCTCGCGGACTTCTACGACACACCCGGCTTGCCTGCGGGCGTCACGCCGCGCGCGGCGAAGCTGTTCGCCCGTGCTGACCGGGTGGCGGCGATCATTGAGACAGTGACCGACCGGTTGGACGATCACTCCTTCGACCCCCAGCTCTTCGCGCTGTGGCGCCATATCCGTACCGCCCGCATGGCAGGCGTCGCCGACGCGGTGGTGGACTACCAGCGCGAGTACGCGGGGTCCACCGGCGGTGCTTAGCCGTTGAGCGCGCGGGCGGGCCGCTTCTGCGGCTCGCAGCACCCTTCGCAGCACGGGGCGCCGTTGCGGGTGCAGCCCTGGACGGTGAGCGTCGACAGGCTCGCTGGTTGCTCGCCCCGGGCGACCGCCTCCGCGATGTCGACGACCATGGACGCAAACTCCTGGGTCAGCCCGACGGTCGCGACGCGGTCCAGCGTGACCCCGCGGTTGTCGCAGGCGTGCTGCAGCTCAGTGTCCAGGTCCCACACGACCTCCATGTGGTCCGTAATGAACCCGATGGGGACGCAGATGAGGTGCTGCACGTTGGCGTCGGCAAGCGCCTCCGCCCGGTCCACCACATCCGGCTCGAGCCACGGCGTGGCCGGGTTGCCCGACCTGGATTGCCAGACCACCTCGTAGTCGGGCGCGCCAGCGCGCTCCGCGACGAGCCGCGCGGCCTCCGCGACCTGCCGGGAGTAGAGGTTTGCGTTATCGGGGCCGCCCGAGGCGACATCGGCCGCCGTGGGCACGCTGTGGGCGGTAAACAGCACCCGGTAGTCCTTCCCCTGCGCCTGCGCGAGCGCCTCCTTGAGGCCTGCCGCCACCTGGTCGATGAACGCCTCGTTGCCGTAAAACTGCCACAGCTTGGTGAACTCGACCTCGGGTGCCACCTCGCGCATGCGCTGGATGTCCTCGTCGTACTGCCTGCAGGCGGAATAGCCGCCCCACGCGCTCGTGGCGAAGACGAGGACGCGGCGCGCGCCGCCTGCGGCGAGCTGCTTCGCGGTGTCCTCGGCAAACGGGTGCCAATTGCGGTTGCCAAAATAGACGGGCAACTCGATCCCGCGGCGCTCCAGCTCGGCGTTGATGTTGGTGATCAGCGTGCGGTTCTGCTGGTTAATGGGGCTCACACCGCCAAAGTGGAAGTAGTGCTCGCCGACGGTAGCCAGCCGTTCCTTGGGAATGCCCCGGCCGCGCGTGACGTTCTCCAAAAACGGAATAACCTCGTCCTTTCCTTCGGGGCCGCCGAAGGAAAGGACGAGGAGTGCATCGTAGTCAGATAACTTCATGCCACTGATGGTAGTGCGGTGGCGATCCGCGGCGTCACACCGCTTCGCCGCCTAGAGCAAACGCACCGCGTTCGGGGCCATTCCGGAATAACGCACCGGGGAAATCTGCACGTTCTGCCCGGCCTGCGGGGCCTCGATCATGGTGCCGTCGCCAAGATAGATGGCCACGTGCTGGTTGCCGCCCGGACCCCAGAACAGGAGGTCGCCGCGCTGCGCCTCGCTCGCCGGCACCTGGGTGCCGCGCTGGTACTGGTACCCGGTGTAGTGGGGCAGCGAAATGCCCACCGCAGCGAAGGCGTAGAGCACGAGGCCCGAGCAATCGAAGCCCGCCTGGCTGCCGCCGTCCACGCCCGTGGTCGGACCGTTGGCGTCACCGCCGCCCCACACGTACGGGGTGCCGATGGCGGATTGGGCGCGGGCGATCACGGTCTCGATGGAGCCGGAGCTAGAGGCGCTCTGCGAGCCGCTGGCCTTGCTCACGGCGCTCTGAATCGTGTCCGAGACCGTTGCTGCGGAGTCGACCTCCGGGAGCACGGAGTTGAGATTGTCAGTGGTGCCAGTGGATGCGGATTCTTCGTCCGAGGTCTGGTTCACCTGCGCGGCCCCACCGGCGCCGAGCGCGTCGCTCAGCCCGCCGGCGAACGCCGCGATGACCTCGCTGTCGCTCGAGGAGCCGTACGGGCTTTCCAGGCTTGTGTGGTTGGCTTGGGTCGCGCCAACCATCGCGGCGGCGGCGATGATTCCTGCCGCCGCGGCGATGGTGTCTTCGGAGATGTTCAGGTCACTGGACATGCCGCCGAAGGACGGCGCTGGCGCGTCGGGTGCGCCGGCTGCGCCCGCCTCCGGCTCCGATTGCAGGCTCTCCCCGTTCGCTGCGGCGGCGTTGGTGAGGGCTTGCGCGACCGTCTCCGAGCTCAGCTGTGCGACCGAGGGATCGATGTCCGCCGCGTGCTGCTCGACGCGAAGCACCACGTCCTCGGGGATCTCGTCAGCAGTGACCTGCTGCTCAGGGGCGGCAGCGGACGCTTCAATGCTCGGCTGCGCGGCTTGGCCCTGCGCGGACTGTTGCTGCGCCCCCTCCGACTCAGCCGTCTGGGAGGTTGCAAGTGCCGCCGTCTCGCCCGAGTCCGCCGCCTCAGTCGGGCTACCGGACTCGCTCGCATCGGTCTGGGGGGCCGATCCCGACGCCTGGCGCTGCTCGGCTAACGACGCCTGAGCGCTGTCCAACTCGGACTGCGCCCGATCACGCTCCCGACGCTGCTCGGCCAGGGCCTCGCTGGTGGAGTCGAGCAGCTCGCGGGCCTCGGCCTCCGCGGCCTCCGCCTCGCTGGCGGTCGACTCGGCGAGCTGGCTCGCTTTGCGCTGGATCGACGCCTCGTTGGCTGCCTCGGTGCGTGCGCGCTCGACCTCGTCGAGCTTCGCCCGGCGTTCGTCGCTGCGCTGACGCAGGTACAGCGAACGGTCGAGCACGTCCTTCTGGGCGTCACCGCTGGTGGCCATGTCGAGCCCGCCGCTCTGGCCGGCGCCGCGGTACTGCGACCGCGTGACCTCGTCGAGCGCTGCTCGCGCCTCCTCGACGGCGTGTTCCGAGGCCTCCAGGCGCTTCTTCGCTTCCTCTGCACCCTGGCGAGCCTGCTCGGCGCGGCCTTGGGCGTCCTTGAGGTCCACGAGCGCCTGATTGACCTTTTCCTGCAGGTCGCCGATGTTCAAATTCAGGTCATCGATGTTGGACTGCGCCTGCGAAATGCTGGTGACCAGCTCCGTCATGGACGCAGGTTGCGCGGTTGCCACTGGGGTGACCAGCGTCGCCGCGAGAGACAGAGTTGTGGAACACGCGATCGTGCCGAGCGCAATGCGCGCGCGACCCGACCGGGTGAACCTCGATGGTTCTACCACGGAATGGGGCTCCTCACGCCGCGCGCCCAGGCATGACAAATCAAGCGAGGAGCAAAGTGCTTCTCGACGATTCACCGCCACAGGTGACTAGCCTGCAGCCTTGACGCGCAGCCCTAATGGGTTGACTACTGATGCAGGCACGCGAGCCTTCAGCCCCACCTTCGTTACCGGCCTGGTTCTTGGCGTGCTTCCCCACATGCCCGAACCGGGGCCTTGACCGAATGACGAGTTCAGTCAAGGAGTAAGGCCTGAAACGATTGGTGTTGCATTCAGCTCACGAGCCGACAGCAAGACCATACGACACGTAATCAACTTGTGGCACAATCTTTACCAAAAACCACAACAGTCAAGGCTTTTCACATGACCTGATAGCGCCAGGTACAGCAGATATAGCCGATACGAACAAGTAGTGTGAAGTTCGACACATTTCCCGGCAGGGGGAACAAGTCGCCATGGCCGTTGCGCTGGGATCGCGATGCGGCTGCGTATCCCTTGATGCAAGACAAAACCGTCAAGGCGAACGACTTGACTTATTGAGGGGGTGGCTAACGGCGTGCGCGCCAGGCGGACAACGCCGCGATGCACGCAAGCGCGAGCACCACCGATCCAACGGCAATCCCCCACGCCACGGAGTGTCCCTGCGCCGCCTCCGCGAACGCGACGACCCCTTGCGGGTAGTCAGGCTGGGCCACCATTGCGGTTTGCCCGCGCTCGATCGCCGCCCGGCTGAGCGAATCGCTCACCGCGATAGCGGCGTTCGGCGTCCGGACCACGACCGTGTCGTAACCGGTGCCATTGAGGAGGTCCTGTGCGACGTCGCGAAGGTCTGCAATCTGCGGTGGGGTCTGCTCAAGCACAACGAGCCCGGCCGCCCCCATGTCGTCGGACGGTGCTTGCGTCAGCGCGTCGCGCATTGCGGCTTCGAGCGGTACGTTGACGGGGTTTTCCGTCCCAAAGGCGATCCCATCCTCCTGGAGCTGGGCTTCCAGACTCGCCATGTCAACGTCTACTGGAATCACGTCGTCCCTTTCCGCTCTCATTCGCCGTCGTTTCGAAGTGTAATCGGCTCGCCGTCGCGCTTGGCGCTCCGGTCTTCCAATGCGCGACCGGAAACCTACCACGCGTTTGGGGGTAGGCAGTGTGGTCAGAGTGAGCACGGTCCGCCCTCACCGTCGCTGCGTTTGCCCAGGTGCTGTGGTTATCCGGGCGTGTTTGCCCCCGCGGATGAGGGGATTTGGGTACTCGGGGGCGTCGATAAGCGCGCCCTAGCGCAAAACATAACGACCGTACTGTTATTATGGCGACGGAACCGTGAGAGGTCGCATATCATTATTGGTTGACCATCACGTGTCATAGTTCCCAGATTTGCATTACGACGAGAAATGGAGCTCACTGTGGCTGAAAGCAAGAACTCCTTCAACGCTAAGCAGACCCTCGAGGTCGGCGGTAAGTCCTACGACTACTTTGCCCTCGATGCGGTTGACGGCATGAAGAAGCTGCCCTACTCCCTGAAGGTGCTCGGCGAGAACCTGCTGCGCACCGAGGACGGCAAGAACGTCACCGAAGACCACATCAAGGCAATCGCCAACTGGGATCCGTCGGCAGAACCGTCGATTGAGATCCAGTTCACCCCGGCCCGCGTCCTCATGCAGGACTTCACCGGCGTGCCCTGCGTCGTCGACCTTGCAACCATGCGCGAGGCGGTCAGCGATCTCGGCGGCAGCCCGGACCAGGTCAACCCGCTGAACCCGGCCGAGATGGTCATTGACCACTCCGTCATCATCGAGGCATTCGGCTCCGACGCTGCACTGGATAAGAACGTCGAGATCGAGTACCAGCGCAACGAGGAGCGCTACCAGTTCCTGCGTTGGGGTGCTGAGAACTTCTCCAACTTCCGCGTCGTTCCGCCGGGAACCGGCATCGTCCACCAGGTCAACATTGAGTACCTCTCCCGCGTCGTCTTTGACAACGAGGGCCTTGCCTACCCGGATACCTGCATTGGTACCGACTCCCACACCACCATGGAGAACGGCCTGGGCATCCTGGGCTGGGGCGTCGGCGGCATCGAGGCAGAGGCGGCCATGCTGGGCCAGCCGGTGTCCATGCTCATCCCCCGCGTTGTCGGCTTCAAGCTCACCGGTGAGATCCCGGTCGGCGTGACCGCTACCGACGTCGTGCTGACCATCACCGAGATGCTCCGCGAGCACGGCGTGGTGCAGAAGTTCGTCGAGTTCTACGGCAACGGCGTCAAGCAGATTCCGCTGGCAAACCGCGCCACCATCGGCAACATGAGCCCGGAGTTCGGCTCCACTTGCGCGATCTTCCCGATCGACGAGGAGACCATCAACTACCTCGAGCTGACCGGCCGCGACCAGGAGGACATCGACCGCGTCGAGGCATACGCCAAGGCACAGGGCATGTGGCTGGAGCAGGACGCCGAGGAGGCCGAGTACTCCGAGTACCTCGAGCTGGACCTCTCCACCGTCGTGCCGTCCATCGCCGGCCCGAAGCGCCCGCAGGACCGCATCCTGCTCTCCGAGGCCAAGAGCACCTTCCGCACCCAGCTGCCGGACTACAACACCGCTGGCAACGACGTCACCGAGCCGGTGCGCGCCGAGAAGTCCGAGACCGTGGACTACAACCAGTCCTGGCCGGGTCACGGCGAGTCCGCCGCTGACGGCGCCGAGGGCCGCGCTTCCAAGCCGGTCATCGTCGAGTCCCCGCAGGGCGGCGAGTACACCCTCGACCACGGCATGGTTGCCATCGCTGCAATCACCTCTTGCACCAACACTTCCAACCCGTCCGTCATGGTCGGCGCCGCACTGCTCGCGCGCAAGGCTGCTGAAAAGGGCCTGCACGCCAAGCCGTGGGTCAAGACCATCATGGCTCCCGGTTCCCAGGTTGTCGACGGCTACTACGAGCGCGGCGACCTGTGGAAGGACCTCGAGGCAGTCGGCTTCTACCTCACCGGCTTTGGCTGCGCATCCTGCATCGGTAACTCCGGCCCGCTGCCGACCGAGGTTTCCGACGCCATCAACGAGTACGACCTGACCGCCACCGCGGTCCTGTCCGGTAACCGTAACTTCGAGGGCCGCATCTCCCCCGACGTGAAGATGAACTACCTGGCCTCCCCGCTGCTGGTTATCGCGTACTCCATTGCCGGCACCATGGACTTCGACTTCGACGCCCAGCCGCTCGGCCAGGACGCCGACGGCAACGACGTCTTCCTCAAGGACGTTTGGCCGTCCACCGAAGAGATCGAGAGCACCATCTCCGGCATCATCTCCCGCGAGATGTACGAGGCTGACTACGCCGACGTGTTCAAGGGCGACGAGCAGTGGCAGAACCTGGACATCCCGCAGGGCAAGACCTTCGACTGGAACGAGGACTCCACCTACATCCGCAAGGCTCCGTACTTCGACGGTATGCCGGAGCAGCCGGAGGCAGTCGAGGACATCGCCGGCGCACGCGTGCTGGCCAAGCTCGGCGACTCAGTGACCACCGACCACATCTCCCCTGCTTCCTCCATCAAGCCGGGCACCCCGGCGGCGAACTACCTGGACGAGCACGGTGTGGCACGCCACGACTACAACTCCTTCGGTTCCCGTCGTGGTAACCACGAGGTCATGGTCCGCGGTACCTTCGCCAACATCCGCCTGCGCAACGAGCTGGTGGACGAGCAGGGCGGCTACACCCGCGACTTCACCCAGGAGGGCGCACCGCAGGCGTACATCTACGACGCCGCGATGAACTACGCAGAGAAGAACATCCCGCTCGTGGTCATCGCCGGCAAGGAGTACGGCACCGGTTCCTCCCGCGACTGGGCCGCAAAGGGCACCAACCTGCTCGGTGTGAAGGCCGTCATCGCGGAGTCCTTCGAGCGCATCCACCGCTCGAACCTCATCGGCATGGGCGTGCTGCCGCTGCAGTTCCCCGAGGGCCAGTCGCACGGCTCCCTGGGCCTCGACGGCACCGAGACCTTCGAGGTCACGGGCATCACCGCCTTTAACGACGGCGACACGATCCCAGAGACCGTCCACGTTGCAGCAACGAAGGACGGCGGCGAGAAGGTCGAGTTCGACGCAGTTGTCCGCGTCGACACGCCTGGTGAGGCAGAGTACTTCCGCCACGGCGGCATCCTGCAGTACGTGCTGCGCCAGATGGTCAAGAACTAACTCCTTGACCCTGTAGAGGGGTAACCCGGGCTTCCCGCCCGGGTGCCCCTCTTCGCTTTCTCACCACCGAATTATTCAATACACACTCCCTATTACAGGAAGGATTGCACCGCGCATGCCCATCGTCAGCGAAGGCGAACTCGCACGTCGGCGCCAAGAAATCATTGATGCCGCTCGGCTCTGCTTCGCCCACTACGGCTTCGAAGGCGCTACCGTGGCCAAGCTCGAACAGGCTACGGGCAAGACGCGCGGGGCAATCTTCCACCACTTTGCGGATAAGGAAGCGCTGTTTCTCGCCATCGCGAGCGAGGACGCAGAGCGGCAGGCGGCGGTGGTGAGCAACCAGGGCCTGGTCGAGGTGATGCGCGACATGCTCCACCACCGCGAAAAGAACGACTGGTTTGTCACCCGCGCGGAGATCGTCCGCAAGCTCCGCACCGACCCGGAGTTTGAGCAACGGTGGCGCGCTCACCAAGAGGTTCTGGACCAAGCTGTCCATGATCGCATCGTGTCCAACCGAGCCATGCGCGAGGACGTCGCCATCGACGTTGTCCAGACTTACCTGGAGACGGTGTTCGAAGGATTCGTGGTCAAGCTCGCTGCGGGCGAGCCCGTCGAGCGCCTAGAGGCCATGCTCTCGCTCGTCGAGCAGTCGGTCCGTAAGCCGGTTAGTGAAAAATAGACCAAGCGGTATAGAATTACCGCTATGTCCAAGCTGCTTTTCCTCTCCCTGCGACAAGGCGAGCTCGCACCCGAGATCGCGCGCGCCGAATACCACGACGTCCTCAACGCCGCCGGCCTGAGCGAGGTTGACGTCGAGCTCAAGATCCTGGACCGGGTCGACGAGGAAGTTGGCTCGCTGGAGGCCATTAGCGGGATCATCATCGGCGGCAGCTCGCTCAACGTCAGCAACGCCGAGTACTCACCGTGGCAGCGCCACATTAGCGAGGTGCTCGCGGGCGTCGTCGAATCGGGCCTGCCAGTATTTTTCGTCTGCTTTGGCATCTCGTGGCTGGTTGATCACCTCGGTGGCACCGTCGGCCACACGCATCCGGAGAACTCAGGCCCGACGAGCGTTGCGCTGACGGCTGCCGGCCGCCACGACAGGCTGCTGCGCGGCGCCACGGAGCGGTTCACAGCACTCACCGGGCACACCGAGAACCCGGACGTAGACAGCCTCCCGGAGGCGCTTACCGTCCTCGCCACCGGACCTACTTGCCCCGTTCAGATGGTCCGCTACGGCGACCACGTGTGGGCCACCCAGTTCCACGCTGAAATGGACGCCGCCGCGATGCACACCCGGATGGACTTCTTCTACAACTACGGGTACTTCCCCGCCGAGGACTACGCCCGGATCGTCGCCGATTTGCCCAACCACGACGTTGCCTGGGCCAACGCGATCCTGCGGAACTTCGCGCAATACTGCTTCGACCGCAGCCCGGCCCACGCGCCGAAGGTGTAGCAGGAGCCCTGGAGGGAGTCCCGCGGCGGATTAGCGCCCGATCTCGCGCACCGGGGTCTGCCCGTTCTGGAACTCAAATGGGTTCGCAATCCCCGCGACGCTGTCGCGACCAGCCAGCTCGGCGATCACTTCAGCGACGAGCTCGCGCGAGGTCTGCGGGTGGCCCTGGGCGTCGTCCCCCTCGAGGTCGATGGTGGCGTAGCCGGGCACGGGGCCGTCGACAAGCATGCCCGGGCCAAGAATGACCTGCTCGAGGTCGCTGTCCATGATGCGCACATCGACCGTCTTTTTGGACTCGACGTAGGCGTACCACGCGCCGTCATCATCCGTGGTGGCGAAGCGCGCGCCCGCGTAGGACACCATGAGAAGTCGGGGCGTGTGCTCGGTGAGCTGCTCAAGCGCTTCCACGACGCGCAGCGCCGCGTCTCGGTCCACAGCGTAGGTCGCCTCGGCGGAGCTTCCGCCCGCGCCAGCGGACCACACCACCACATCAAACTTGGACAGCAGCGCCGCCCACTGCTCTACCGTGAGGTCCGTGATGTCGCGCACCATTGCCTGCGCGCCCGCCTGCTCGATGCGGGCGACGTGATCGGGATTGCGCACAAGGCCGGTGACCTCGTGGCCCTGCTGGACTAGCAGCGGCACCGAGTGGCGGCTCACGTGACCGCCCGCGCCGATGACGAGCACACGCGCGGTGCGCTCAGGCGTTTCCGACGCCGTGGTGGCAAATGGTTGGGGTGCAGAAGCATTGGGGGTGTTCGCAGATTCAGTCATGCGACCCACCGTAACCAAGTCGGCGCGGCCTCGCTGTGGCGCAACTCTCACCCGCGTCCGTACGTGCCACTATGATGGTCCCTCATGCACGCAATTATTACGACTACCGGCCCGGACCGCGTTGGCATCATCGCCGCAGTCGCAGGCGCCGCGGCAGAACGCAACCTGAACATTCTCGACGTCTCGCAGACGCTCATGGACAACTACTTCACCATGGTCATGCGCGTCGCACTGCCGGACGACACCCCGGATATGGGCGAGCTCCAGGACCACCTGGCCCAAGTGGGCGACGCACTCGGGGTGGTCGTGCGCATTCAGTCCGAGGACCTGTTCACCGCGATGAACGAAGTCTAGGGGCGGCGCGATGGCTACAGACTTCGACTTCAAATCCAACCGCATCCTCGACGTCATTAGGATGATCGAGGACTACCGTCTGGACATCCGCACCGTAACCATGGGCATTTCGCTCATCGGCTGCACCCGCTCCACCATGGACGCCACCTGCCAGGCGGTCTACGACCGCGTCACCGCACGCGCCGCCCGCCTCGTCGAGGTGTGCGAGGGCATCGAGCGCGAGCTGGGCATCCCGATCGTGAACAAGCGCATCTCCGTCTCCCCCGTCTCGCTCGTCGCCGCCGGCGTGGATGGAAACCCGGTCGACATCGCACGTGCCCTGGACAAGGCGGCGTCGGAGCTCGGCGTGAACTTCGTCGGAGGTTACTCCGCGCTCGTGGAAAAGGGTGCGACGTCCTCGGACCGCCGGCTCATCGACTCGATCCCCGAGGCGCTGAGCGTGACCCAGGCCGTCTGTGGCTCCGTGAACGTGGGTACCTCGCGCGCCGGCATCAACATGGACGCCGTGGCGCGCATGGGCGAGGTAGTCAAGGAGGCCGCCGAGCTGACCAAGGACGAGTCCTCCATCGCCTGCGCGAAGCTCGTCGTGTTTGCCAACGCCGTGGGTGACAACCCGTTCATGGCTGGCGCGTTCCACGGCATCGAGGAGCCGGACACCGTCGTCTCTGTCGGCGTATCCGGCCCCGGCGTGGTGGACAACGCGATCACCCCGCTGAAGGGTGCGTCGCTTAACGAGATCGCCGAGGAGATCAAGAAGGCCGCGTTTAAGATCACGCGCGCCGGCCAGCTCGTGGGCAACATGGCCGCCGAACGACTCGGCGTGCCGTTTGGCATCGTCGACCTCTCGCTCGCCCCGACAGCGGAGGTCGGCGACTCCGTGGCGCACATCCTCGAACACATTGGGCTCGAGCAGGTGGGTACCCACGGCACTACGGCGGCACTCGCCCTGCTCAACGACGCGGTGAAAAAGGGCGGCATGATGGCCTGCTCCCGCGTCGGTGGCCTGTCCGGCTCCTTCATCCCGGTCTCCGAGGACCAGGGCATGATCGACGCGGTCCGCTCCGGCTCGATTTCCATGGACAAGCTCGAGGCCATGACTTCGATCTGCTCCGTCGGGTTCGACATGATCGCCATCCCGGGCGACACTTCCGCAGCATCCATCGCGGGCATGATTGCCGACGAGGCCGCGATCGGCATCATGAACCATAAAACCACCGCCGCACGCCTCATCCCAGTCCCGGGCACTAAGCCGGGCGACGAGGTGAACTTCGGCGGACTGCTCGGCTACGCGCCGGTCATTCCGGTGAACACGAAGGGCAGCGCCGAGATGATCCGGCGCGGCGGCTTCATCCCGGCGCCGGTGCACGGTTTTAGGAACTAGTGGCGCTTCCTCCCGATGAGGAAGTAGGCCGCCCAGCCAAGCGTGTTCACCGCGCCAATGATGGGCGCCCACAGCCACTTCGGGCCGCGCACCCTGCCGTCTTTCGCACGCGCAAGGTCGCGCAGCGCAAGCGCCTTGCCGAGCGCGTCAATGGCGGCCAGCATGCCGACGATGGTCTTCTGGTCGCTCGACATGGCGTTCCACGCGTCGCGGAACATGGTGATGAGGTCGTTGTTCTTCGTCATACCAGCGAGTCTAGCCGGGCGAACTCAACCCGCTACGCCAGCTCCACGATCTCCATGTACTCGTCGCTCCACAGGTCCTCGTCGCCCTCGGGCATGATGATCACGCGCTCCGGCTCGAGCGCGCGCACCGCCCCCGGGTCGTGGGTTACCAGGACGACGGCCCCGGTGTAGGTCTTGAGCGCGTCAAGCACCTGCTCGCGAGATTGCGGATCCAGGTTGTTCGTGGGCTCGTCGAGAAGCAGCACATTGGCGCGGGAGGAAACGAGCGTGGCGAGCGCGAGGCGCGTCTTCTCACCGCCGGAGAGAGTGCCAGCGGGCTGTTCGAGCTTGTCGCCCGAGAACATAAAGGCGCCGAGCAGGCCGCGCAGATCCTGCTGGCCGGCGTCGGGGCAGGCCTCGATGGTGTTCTCCCAGACGCTCTTGTCGCCGTCGATCGTGTCGTGCTCCTGCGCGAAGTACCCGATCTTCAGCCCGTGACCCGACACGAGGCCGCCCTCGCCGTCAGTGCGCTCCACACCGGCCAGCAGCTTCAGCAGCGTCGTCTTACCCGCGCCGTTGGTGCCCAGCACGACCACGCGCGAACCCTTGTCAATCGCCAGGTCAACCCCGGCAAAGACCTCGAGCGAGCCGTACATCTTGGTCAGCCCCTTGCCGTACAGCGGAGTCTTGCCGCACGGCGCTGGCTCGGGGAAGCTAATCGACGCAAACTTGTCCGCCACCCGGACCTCATCGAGTTGCTCCATCATGCGGTCGGCGCGCGCGAGCATCTGCTTCGCCGCAGCTGCCTTCGTGGCCTTCGCACCGAGCTTTGCCGCCTGCTTCTGCAGCGCAGACGCCTTCTTCTCCGCGTTGGCGCGCTCGCGGCGGCGGCGCGCCTCGTCGAGTGCGCGTGCGTCCTTGTACTTGGCAAAGCCCATGTTGTACACGTCCGCCTCGGCGCGGACGGCGTCGAGGAACCAGACCTTGTTGCACACGGCGTCGAGCAGTTCGACGTCGTGCGAGATCATGATGAGCCCGCCCTCGTGCTTGGACAGGAAGTTGCGCAGCCAGCTAATCGAGTCGGCGTCGAGGTGGTTCGTGGGCTCGTCGAGAAGCAGCGTGGTCTGCGACTTGCCCGACCCCTGGCGCGAGGAGAAGAGAATCTGCGCAAGCTCCACGCGGCGGCGCTGTCCGCCGGACAGGGTCTTCAGCTGCTGGTCCAGGACTCGGCTGGGCAGACCGAGGTTGTCGCAAATCTGCGCCGCCTCCGCGTTCGCCTCGTAGCCGCCGAGCGCCTGGTACCGCTCCTCCAGGCGGGAGAACTTGGCAATCGCCTTGTCGCGCTCCGCCCCGTCGGTGGTCTCCATGATCTCCTGCTGCTTGGCCATCGAGCGCTGGATCTGGTCGAGGCCGCGAGCGGAAAGCACTCGCGCGCGTGCGGTCTGCTCGATGTCACCCTCTTTGGAGTCCTGCGGCAGGTAGCCGATCTCGCCCGAACGCGTCACCGAACCGCCATACGGTTCCGTTTCCCCCGAGAGGATGCGCATGGTCGTCGTCTTGCCCGCGCCGTTTCGCCCCACCAGCCCGATACGGTCGCCCGGCTGCACGCGCAGGTGCTGACCGGGCGCAGACAGGAGCGTGCGTGCGCCGACGCGGACTTCGAGATCATTGGTGACAATCACGGGATCACTGTAGCAAGCACCCCCAAATCGACACCGCAGGGTCAGCCGGGTCAGCAATGCAAAAGGTCCCCCTCACGGCGCGAACCGTGAGGGGGACACCGAGGGGTGCTACACCGCGAACCCGAGAGCGCGGAGCTGCTCGCGGCCCTCTTCAGTAATCATCTGCGGGCCCCACGGCGGCATCCATACCCAGTTGAGCACGATGTCGTCCGCCTCGGTGTTGCCCACCACGGCCTGCTGCGCCTGCTCTTCGAGCACATCTGTCAGCGGGCATGCCGGCGAGGTGAGCGTCATGTTGATGCACGCGATCGTCTTGCCGTCGCGCTCCTCAATCCACAGGTCGTAGACCAGGCCGAGGTCGACGACGTTGATCCCCAGCTCCGGGTCGATCACGTCGCGGAGGAACGCCTCCACCTCTCCGGCCAGCTTGAGCTGTGCATCGGTCTGGGGCGGACGCTCGCCCGCGCCGCCGAAGTTCGACGCGGAGCCGCCTTTGGCAGCGTCAGCGTCGGCCGCAGTGGTCTGTTCGTTGACGTTGTCTTCAGCCATGTCCTAGCTCTCCTTTTTCTCCAGGGCCTCGTGCGTTGCCGCCTCGAAGGCTTTCCACCCGAGCAGCGCGCACTTCACACGCGCCGGGAATTTCGCCACGCCACCGAACGCAACGCCGTCGCCAATCAACGCCGGATCGCCCTCGATGGTGCCGCGCGAGGTGATCATTTCCTCGAACGACCCCAGCTTCTCCATCGCCTGCTCGACGGGGAGTCCCTTCAGCTCCTCCGCCATCACGCTTGTCGACGCCTGCGAGATCGAGCAACCGGCCGCATCGTAGGAAACATCCTCCACCGTCTTCCCATCCTCGGACAGGTGAACGCGCAGCGTCAGCTCGTCGCCGCAGGACGGGTTCACGTGGTGCACTTCCGCCTCGTACGGCTCGCGCAGCCCGGCGTACTGGGGGTTCTTGTAGTGGTCCAGGATCACTTCCTGGTACATCGATTCAAGGTTCATCGTGCGAAAAACTCCTTCGCCTTGCCAATCGCTGCCACCAGCGTATCCACTTCTTCCTTCGTGTTGTACAGGTAGAAGCTTGCGCGCGAGGTGGATTGCAGGTTCAGGCCGCGGTGGGCAGGCCACGCGCAGTGGTGCCCGGTGCGGATTGCCACGCCTTCGGAGTCCAGCACCTGACCGAGGTCATGCGGGTGCACGCCGTCGACGGTGAAGGAGATCGCCCCGCCGCGCCGCTCTGCGGTGAGCGGCCCCGCGATCTGCAGCCCCTCGATGCCCTGCATCTGCTCGAGCGCGTACGCGGTGAGCTCCTGCTCGTGGGCATGGATGGCGTCCATGCCGACCTCGTTGAGGAACTCGACTGCGGCACCTAGCCCCACGACCTGGCTGGTCATCTGGGTGCCCGCCTCAAAACGCTGCGGTGCCGGCGCGAAGGTGGTCTTTTCCATCTTCACAATCTCAATCATCGAGCCGCCCGTGAGGAACGGCGGCAGCTGATTGAGAATGTCGCCCTTGCCGTACACGGCGCCGACGCCCGACGGACCGCACATCTTGTGGCCGGAGAATGCAGCGAAGTCAACGTCGAGCGCGTGCAGGTCGACCGGCATGTGCGGCACCGATTGGCACGCGTCGAGCACCGTCAACGCGCCGACGGCCTTCGCGCGGCGCACCAGCTCGTCCACGTCAGCGACAGCACCTGTGACGTTCGACTGGTGCGTAAACGCCACGACTTTGACGGTCTCGTCTAGTTCGAGCGAGTCCAGATCGATCCGCCCGTCCGGCGTCATGCCGTACCACTTCAGGGTCGCACCAGTGCGCTCGGCGAGTTCCTGCCACGGCACGAGGTTGGCGTGGTGCTCAAACTCGGTGATGACGATGGTGTCGCCTTCACGTACCGCGAGATCGCCCGCGCGCTCGTCGCCAAGCACATAGGCGACGAGGTTGAGTCCCTCAGTCGCGTTCTTTGTAAACGCGATTTCGTGGCCGTCCGCGCCGACGAACGCCGCGATGGCATCGCGCGCCGTCTCGTAGGCATCCGTGGCTTCTTCAGCAAGCTGGTAGGAGCCGCGGTGCACCGGCGCGAAGGTGTTGAGGACGAAGTCTCGCTCGACGTTCCACACGCGTTCCGGTCGCTGCGACGTCGCACCGGAGTCGAGGTAGACGAGCTTCTTGCCGTCCCTCACGGTGCGCGACAGGATCGGAAACTCCGCGCGGATCGCCTCCACGTTGAGTGTTCCGTTGTCGTTGACGTATCCCATTAGATGAACTTCTCGTAGCCTTCTGCCTCGAGCTGGTCTGCCAGCGATGCGTCGCCGGTCTGCACGATCTTGCCGTCAGCAAACACGTGCACGAACTGCGGCTGGACGTAGTTGAGGATGCGCTTGTAGTGGGTGATCATGAGGACGCCGCCGTTGGTTTCCTCCTGGTACTTGTTGATGCCCTCGGAGACGATGCGCAGCGCGTCAACGTCAAGACCGGAGTCGGTCTCGTCCATGACAGCGAACTTCGGCTTCATCAGCGCGAGCTGCATGACCTCGTGGCGCTTCTTCTCGCCGCCGGAGAAGCCCTCGTTGACCGAGCGCTCGGAGAAGGAGGCGTCCATCTGCAGGGACTCGCGGGCGGCGTTGAGCTCAGCAACCCACTCGCGCAGCTTCGGGGACTCGCCACGCACCGCGGTGACGGCGGAGCGCATGAAGTTGGACGAAGACACGCCCGGGACCTCAACCGGGTACTGCATTGCCAGGAAGAGGCCGGCGCGAGCGCGCTCGTCGATCTCCATCTCCAGGATGTTCTCGCCGTCGAGCAGCACCTCGCCCTCGGTGACCTCGTACTTCGGGTGGCCCGCAAGGGTGTAGGCCAGGGTGGACTTGCCGGAGCCGTTCGGGCCCATGATTGCGTGAGTCTCGCCCGCCTTGATGGTCAGGTTCACGCCCTTGAGGATCGGCTTCGGCTCCTGACCTTCCTCCGTGGGCAAGACGTTGGCGTGCAGGTTTTTAATTTCAAGCGTAGACATTCGGTGTTTTCAGCTTTCTTTATTCGGTGACGCGGGTGTTACAGGTGTACAGCGACGTAGCTGGGGCGCTTAGGAGTTGCTCCGCTCAAGCTCGCCGGCAACGCGGGCGATGAGTTCGTCCCGGACGGACTCGACAGGGATCTGGTTGAGGACCTCGTTGAAGAATCCGCGGATGATCAGGCGGGTCGCCTCGTCCTCCGGGATGCCGCGGGAGCGCAGGTAGAACAGCTGCTCGTCGTCGAAGCGTCCCACGGTCGCTGCGTGGCCGGCGCCGGCGATCTCGCCGGTCTCGATCTCCAGGTTGGGAATCGCGTCGGCTCGTGCGCCATCGGTGAGCACCAGGTTGCGGTTCGTCTCGTAGGTGTCGGTGCCCTTCGCGTCGGAGCGAATCAGCACGTCGCCAACCCAGCAGGTGCGGGCCTCCGGTAGCGACGACTGCTTGTCGCCCTGCAGTGCGCCTTTGTACAGGACGTTGGAGCGGCAGTTCGGGACGGAGTGGTCAACGAGCATGCGGTTCTCGATGTACTGGCCCGCGTCCGCGAAGTAGACGCCGGTCAGCTCCGCGTCGCCGCCTGGCGCTGCGAACTTCACACGCGGGGTTATGCGGACGACCTCGCCGCCGAACGTTGCAACGTGGTGGCGCAGCGTGGCGTCGCGCTCGACCAGCACGGACTGCTGTCCGATGTGGACAGCATCGGAGTTCCACTCCGCATCCACAATCGCGTGGACGCGGGAGCCCTCGCCGATGTGCCAGTTCACGTTGTCGGCGTGGGTACCGGTGCCCTCGTAGCGCAGGATGACGTTCGCCTTGGAGTGCGTGCCCGATTCAACCAGGATGTTGCCGAACGTGGTGACATCCTCCCCAGCACCGGTCACGGTGATGGTCACGTCTTCGTCCAGCTCGGTATCGGCCGGGATGGACACGATGTAGCCGGACTTCGCAGAGGACCAGGCCTGCGCTGCGACGCGATCGACGGCGCCGCCAACCACCTTGAGGCGATCGTCGTCAATTGCGACCTCTTCGACGCTGACCGCTTCGGGGGCGTCGATCTTTACCTGCGCCTTTGCGGCGTCAGCGAACTTGCCGTTGTGCAGACCACGAAGGCGACGCAGGGAAATGAAGCGCCAGACCTCGTCGCGACCGCCCGGGACCGGGAAGTCGTCGACGGTGAAGGACTGGAAGAGGTCACCCTTGTTGTTGTGCGGGGTGGCGTTTTGTACGGGATCAACAGAGACGGTCATTGGGGTTAGCCCACCGATCCTTCCATTTGCAGCTCGATGAGACGGTTCAGTTCAAGGGCGTACTCCATCGGGAGCTCCTTGGCGATCGGCTCGACAAAGCCGCGCACGATCATAGCCATTGCTTCTTCCTCCGGAATGCCGCGGCTCATGAGGTAGAACAGCTGCTCCTCGGAGACCTTGGAAACCTTCGCCTCGTGGCCGAGGGTGACTCGGTCATTACGAATGTCGTTGTAGGGGTACGTGTCGGAACGGGAGATGTCGTCCACCAGCAGGGCGTCGCACTCCACGTTGGAGGTGGAGTGGTGCGCGTTCGCGTTCACCTGAATCAGGCCGCGGTACGCGGAACGTCCGCCGCCGCGAGCCACGGACTTGGACACCACGGACGAGGAGGTGTGCGGTGCCATGTGGGTCATCTTCGCGCCGGTGTCCTGGAACTGGCCCTCACCCGCAAACGCGACGGAAAGGACCTCGCCACGCGCGTGCTCACCAGTCATCCACACGGCCGGGTACTTCATGGTCACCTTCGAGCCGATGTTGCCGTCGACCCATTCCATGGTGGCGCCCTCTTCGGCCTTCGCGCGCTTGGTCACCAGGTTGTACACGTTGCCGGACCAGTTCTGGATCGTGGTGTAGCGGCAGCGGCCGCCCTTCTTCACGATGATCTCCACGACCGCGGAGTGCAGGGAGTCCGACTTGTAGATCGGGGCGGTGCAGCCCTCGACGTAGTGGACGTACGCGTCCTCATCCACGATGATCAGAGTGCGCTCGAACTGGCCCATGTTTTCAGTGTTGATGCGGAAGTAGGCCTGCAGCGGGATGTCCACGTGGACCCCCGGCGGAACGTAGATAAAGGAACCACCAGACCAGACAGCGGAGTTCAGTGCCGAGAACTTGTTGTCGCCGGCCGGAATCACCGTGCCGAAGTGCTCCTTGAACAGCTCCTCGTGCTCGCGCAGCGCGGTATCGGTGTCGACGAAGATAACGCCCTTCTCCTCCAGGTCCTCGCGGATCTGGTGGTAGACCACCTCGGACTCGTACTGAGCCGCAACGCCGGCGACGAGACGCTGCTTCTCCGCCTCAGGAATACCGAGCTTGTCGTAGGTGTGCTTAATGTCCTCCGGAAGATCGTCCCACGAGGCCGCCTGCTCCTCCGTGGAGCGCACGTAGTACTTAATGTTGTCGAAGTCGATGTCGGAGAGGTCTGCGCCCCAGGTCGGCATCGGCTTCTTGTCAAAGATGTCGAGCGCCTTGAGGCGCTGGTTGAGCATCCATTCCGGCTCGTTCTTGATCCCGGAGATGTCCTTGACAACGTCCTTGTTCAGACCGCGCCGTGCGGAGGCGCCGGCCACATCGGAGTCGTGCCAGCCGTAGCTGTAGGCGCCGATGGAGTCGATGATCTCATCATCATTCATCGGCTTGTCCAGGCCGGGTGCGGGGTTAGCTTTCGTCATAGTCTCCGCTCCTTTCGTTTATGGTTCCCGCCGCCGTAGCGGTAGCGGCGAGTGGAATGTTGGTTGTGCAGATGCCGTTGCCGTCTGCGATCAGCGCGAGCGGCTGCACGTGTTTGCCCACCAGAGCCGAGATCGCCTCGTGCTCTGCCTCGCAGATCTCCGGGTGCGCGGACGCAACCTCGGAGACTGGGCAGTGGTGCTGGCACAACTGGATTCCGTTGCCAACGGCGCTCACCGTTGCCGCGTACCCATGTTGATCAAGCACCTCGGCGACAGCTTCAACGGTAGCCTGCGTGCGCGCCGCCTCGCTGTCTCCTTTCGGCGATGTGTGGGCCCCGGAGGCCCCGTCGACACCCCGGAGGATCTTGTCAATCCGGGCGCGGGCAAAATCGCGCACGGCCGCCTCACCCCCGAGTGTCTTAATCATTTCGACGGCCTCGACCGCGAGGTCGTCATATTGCGTGCCAAATGAGCGCCGCCCGCTGTCAGTGAGCCGGAAGTGCTTGGCAGGTCTCCCCCGCGTCGCTTCTTCTCCGGCGATGGCGCGCGGACCGCACGTCTCCGCCAGTTCCGACTCAATGAGTTTGTCAAGGTGGCGGCGCACACCGGCGGCGGAAAGGCCTAATTGCGCGGCTATGTCGGTGGCGGTCACCGGGCCAAGCGTGAGAAGAGCGCGCATGACTTCGCCGCGGGTATCGCTCCCCGCAGCGTGGTGCTGCTCGGCCATTGCTTCACCTCAGCTTCCGTGTCGCTCGACGTCTCCGCGAATTCCGGTGACAAAAGGACGATCCTTTCGCCTTTACACAACACTAGTGTTTCCAAAATATTTCCGCTGCGGCGGGTCCCCAGCGTGTCGCAAAGCATTGCCGCTCTTCGAGCACCCGGGCCTTAGAATGCGTGATGTGACCCCTGCACGCCACGCCCCCGAGACCACGCGGCCGTCCACGCTTGTCGACGCCCTGCCCCGATTCGGTGCGCCCGGCTCCCGCTCAGCCGCGCTGCACCGCGCTGGGATTTCGGACGAGGGGGTTCGCGCGTCCGTCGTTGAGCTCAACCGCTTCGCACTCCTTCGCTGGTTGGGTGCGGTCGGCACGCTCCTGATCGGCCTCGGTGGGCTGGGCGGCGGCGCGCTGCCCGTGGTGGACAACCCCTGGTTCGACCTCCCCGGCGGCGCGTTTATGGGGAGGATGCTGCAAGCCTCGTCCTCCCTCGTGCTCATCGGAGTCGGTTGCCTCGTGGTCGCGTGGCTGCTCATGGGGCCGTTTGTCGGTGCCGGGTCCAATCACGCGCGAATCAGCGCCCGGGTGGTGTTTCGGACCTTTCTTGTGTGGGCGGCGCCCCTGCTGCTCACCGCGCCCTTGTTCACCCAGGACATCTACTCCTACCTCGCCCAGGGATCCATCGTTCGGCAAGGGCTGGACCCCTACGCCGCGGGCCCCGTCGAGCTGCTGGGCACCGAGGACCGGCTCGCCCGATCCGTCCCGTTCATTTGGGCACACTCCCCCAGCCCGTACGGCCCCGTTGCGCTCGGGATTGCTTCCGCGGTGTCATGGATCACCCAGGATTCGATCTACTTCGGGGTTCTGTGCCACCGCGTCTTGTCGCTCGCGGGCGTGGTAGCCGCGGCGTGGGGTATCCGCGCGCTGGCCCGGCGGTGCGGCGTACATGGCGCGACCGCACTCTGGCTGGGGGTCTTGAACCCGCTGGCAATCCTGCACCTCATTGCCGGCATCCACAACGAGTCGATCATGCTCGGGTTCCTTCTCGTCGGTATGGAGGTAGGGCTACGGGCTATCGACGCGCTTGCGGCCGGCGGGCAGCGGCGTCGGGGGTGGGCGCTGTTCCTCCTCTCGGGGGCGCTCCTGTCCTGCGGCGGGCTGGTCAAGGTCACCGGGTTCATCGCCCTCGGGTTTACGGGCATGGCGCTGGCGCGGGTGTGGGCGCGAGGTGGGGGCAAGCGGGCGTCGATAAGCGCAATCTGCACCGCGGCCCTCGTCCAGGCGGGGTGCCTTGCGGTGACGGCTGGGCTGATCTCCTGGTTCACCGGAATCGGGCTTGGGTGGGTCACCGGGCAAGGCGGCGCGGCGACGATCCGCAGCTGGCTGTCGCTGACCACGGACATCGGCGTGATCAGCGGTGTTACGGGGATGCTGCTGCAGCTGGGCGATCACACGGAGGCGATCTTGGGCATCACGCGCGGCGTGGGGCTCCTCGTGGCCGGCGCGTTCCTCGTGCGCATGCTCTGGGCGACATTCCGCGGCTCCATCCACCCTGTCGGCGGGCTGGGTGTGGCAACGCTCGTCCTCGTCCTGCTCTTCCCAGTGGTTCACCCCTGGTATCCGCTCTGGGGGATCCTGCCGCTCGCGGCGTGGGCGAATCGCTTCTTCTTCCGGGCTGCCGTCGCGATCTACTCTGCGCTTTTTAGCTTCTTGGTGCTGCCGCGCGGGCTCGCGCTGCCGCCGGGGACCGTCGCGACGATTTATCTCGCTGCCGCGGTGTGGTTTGCGGTCATGTGCGCCGCAGCGTGGTTCTGGTACCGCCGTACGGCCGGGAGAGGTCTACACTAACCAACCATGCCAAGCATGGAACCTGAAGCCCTCGTGCTCAACGAGGTAGTCAAGCAATTCGGGCCCAAGCGCGCAGTCGACGAGGTCTCATTCACCGCTCAACGCGGCGAGCTTCTCGCGCTGCTGGGGCCAAACGGGGCGGGCAAGACCACCACCATCGAGATGTGTGAGGGGTTCACGCAGCCGACCTCCGGGTCCATCCGAGTCTTAGGGTACGACCCCGCGACCGAGCCACAGCGGGTTCGAGACCGCATCGGCATCATGCTCCAGGGCGGCGGATCATACTCCGGGGTCAAGGTGCGGGAGATGCTGCACCTCGCGGCGTCCTACAACGAGGACCCGCACGACCCCGACTGGCTCATCGAGCTGCTCGGGCTCGAGGGGGTAGCGTCAACGACGTACCGCAGACTTTCCGGCGGGCAGCAGCAGCGACTCTCCCTCGCCCTGGCCATTATCGGCAGGCCCGAGCTCCTCTTCCTCGACGAACCCACCGCAGGCATGGACGCGCAGTCCCGGCTCGCGGTGTGGGAGCTGGTCAATGCGATGAAGCGCGATGGCACCACGATCGTGCTGACCACCCACCTGATGGACGAGGCCGAATCGCTGGCAGACCGCGTGGTCATTGTGGATCGGGGGCGCGTCGTTGCCACCGGCGAGCCGGCGGAGCTCACCTCCCACGAGGACTACCCGCTCGTATCGTTCGGAACCGCGCAAGCGCTGGACTTGGAAACGTTCAACGACTCGCTGCGCGCGTTCGGCGCTGCGGACCGAGAAGCGGAAAACGTCAGGCCGCTCTCCTACCGCGTGCGCGGCGACGGCAGCCCCCAGCTGGTTGAGGCCATCGCGCACGCCGCGGCCCAGCAGGATGTCCTGCTGCGCGAACTCAGCGTGTCGCATCGAAACCTTGAGGACGTCTTCCTCGACATCACCGGCCGAGAGCTGCGCAGCTAGCGCAGACCGTTACTTGAAAACTTAGAGGAGGTACACCATGACGACAGCCCATGATGCACAGCTGCACCGATCCCAGGACGGTCCAGCCCCCAATCCCAAGCTCGCGCCGGGCACGTTTACTCCCCGCCCGCAGCGCGCCTCCGTGGCCGCAATGGCGGTCGCCCAGGGGCGGATCGAGGCGAAGCTCATGCTGCGCCACGGCGAGCAGCTGCTGCTCAACCTGGTCATCCCCGCGGCGCTGCTCGTGGCGGCAGCGATCGTTCCAGTCTTCGGCGATACCGACTTCCATCAGCTGGTGCCGATGGTCTTCGCCGTCGCCACCACAAGCGCGGGCTTTACTGGCCAGGCCATCGCTCTAGCGTTTGACCGCCGCTACGGTGCGCTGAAGCGAACCGGCGCTTCCGGGGTGCCGCCGTGGACCATCATCGCTGGAAAAATCATCGGCGTCCTGGCCACCGTTGCGGTGCAGATCATCGTCCTGGGCGCGCTCGCCGTTGCGCTGGGATGGCGCGTCAGTGTGCTCGGCGCCCTATGCGGCCTGATCACCCTGCTGGTCGGCGTCGCCGCGTTCACAGCAATGGGACTGTTCATGGGAGGCACACTCAGCTCCGAGCTGGTCCTAGCTCTGGCAAACCTCATCTGGCTTGTCCTCATGGGCGTGCTCGGGTGGGTGCAGTACAGCGGTGACGTCGGAGACGCCGGCTGGTGGAACGCGGTCCCCACGGTGGCGCTCGCTGGCGCCCTGACCAAGGCGCTCGAGCTTTCTTTCCACTGGCAGGCGTGGCTGTCGCTCGTGTGCTGGGCTGGGGCGGCCATGGCGGCCGCGGCCCGCTGGTTCCGCTTCGAGGGGTAGCTCCTGTGGCGCACCGCTGCGGAGCTCAACTCGCTCCACGCCCAATCGGATCTCGGAGTTTGGGGCGTCATGCGTTAAGCTGAAGCAGTCATTTCTCAAACTAAAGTTGCACTGCAAAACTGCACACGTGAAAGGGAGCGCGCCTCGTGTCTTCTCCGCAGTTGGGGTCTCCCCAGACTGAGCACAACTCCAGCCACACCACCAGCGATTCGGCACAGGCCGTGGATGCACCAAAGGGGGCATCGCTCAAGGTGCAGCGCATTCTGGCCATGATCCTGTTGCTGTGCCAGGGCGGCATCACCGTCACAGGTTCGCTCGTCCGCGTCACCGGCTCCGGCCTGGGTTGTGATACCTGGCCGATGTGCCACCAGGGCTCGCTCGTCCCTGTCGCGGGGTCGGCTCCGTGGATCCACCAGCTCATCGAGTTTGGCAACCGCACGCTCACCTTCGTTGTTGCCGCAGCATCCATCGCTGTCCTCGTCGCGGTCGTCCGCACGGGTCGTCGCTCCGGTATCAAGTCGCTCGCAGCCGTCTCACTCGGCGGCGTCGTCCTGCAGGCCATCATCGGCGGCATCTCCGTCCTCCTGGACCTGAAGTGGTGGGCCGTCGCCGTGCACTTCCTGCCCTCGATGGTGCTGGTCGCCGTCGCCGCCGTGCTCTACATGCGCATTGCGGAGCCGGATGATGTCGCCCCGACGAGGCGCGTCCCCAAGGCCGCCGTGACCTGGGCGATCATCGCCGCCATCGCGCTAGTATTCGTCCTGGTGACGGGCACCATGGTCACCGGCTCCGGTCCGCACGCCGGCGACGCCACCGCCGGTTTGGAGGGCCGCCTCGAGATGGACACCAGGGTCCTTGCGTACGTCCACGCAATCTGCCTGTACCTCTACCTCATTGCCACGCTGGTCACCGTGTACAAGCTGCGCCGCCACAAGGCGCCGAGCGACGCGATGCGCACCGCCCTCGTCCTCATCGTGCTCATCCTGATCCAGTGGGCGATCGGCGTCATCCAGTTCAGGCTCGGCGTCCCGCGCTGGACCATCCCGGCGCACATCGCAATGTCGTCCACCGTCGTCGCGTTTACCGCCTTCCTGTGGGCGCACAGTTCGCGTCGTCTCCCCACACTCGTCTAACCTCCCACGCACACCGCGCCCGCCGGGGTACGCTTTGGCTATGCACGCCATCATCAGCGATTCCCCCGGCGGGCCGTTCCGTTTCACTCGCGTCGATCCCCCAGTTCCCACACCCGAGCAAGTGCTTATCGACGTCACCTACGCCCACGTCCAACGCGACCCCACTCCCGCCCCCGGCACCGGCATCCCCGGTGCTGCAGGATGCGGGCGCGTGGCTCACGACCCTGTCGGTGAGATCGCCGCTGGCACGCTCGTCGCCTTCTTCGACGCGCAGGGCGCGTACGCAGAGCAGGTTGTCGTCCACCGGGACCGGATCGCCGCCGTCCCGGAATCCATCGACGGTGAGGTCGCCGCGTGCATGCTCGCTCCCGGCATACTGGCGCACGCACTCCTCCACGGCGTCCGCGACACCACGGACGGCGACACCATGGTGGTCACAGGCGGAGGCGGCGAGCTCGGCCTCGCCGTGACCCAGCTGGCAGCGGGATTGGGCGGCACGGTGTTTTCAGTGGTCTCAACGGCACACGAGGAGGAATTGGCGTACGACGCCGGCGCGACCGGCGTCTTCCGCTACTTCCCTGACGCGGCGCAACGTATTTGCGAGGCCAACAGCGGCAGCGGCGTCGACGTCGTTATCGAGGCGTCACAACCGCCTCTGCCCGAGGCGCTCCACCCCTTCGACCTGGCGCTGCAGGCCTGCCGACCGCTTGGCCTGATCTGCGCCGTCGGCGGCTCGGTGCTCGCGGCTGGGAGGAGCGCAGACGCGCTCCTGAACGAACTCGACGAGCATGGGGGGCTGTTCCTTACCGCCCCTTCGTTAGACTGGTACACGCGCACTGCGGACGAGTTTCGCTTGCGGTCCCAAGCGGTCACGCGTGCCGTCGAGGATGCGACGCTGCGCTTCCCTATCGGCGGGGTGTTCTCGCTCGCCGAGGCGGACGCCGCGCACGAGGCGCTCGCGGATGCCCAGCGCGTTGGGAGTGTGCTGCTGCGCGCTTAGAAGAGGCCGCCGATCGTCGGCAGGCCGAGCACGGCGTCCACAGAGAGGCCGAGGAAGAGCGCGGCGAGGTAGTTGTTGGACAGGATGAATAGCTTGAGCGGCTTGACGTTCTCGCCGCGGCGCACGCCCTTGTGCAGGCGCGTGGCCATGACGAGGAACGCGGCGCCGGACGCCACCGCCACGACGAGGTAGATCCAGGACGTCGCCGGGACGAGCGCGAGGGAGACGATGACCGTCCACCAGGAGTAGATGACGATCTGGCGCGTCGTCTCCTGCGGGGACGCGATCACCGGCAGCATCGGGACTTCTGCGCGGGCGTAGTCGTCCTTGTACTTCATGGCCAGCGCCCAGGTGTGCGGCGGGGTCCAGAAGAAGATGATGAGGAACATGACGATCGCCTGCCACCAGCGGTCCGGTGAACCGTCGTGCACGTTGTCCCGGATCGCAGCCCAGCCGACGAGGACCGGCATGCAGCCCGCAGCGCCACCCCAGATGACGTTCTGCCAGGTCTTACGCTTCAGCCACTTCGTGTAGATGAAGATATAGAAGAAGTTGGTGAAGATGATGAACAGCGCTGCCAACCATGACCCGCACACGAGCCCGAGCCAGAGCACGCTGACGATGAGCAAGACCCAGGCGAATACCGCAGCGCGGTGTTTGGTCACCTTGGCGCGCACTAGCGGGCGCGCGCGTGTACGACCCATCTTCTGGTCAATGTCGTAGTCAGCGACCATATTGAAGGCGTTGGCAGCGCCCGCGCCCATCCATCCACCGAGCAGGGTCGCCAGGATCAGCCACACGTGGACGGTGCCGCGATCTGCCTGCAGCATCGCGGGGATGGCGGCTACCAAGAGAAGTTCAATGACCCTCGGCTTCGTCAATGCGAAATACGCCTTCACGGTCTCCAAAAACTTCTCCTTACAGCGTGTTGTCCGCGCCGCCGTCGGCGCAACTGCTTCGTGGGCGGCCGTGTTGGGATACGCTCGCAAGCGTCCTGCGGTTTTTCCACCCGTATCATTCCTTTGGATGATGTTAGCCCTAACCTTGCACTGCGCCCAATCGGACACGCACTCCTTACGGCCGGTGTGGGCGGATTGGTGGACGCTCACCGCAGTGACTCAAAATACGCTGCCCGCACACGGCGCACCGCCGGGTGACTACACTAAGACGGGTGCCCGGCCCTTTGCCGGAGCCGAGAAGTAATGCCAACCCAATGAATGAGGAAACTGTGACACAGTCGACGCTGCCCCCGGAACTTCAAGCCATGACCGTCCGGAACTACCCGGACGACTGGACGCAGACCGATACGCGCGCGGTGGACACCGCCAGAATCCTCGCTGCGGATGCTGTTGAGCGCTGCGGATCGGGCCACCCCGGCACCGCTATGTCGCTTGCTCCGTTGGCCTACACGCTCTTCCAGCGCGTCATGCGCCTGGATCCCACCGACCCGCACTGGGTCGGCCGCGACCGCTTTGTCCTGTCAAACGGCCACTCCTCGCTGACCCAGTACGTGCAACTCTACCTCGGCGGCTTCGGCCTGGAGTTGGATGATCTGAAGCAGCTGCGCACCTGGGGCTCCAAGACTCCCGGCCACCCGGAGTACAACCACACCAAGCACGTCGAGATCACCACTGGCCCGCTGGGCCAGGGCCTCGCTTCCGCTGTGGGTATGGCGATGGCCGCGCGCCGCGAGCGCGGGCTGTTCGATCCCGAGGCCCCGGCCGGCCAGAGCCCGTTCGACCACTTCATCTACGTCGTGGCCGGCGACGGCTGCCTGCAGGAGGGCGTGACCTCCGAGGCGTCCTCGCTCGCGGGCACGCAGCAGCTGGGCAACCTCATCCTTTTCTGGGATGACAACCGCATCTCCATCGAGGACGACACCCAGATCGCGTTCACCGAGGATGTGCTCGCCCGCTACGAAGCCTACGGCTGGCAAACCATCACCGTTGAGTCCGGAGAGGACGTCGCAGCAATTGAGCGCGCCGTCGAAGAGGCTAAGGCGGAAACCGCGAAGCCGACCATCATCCGCCTCAAAACGGTGATCGGCTTCCCGGCCCCGAATCTGCAGAACACCGGTGCCGCTCACGGTGCCGCGCTCGGCTCCGAGGAGATCAAGCTGGTCAAGGAAGAGCTCGGCTTTGACACCGACGTCGACTTCCCCGAGGAAGAGGACGTGATCGCCCACACCCGCGCGCTCGCCGAGCGCTCCGCCGCAGTGCGCGAGGAGTGGCAGCAGGGCTTCGATGACTGGGCTGCTCGCAACCCGGAGCGCAAGGCACTGTTCGACCGTCTCTCCGCGCGCGAGCTGCCGGAGAACTGGAAGGCCGAGTTCCCCACCTGGGAGCCCGACGCCAAGGGCCTGGCTACCCGCAAGGCGTCCGAGGCGGCGATCCAAGCCGCTGCGGCCGCGCTCCCGGAGCTGTGGGGCGGCTCCGCTGACCTGGCCGGTTCCAACAACACGCTGATCAAGGGCGCGCCGTCCTTCGGCCCTGAGGCGATCACCACGAACAAGTTCACTGCCGAGCCGTACGGCCGCAACCTCCACTTTGGCATCCGCGAGCACGCGATGGGCGCCATCATGAACGGAATCGCCCTGCACGGCGGCACCCGTGTCTACGGCGGTACCTTCCTGATCTTCTCCGAGTACCTCTACCCCGCCATCCGCGTGGCCGCCCTGTCCGGCATCGACGGCTACTACGTGTTCACCCACGACTCCATCGGCCTCGGCGAGGACGGCCCGACCCACCAGCCGGTAGAGACGCTCACCGCACTGCGCGCTATCCCGGACCTCGCCGTCATCCGCCCGGCGGACGCCAACGAGACCTCGGCTGCGTGGATCGCCGCGCTGGAAGGCCGCGAGCAACCGAAGGCACTCGCCTTGTCGCGCCAGAACCTCCCGGTGCTCGAGGGCACGAAGGAGAAGGCGTTCGAGGGCGTGGCCAAGGGCGGCTATGTGCTTGTCGACGCCACCGCGCCGACCCCCGACGTCATCCTCATCGCCTCCGGCTCGGAGGTGCAGTACGCCGTCGAGGCAGCCAAGCTGCTGGCCGAGGATGGCGTCGCCGCCCGCGTGGTGTCCATGCCGTCCATCGACTGGTTCCTCGAGCAGACCGAGGAGTACCAGCAGCAGGTCCTGCCCAAGGAGGTCAAGGCACGCGTGTCCGTCGAGGCCGGTACCGCGATGCCGTGGCACCGCTTCACGGGCGACCACGGCCGCAACGTCTCCCTCGAGCACTTTGGCGCCTCCGCACCGGGCGCGGAACTCTTCGAGCGCTTCGGCTTCACCACCGAACACGTGCTGCGCGCGGCCCGCGAGTCGATCGAGTCCGCGAAGTCTGCACAGTAGCTCTACCTCTTTACCCACCCACATCGCACACATCCGTTACGCCAGGTCGCAGTCATATCTTTCGACCTGGCGCCCTGGAGAAAGGACCGCACCGTGGCACACGACAACATGGTTGCAACCAACCGCATTTATGACATCGGCACTTCCGTCTGGCTGGATGATCTCTCCCGCGACCTTCTCAA
Organism: Corynebacterium sp. NML180780; assembly: GCF_007786415.1. Taxonomy (NCBI): domain Bacteria; kingdom Bacillati; phylum Actinomycetota; class Actinomycetes; order Mycobacteriales; family Corynebacteriaceae; genus Corynebacterium; species Corynebacterium sp. NML180780. Next base: position 91,299 of record NZ_VNKN01000002.1, on the reverse strand, counting down.
CGGTCAGGGGAACTTCGAGACGTTCCTCCTTGAGCGAAACATCCTCGGGATCACTACGAACCCGGCGATCTTCTCCGCGGCAATCTCCGCCGGCGGCGACTATGACCGCCAGCTCGAGGAGCTGCGCAAGGAGGGTGTCTCCGCCGAGGAGGCCGTGTACCGTATGAGCATCGCGGACGTCCAGCAGGCCTGCGACGTTATTGACCCCATCTACCAGGACACCAACGGCCGAGACGGCCGCGTGTCCATCGAGGTCGACCCTCGCTACGCCCACGACGAGGCGAAGACCATTGCGCAAGCGCGCGAGCTGTGGAAGCAGGTCGGCCGCCGCAACGCCATGATCAAGATCCCGGCCACCGACGAGTCGCTGCCGGCAATCACGACGGCCCTGTCCGAGGGCATCAGCGTCAACGTCACGCTGATTTTCTCCGTCGACCGTTACAAGCAGGTCATCGACGCCTACAAGGAGGGCATCAAGCTGGCCGCTAAGAACGGGCACGACGTGGAGCACATCCACTCCGTCGCGTCCTTCTTCGTCTCCCGCATGGACGTCGAGGTGGATAAGCGCCTGGAGACCATCGGTACCGACGAGGCCCTCGCGCTGCGCGGTAAGGCGGGCATCGCCAACGCCCGCCTGGCCTACCGCCTCTTCCTCGACTCCTTCAACGACCTGGACGAGCTCCCGCCGCGGGCAAACAAGCAGCGCCCGCTGTGGGCGTCGACCGGTGTGAAGAACCCCGAGTACCCCAAGAACATGTACGTAGTCGAGCTCGCCGGCCCGGACACGGTCAACACCATGCCGATGGGCACGATTGAAGCCGTCAACGATATGGACGAGCTCAAGGGCGACACCCTGACGCACGGCGACGAAGCGGCGAAGCAGGTCTTCGGCGGCCTGGAGAAGGTCGGCATCGACATGGACGATGTCATCGCGGTGCTGGAGCGCGAGGGCGTGGAGAAGTTCGTCACCGCGTGGCAGGACCTGCTCGACTCCACTGAAACGAAGCTCAACAGCTAACCTCTAAGGGTTCATTTTTCCGGAAGCGGTACGCAAAAGGAGACGCAACAAAGGTGATCGAAGAGAGAGACGCGCAGGTACAGCGGGGGAATCCGCTGCGGTCGGCCGTCGATAAGCGGCTGCCCCGTATTGCCGGACCATCTGGCCTGGTGATTTTCGGGGTCACCGGTGACCTGGCCAGGAAGAAGCTCCTTCCCGCCGTCTACGATCTTGCAAGCCGCGGCCTCCTGCCGGCCGGATTCGCCCTCGTCGGGTTCGGTCGGCGCGACTGGAGCAAGCAGGACTTCGAGGACTACGTCCGCGAGGCGGTCGAGGCGCGCTCGCGAACCAAGTTCAACACCAACGTCTGGAACCGCCTGGCGGAAGGTATTCACTTCGTCTCCGGGGCATTTGACGACGACACCGCGTTCGATCGGCTCGCCACCGTCCTCGCGGAGATGGACCGGAGCCAGGGCACTGCCGGAAACTGGGCGTACTACCTGTCCGTGCCGCCGGAGTTCTTTGCCAACGTGGTCCACCAGCTGGACCGCTGCGGCATGGCCCACCCCGGAGACGGGCAGTGGCGCCGCGTGATCATTGAGAAGCCGTTCGGTCACGACCTCGCCTCGGCGAAGGAACTGAACAAGGTGGTCAACACCGTCTTCCCCGAGCACGCCGTGTTCCGCATCGACCACTACCTGGGCAAGGAAACGGTGCAGAACATCATGGCGCTGCGCTTTTCCAACCAGATGTTTGAGCCGATCTGGAACTCGCACTACATCGACCACGTCCAGATCACCATGGCCGAGGACATCGGGCTGGGCGGCCGCGCCGGGTACTACGACGGCATCGGCGCGGCGCGCGACGTGATCCAAAACCACCTCATCCAGCTCCTCGCGCTCGTGGCGATGGAGGAGCCGACGTCTTTCTCCCCGCACCAGCTGCGCTCGGAGAAGCTCAAGGTGCTGCGCGCGACCTCGCCCACCGGACCGTTCGAGGAGACGACCGCCCGCGGCCAGTACACCGCCGGGCTGCAGGGCTCCGTACCGGTCGTGGGACTGCGCGACGAGGAGGGCTTCGACCCGGACTCCGAGACCGAGACCTTCGCGGCCTGCACTCTGGAGATCAATTCGCGCCGCTGGGCGGGCGTGCCGTTCTACCTGCGCACCGGCAAGCGTCTCGGCCGACGCGTGACCGAGATTGCGTTGGTGTTCAAGCGTCCGCCGTACCAGCCCTTCTACCCTGACCAGACGAACTTGCTCACCAACAACGCCGTGGTGATCCGCATCCAGCCGGACGAGGGCGTGCTCATGCGCTTCGGCTCGAAGGTGCCGGGCGTGGGCCTGGAAGTCCGCGACGTCAACATGGACTTCGCGTACTCGGAGGCGTTCACCGAGCAGTCGCCCGAAGCCTACGAGCGACTCATCCTGGACGCGCTGCTGGATGAATCGAGCCTCTTCCCCACCAACGCCGAGGTGGAGCGGAGCTGGGAGATCCTCGACCCGATCCTCAACTTTTGGGCCCAGCAAGGCCGCCCCGACGAATACGAGGCCGGCACCTGGGGTCCGGCGTCGGCGAACCACATGTTGGAAAAGGACGGCCGCGTCTGGCGGCGCCCCTAAGAAAGGATTTGCGGCTGTGATCATCTCACTCCCGGACACCACCACCAGCCAGATCGCGAACGCGCTGATCCAAGCGCAAGAAAACTTCTCGCTGTCCTCGGGCCGCGTGCTCACCCTCCTCGTCGCCGCGCGCGACACCGAGGATTCCGACACGATCCTCGAGACGGTGCGCGCCGCGACCCGCGAGCACCCCGCCCGCGTGCTCGTGCTATTGCTTGGCGACGAAACCGCGCCCACCAGCATGAACGCCGACCTCATCGTGGCCGCGCATTCGGGCGCGTCCGAAATGGTCGTCATGCGCCTCTTCGGTGACCTCACGCACCACCTCGGCGCCGTGGTCACCCCGCTGCTGCTGCCGGACACGCCGATTGTGGCCTGGTGGCCAAACGAGGCACCGTCCCGCCCGAAGGAGGCGGAGCTGGGCAGTATCGCGCAGCGCCGCATCACCAACGCCCACTCCGACGCCTCCGGGGACCAACTCCGCGCCCGCACGGACGGCTACCAGCCCGGCGACTCCGACCTCGCGTGGTCCCGCATCACCCCGTGGCGCGGGGCCGTCGCTTCCGCGCTGGACCGCTACCACGACGACCCGGTGAAATCCGTCCACATTGACGGTCCTGCTGACGATCCTTCCGTGGACATCGCCGCCGGCTGGCTCGCCGCGTGCCTCAACGTCGACGTGACGCGCGGTACCGGCGACTCCACCAGCGTCTCCACGAACGACTCCGCAGCGCACGGCGCACCCATCACGCGGCTCGCGCTGCATTGTGGCGGGGGCGACGTGGCAATCGAGGTCGTCGACGACAACACGGCCCGCATCACCGTTCCGGGAAGCCCCGACTCCTACGTGGCACTGAGTGCGCGGACCGACGCGGAGTGCCTTGCCGAGGAGCTGCGCCACCTGGACAACGATGTCACCTACGCGCGCGCCCTCCGGGGTCTGGCCAGCGTCACCCGCGCGCGAGAGCAGTAAACACACCAGAAGGAGGCCGATTGTGCCAGCACACGTGACTGTTTCCCAGTTCCCCGACCGTCCCGCCCTCGTTGCAGCAGTCGCGGAACAGTTCGCCGACCTGTTGCGGGGTATTCAGGCTGACCCCACCGGGGGAATTCACAACGACGGCGTGGCGCGCGTCGTCCTGACCGGCGGTACCGCAGGCATCGAGCTGCTCAGCGCCATGGCAACGCTGAAGGACATCGACTTCAACCGCGTCGAGTTCTTCTTCGGCGACGAACGCAACGTCCCCGCCACTCACCCCGACTCCAACGAGGGACAGGCCCGCGCTGCGCTGCTGAGCAAGGTGAACGTCTCCGACGAGCGTATCCACGGCTGGGGCCTGGACGGCGGTGACATGTCGGACCAGGTGCGCGAGTACGCGTCAACGGTGGCCCAGCACGCCCCGCGAGGGTTCGATCTCCACCTCCTCGGCATGGGCGGCGAGGGTCACATCAATTCGCTCTTTCCCCACACCGACGCCGTGCGCGAGGACACGCGCACCACGCTCGCCGTCACCGATTCGCCCAAGCCACCGGCCGAGCGCGCGACACTGACATTGCCGGCAGTGCGCAGCGCCGAGCGAGTGTGGTTGCTCGTTGCTGGAGCGGAGAAGGCGGAGGCCGCGTCCCACGTCGCGCACGGTGCGCCGGCCGAGGAGTGGCCGGCCGGCGGCGCGCAGGGCCGCGCGGAGACGGTGCTCTTTGTCTCCGACGACGCCGCCTCGATGCTTTAAGCAAAGCGCTTACCGACGCCACGGGCCCCTCCCAGCATTGTTTGCCGGAAGGGGCCCGAGGTCTGTGCCGTATTGCTACGTGCTTGTGCGCGCTACGCCGAGTAGGTCTGGATCAGGTTGAGCGCGATGATGCACGCCACCCAGATCAGCGAGATGATGATGGTGTAGCGGTCCAGGTTCTTCTCCACGATGGTGGAACCGGACAGGTTGGACTGCACGCCACCACCGAAGAGGCTGGACAGGCCGCCGCCCTTGCCCTTGTGGAGCAGGACGAACACGGTCGCAAGCACCGACGCGATTACGAGCACGATCTCCAAAGCCAACGTCATGCGGGACGATCCTCCACTTTCAAATGGGATGTTGGTGAACTTGCTAAATCGTACACCATGGGGAACGCGCCCCGTGCAGCGACCATGCGGTCTGCTGCACGGCGCCTACTGGACCGAGTTTGCTGCCGCAGCGGCCAGCTTGGCAAAGTCCTCGCCGTTGAGCGAAGCACCGCCGACCAGACCGCCGTCGACGTCAGCCTGCCCGACGATCTCGGCGACGGTGTTGGCCTTAACGGAACCGCCGTAGAGGATGCGGATGCCGTCGGCGGTGGCATCGTCGGCAAGCTCGCGCACGAGCTCGCGGATGGCGTGGCACACTTCCTGCGCGTCCTCGGCGGACGCGACCTTGCCGGTGCCGATGGCCCACACGGGCTCGTAGGCGATGACGGTGCGCGATAGTTCCTCGGTGGTCAGGCCGGCCAGGGAGGCACGGGTCTGGTCCTCAACGAAGCTAACGTGCTTGCCTTCCTCACGGACCTCGAGGGGCTCGCCGACGCAGACGATCGGCGACATGCCGTGGTCGAGGGCCTTCTTCGCCTTCGCGGCAACGAGCTCGTCCGACTCGTTGTGGTACTGGCGGCGCTCGGAGTGTCCGACGACAACCCAGGTGCAGCCGAGCTTCTCCAGCATGGTGGCGGAGATCTCGCCGGTGTAGGCGCCGTTGTCGTTGGCGGAGACGTCCTGCGCACCGTAGGTGATCTGCAGCTTATCGCCCTCAACGAGGGTCTGGATGGAACGCAGGTCAGTAAACGGAACGGTCAGTGCGACGTCGACAAGCTCGTAGCCGTCCTTGGGGAACGCGAAGGCAAGCTTCTGAGCGCTGGAGATCGCCTCGAGGTGATCGAGGTTCATCTTCCAGTTGCCTGCGATGAGTGGTTTACGTGCCATGGATTTCTCCTATCGTTTCGGCTTGGTTACTTGGACAGGACTGCGACGCCCGGCAGTTCCTTACCCTCGATGAGTTCGAGGGAAGCGCCGCCGCCGGTGGAGATGTGGGAGAAGCCCGCCTCATCCAGGCCGAGGGTGCGCACGGACGCTGCGGAGTCGCCGCCGCCGACCACGGTGAAAGAGTCGTTGTTCTTGGTCGCAGCGATCATTGCCTCTGCGACAGCCTTGGTGCCGGCGGAGAACTTCGGGAACTCGAAGACGCCCATCGGGCCGTTCCAGAACACAGTCTTGGAGTCCTCAATAGCGGCGGCGTACTTCTTCGCGGTCTCCGGGCCGATGTCCAGGGACATCCAGCCCTCCGGGATGCCGTCCAGGTCCACGATCTTCGTCTCCGCGTCCTTGTCAAACTTCTCAGCGGCGGAGAGGTCGACCGGCAGGAGGAGCTTGTCGCCGTAGCGCTCGATGAGCTCCTTGCAGGTGTCGATCATGTCTTCCTGCAGCAGCGACTCCTGGACGTTGTGGCCCTGCGCTGCGAGGAAGGTGTAGCACATGCCGCCACCGATAACGACCTTGTCTGCCTTCGCTGCGAGCGCCTCGATGACGCCGAGCTTGTCGGAGACCTTGGAACCACCGAGGACAACCACGTACGGGTGGGCCGGGTCATCCTTGACGGAGGACAGCGTGGACACTTCCTTCTCCACCAGGTAGCCGGCGTATGCAGGGAGCTTCTGTGCGACGTCATAGACCGACGCCTGGGCGCGGTGGACGACACCGAAGCCGTCGGACACGAAGGCGCCGTTGTCGGCGGCCAGCGCTGCGAGCTCGGCCGCGAACTCGCCGCGCTCGCTCTCGTCCTTGGAGGTTTCGCGCGGGTCGAAGCGTACGTTCTCCAGCAGGAGGATCTCGCCGTCGGTCAGGCCGTTGGCGCGCTCGTGCGCATCTTCGCCGGAGACGTCGCCGGCGAGAGCAACGAACTGACCGAGGCGTTCGGACAGCGCTTCAGCGACGGGCTTCAGCGAGAACTTCGGGTTGACCTCGCCCTTCGGGCGGCCGAGGTGGGCCATGGCGATCACCTTGGCGCCGCCGTCAAGCAGTGCCTTCAGGGTGGGAAGGGACGCGTCGATGCGGCCCGGGTCAGTAATGTTGCCGTCCTCGTCGAGCGGGACGTTGAAGTCGGAGCGGACCAGAACGTGGCGGCCTTCCACGCCTTCGTCGAGAAGCTGCTTGAGCGTCTGCGTTGCCATTGTTGTCTCCTTGAGTATGTCGTGTTTATTAAGGGGTCTCTCGGGTGCTGAAAAGCCCGGTGCATGCGCATGCGCACACACCGGGCTCATCCGCTGTACCTAGTTTTACAGGTTGTCAGCGACGTGCTTGGTCATGCGCACGAACTGAGAGGTGTAGGACCACTCGTTGTCGTACCAGGAGATGACCTTCACCAGGTTGCCGTCGATGACGCGGGTCATGCCAGCGTCGAAGATAGCGCCGTGGGTGTTGCCGATGATGTCGGAGGAAACCAGCGGCTCCTCGGAGTACTGCATTGCGGTGCCGAGAACCTCGTCCTCGGTAGCCTTCTTCACTGCAGCGTTGACCTCTTCAGCGGTGACGTCCTTGTTCAGCTGGACGGTCAGGTCGGTTGCGGAGCCGGTGATGGTGGGCACGCGCATTGCGAAGCCGTCGAGCTTGCCCTCGAGGTTCGGGAGCACCAGGGCGACTGCCTTTGCAGCGCCGGTGGTGGTCGGAACGATGTTCTGAGCTGCAGCGCGGGCGCGACGCAGGTCCTTGTGCGGTGCGTCCTGCAGGCGCTGGTCGCCGGTGTAGGAGTGAACGGTGGTCATCAGGCCAGACTTGATGCCGAACTCCTCGTCCAGCACCTTGGCCAGCGGAGCCAGGGAGTTGGTGGTGCAGGAAGCGGCGGAGATGACGGTCTGGTCGTTGGTGTAGGAGTCGCTGTTCACGCCCCACACGTAGGTGCCGTCGACGTTCTTGCCCGGAGCGGAGATGATGACCTTTTTCGCGCCAGCGTCGATGTGACCCTTTGCGGTGTCGCCGGAGCGGAAGACGCCGGTGCACTCGAGCACGATGTCGACGCCAGCCTCGCCCCAAGCCAGGTTGGCCGGGTCCTTCTCAGCAGAGACCTCGATGCGACGACCGTCGACGGTGATGGAGTTCTCATCGAACTCAACATCGTGGCCGAACTGGCCGTAAGCGGTGTCGTACTTCATCAGGTGAGCGAGGGTCTCATTGTCAGTCAGATCGTTGATCTTGACAACCTCGAGCTCGCCCTGGAACTTGTCCTGGATGATGCGGAATGCAGAGCGGCCGATGCGACCGAAGCCATTGATGCCAATACGAGTAGTCACTGTAAAATTACTCCTCTTGTTGAGTCGTGTCGGTTGAGATGCAGCGCACCTCATACGGTCAGGTCTGAGAAGCGGAACCTCGTTCGGCGGGGCGCTTCACCTGCGCCGATGCCGTCCACTGGCTCACTTCCTGGCCTGTCGAAATCCAGTGTAGCGACGGACCAGCAACCGTGCATCGGCCTTTCCGCTTCTCGTCAACCCCACAACAACCGGACACAATCGGACGAAAATCCGGGGGTAACTTCCCCAATACCGGTGTGGGTTTTGCGCCCGGTTGACATTCTGACCGCCCCCTCCTCCTGCCAGCTACACGCCTTCAGCACGGCAAACGCGACCGCTCCCCCTCCACCTCTCGAACTCTAGAAAGGTGATACTGAAACAACTTTCGGGTATGGCATATCTCACACCACCCGGAAATAGACGAGTGTGCGATTTGTGATGTCGTTTTACTTCGCGTTCGAAGCGTCGTCGTCCGGCTCGCCGCGCTCGGCCTGCTCAACCGCGGCCTGCGTGTTCGGGATCCCCAGTTCTTTCGCTTCCTTGTCAGCCAGGGAGAGCAGGCGGCGGATGCGACCTGCGACGGCGTCCTTGGTCATCTGCGGGTCCGCGAGCTTGCCCAGCTCCTCGAGCGAGGCGTGGCGGTGCTCCACACGCAGATACCCCGCCTCCGCGAGGTGCTCGGGCACGTTGTCGCCCAGGATCTCCATCGCGCGCTCCACGCGGCGCGCTGCCGCGGCTGCCGCCTGTGCGGACCTGCGCGTGTTCGCGTCGTCGAATGTTGCCAGCCGCTGCCCCGAACGCGCGCGCAGCTGCTTCCGCTTGCGCTTTTCGTCCCACTCCAGGCGAGCGAGCGGTGCGCCCATCCTGCTCAGCAGGATGGCGATCGTCTCCCCGTCGCGGACGAAGACTCGCTCGATGCCACGCGTTTCCTTCGTCCGCGTCGCCACGTCAAGCCGGTGCCCCAACCCGACGAGTGCCAAGGCGGCAGTTTCCTCAGGGCACGCCACCTCGAGCGCCGCGGTGCGCCCTGGCTCAGTGAGCGAGCCGCGGGCGAGGAACGCCCCGCGCCAAGCAGCCTCCACATCCGCGATCGGGCCGGAGATGATAGTGTGCGGCATCCCTTCCACGGGATGCCCGGAGGCCGTGACCAAGCGGAGCTTCCGCACAACCTCGCGCAACCCGTCAGAAACGGTCACCACGCACTTGCGTTCCTTGCTCGCGGAACCGGGGGCGATGACCTCGAGCGTGGTCGCGACACCGGTGGTCGCGTCAAGCAACTGCTGCAATCGCTCGGCGACGGGGTGCTCGACAAGTTCAACGCGCAGGACCGTACCGTGTGGCGTCTGCTCGTACGCTCCGGCGTACCGGATCATCGCCGTTGCTTCCGCAATCTGCGCGCTTGCCTGGGTGGCGCGTACGCTCAGCAGCTCATCTTTGACTTTCGCGGTCAGCGCCACCGTGGTCCTTTCCCTTCGCAGTTGATGTCTCGCAGGCCTCTCGCTTCGCACCGGGGCCAGGTGTACCGACGCCTGATTCTAGCGTGCCCGGTACAACTCCAAAATTGCCGTTGCCAACTTGTCCGGGTCGTGCTTCTCGGCCTGCTTGCCCTCCGGCACGGGCTGGTGGACGTCACGGAACGCGATTTTTGCGCCGAGCCGTTCCGCGGCGCGCTGGAGATGCGTGCGCTCCCCCTCGGATGGGCTGATGTGGTTGTCCGCGACGAGGTAGTCGACCTGCAGCTCTGGCGCGTGTTGGCTAAGGACGTGGATGTGGCGCTCCGTGCTAAAGCCCGGGGTCTCCCCGGCCTGCGGCAGAAGGTTGAGCATTACCACGACCATGGCGTCCGTCTTGTTCAGCGCAGCGACGATCTCCGGAACCAGGAGGTGCGGGAGCACGGACGAAAACCAGGAGCCTGGCCCGATGGTGACGATGTCCGCATCCCGAATCGCCGCCACGGCTTCCGCGGAAGCTGCGGGCTGCTCGGGCAGCAAGCGAACCCGCCGGACAGCACCAGAGGTGGACGCCACCGCCGCCTGACCACGCACGGAACGGAGAACGCGGGGGTCATCATCAAGCCCGGAGACATCCGCCTCGATGTCCAACGGCTGTGAGCACATCGGGATCACTCGGCCCGCGGACCGCGTCCACTTCGCCACAATGTCCAGCGCGGTCTGCATGTCGCCGAAGCGCTCCACCAGGCTCACCAGCATGAGGTTTCCTAGCGGGTGTCCCGCCATCACACCGTTTCCCCCGAAGCGGTGCTGCAGCGCCTCGCGCCACAGCTCCCCGTCCTCGTCGTCCGCAGTAAGCGCGGCCGTGGCCATGCGCAGGTCCCCGGGCGGGATGATGGGGAATTCACGGCGCAAGCGGCCGGAGGAGCCACCGTCATCGGCGACGGTCACGACGGCGTTAATGTCCGTCGCTTGCGCACGCCGCGCAGCCAGCAGTGTTTGATACAGACCATGACCGCCACCCAGGCAGGTGAACGCAAGGCGTTCGCTCGAGCTCATCGCGGTCTCCTTTCAACGGGGAAGCTATGAAGAATTGGATACGGCAAGGTGGCGGGCCCTCTGACCCGCCCACCCAGTGTGGTTGCGCTGCAGCGCTAGTTTCTGCAGAGGTCGCGGTGCAAGACGTTGACTTCCAGGCGTGGCTTCTGCTGCAGCCGCCGGCCGATTTCCTCTGCGACCGCGACGGACCGGTGGTGCCCGCCCGTGCACCCCACCCCGACGGTGATGAAGTCCTTGCCCTCGTGCTGGTAGCCCTCGAGCGTGCTACTGAGCAGTCGCACAAAGTTGTCGATGAACGGTTCCGCGTCATCCCGGCTCAGCACGTAGTCCGACACCGGCTTGTCCACGCCACGGAACTCGCGCAGCTCCGGCACCCAGTAAGGATTCGGGAGGAAGCGCACGTCGAGCACGATGTCCGCGTCGCGCGGCGAGCCGTGTTTGAACCCAAAGGATTCCAGTGTGACGTGCTGCTTCCCGGTCGCAAGCTCGCCTATCGACGCCTCAATCGAACGCCGCAGGTCGTGCACTGATTGATTGGTCGTGTCAATGATCACGTCGGCGATGTCGCGCACCGGCTCGAGCGCCTCGCGCTCACGCTCGATGCCGTGCTGCAGCGTGTCCCCATCCTGGAGCGGGTGGGTGCGCCGCACCGAGTCGAACCTGCGGATCAGCACGTCATCACGCGCCTCGAGGTACAGGATGAACGGGGCGAACCCGAGCTTCTTGATCTCCGAGATCGTATTCATCAACGACCCGTTGAACTTCCTCGCGCGCACGTCCGTCACCACGGCGAGACGCGACACCGGGGAATCCTTCGCGGTCGACATGCCCACCAGCTCCAGAATCAGCTGCGGGGGCAGGTTCTGGGACACGAAATAGCCCTTGTCCTCAAAAATCTTCGCAGCGGTGGAAAGCCCGCCGCCTGACAAGCCGGTAATGATGACCGGGTGGAGCGGTTGGTCCTGGTGCTGAGTCATACGGCCATCCTAACGGAACTCGGACCGCGCCTGTCCCAGTCCGCGTCAGAATACGCCGCAATATTCAGGAATATTCAGTGAGGTGCTCATTCTCCCTTGTGCAGGTGCTCGTAGATCGTCGCGGCCAGCTTTGGCCCAACGCCGTTGACCTCTTCGATTTGCTCCACGGACGCCGCTTTCATCTTCTTCACGCTGCCAAAGTGCTTGACCAGCTCCGACCGTCGGGAGGGCCCCAGGCCAGGGATCGCATCCAGGGCGGAGGAACGCATGCGCTTGGAGCGCTGCTGGCGGTGGTACGTGATGGCAAAGCGGTGAGCCTCGTCGCGGATCTGCTGGAGGAGATACATACCCTCCGAGTTGCGCGGCAGGATCACCGGCTCGTCATCGTCCGGGACCCAGATTTCCTCGAGGCGCTTGGCCAGGCCGATGAGTTGGACATCAACCACGCCCAACTCGTCGAAAATTGCCTGCGCGGCATCGACCTGGGGCTTGCCGCCATCGACGATGAACAACTGCGGCGGATACGCGAACCGCTTGTTGTTGGTCGTTTCCACCTCGGAGGCTTCCTCCGCAAACATCACTGCGGCAGACTCCTCGTCCGGGTTGGCCAGCTTGTCCTCGTCGTAGCGCTTGAAGCGGCGGCTGGTCACTTCGGCGATCGAGCCGACGTCGTTGGAGTGACCGTCGCCGGCGGCTTCCTTGATGCGGTAGCGTCGATAATCTTGCTTCTTGGGCAGGCCATCCTCAAACACGACGAGCGAAGCCACCACGTCGGTGCCCTGGATGTGCGAAATATCCGTGCACTCCATCCGAAGCGGCGCCTCCTCCATGCCAAGCGCGTCCTGGATGTCCTGGAGCGCCTGGGAACGGGCGGTGAGGTCGCCGACCCGCTTCAGCTTGTGCTGGTGCAGCGCATCGGCGGCGTTCTTGCGCACGGTCTCCATCAGGGCCGCCTTGTCACCGCGCTGCGGGACGCGGATGTTCACCTGTGCGCCGCGCAGGCCCTCGAGCAGCTTCGTGACTTCCTCTTCCTCGTCCGGCATAGCGCACACGAGGATCTCCTTGGGCACCGGAACTGGCGAGCGCACCTCCGCGTGCGATTCCTGGTCCACGCCGCGGCGTTTGATGGTCTCCGCGGCCCGACGGGCGTCCTCCGCCTGTTCCTGCTTTTGGCGCTCCACCGCGTCGGAGTAGTACTGCACGAGGAAGTTCTGCACGAGCACGGGCAGCGCAGGATCTGGTCCATCGCCGTCGAGGCGCTCCGCGGAGCCGGGCTCGTCGCCAGACTTCTCCACCACCCAGCCGCGCTGCGAGCGGATGCGGCCGCCGCGGACATTGAAGATCTGCACCGCGGCTTCCAATTCGTCCGTATCGAAGGCGATGATGTCCGCATCCGTATCGGGGCTGAGCACGACCGTTTGGCGCTCCATGACCTTTTTGACGGCGCCGAGGTCATCGCGAAGCCGCGCGGCCTTCTCAAACTCGAGGTGCTCCGCGGCGGACTCCATCTGCGCAGTCATATCGCGCACGACTTTGTCCGTATTGCCGGACATAAACCCCATAAATCCAGCAACGATGTCTTCGTATTCCGACTCGTCGACCCTACCCACGCACGGCGCGGCGCACTTGTCGATGTACCCAAGCAGGCAGGGGCGCCCCAACGTCTCGTGGCGGTTATACACGCCGTTGGAACAGGTGCGGATGGGAAACACCCGGGTGAGCAGGTCAAGCGTTTCGCGCACTGCCCACGCGTGGGAATACGGGCCGAAATAACGCACCCCCTTCCGCTTGGGCCCGCGATAGAAGAAGGCTCGCGGGTACCGCTCGCGCACGCTCACGGCGAGCATCGGGTACGTCTTATCATCCCGATACATCACGTTGAACCAAGGATCGAACCTCTTAATCCACGTGTACTCGAGCTGGAGCGCCTCCACCTCGCTGGCCACCACGGTCCACTCCACCGAGGCCGCGGTGAACACCATCTGCCTGGTGCGCGGGTGCAGGTGCTCGGGCGGCTGGAAGTAGTTGTTCAGCCTTGCGCGAAGGCTTTTAGCCTTGCCCACGTACACGACACGACCATTCGCGTCGCGGAACTTATACACTCCCGGCTCCGTCGGAATGGTCCCTGGGGCCGGGCGGTAGTCCTTCGGGTTCGCCACGTGGGCGCTCCTCCTTCACACATCGGCGACAGGAGGTTAATCCTGCGGCATGTACTTCGCTTCAAGCTCTCGGAATTGGCCAACGGTGCGCAACGCGCTCTCCTTGTCTCCGGATTGGATGGCCCACAGCGGGACGTACTCAAAGTCCGGGAGTTCAAGGCGCGCCATGCGGGCACCCTTGGGGAACGAGAGTCCGTAGACCACGAGCCAGGGATAGAACCTCGTCCCGATGATGTTGGAGACCTCCACGCCGTCTTCATTAGCGCGAACGCGAGGGCGGGTCAGGAAGTACCAGGACAAGGCGGAGATGATGAGTCCGACGCCGATGAACGCGAACTTGTCCACGCCGGTGATGGCCACCCCGGTGAACTTCACGTCCACGACGGCCGACATAAAGATATGTACAGCCATCACTACGATGATCCAGACGATGGCCACACGCCTGAGAAACGGCGATTTCGCCGTGAATTCCCACGACTTGGACGACGTCACCGCGTGGGGGTCGAGAGCGTTGAGGTACGCGAGTTCTTCGTCGCTGAGCTTCCTCGATTGGGTTGTATCCTCCGACACTCGCTTCTCCCTTTCCTGCCTCGTCTATAGGTGTGCTGCGTTGGGGTACCAGGAACCTGCTACGGGTCCCTTCGGATACTAGTCCCGCTCGTGCAGCGCCCGTACTTTGCCCAGCTCGACTGCGGCGCTGAGCGCGGCTCGTACGGCCAACGCTCCCCTGTCTTCCTTCGCGTCCTCGCCGCCAGAGCGCTCGTAGGCCTGGTCCTCGTCCTCGACGGTGAGCACACCGTTGCCCACCGGAGTGCCCTCGTCCAGCGACACCCTGGTCAGGCCACTGGTTACGGAGTCGCACACGACCTCGAAGTGGGCCGTCTTGCCGCGGATCACGCACCCGAGGGCGACCACCGCGTCGTAGCGGCGCGCGCACGCCTGGGTCACCACGGGGAGCTCCATCGCCCCATCCACGAGGTACTCATCTGCCTTCGCCCCGAGCTCGCGCGCGGTATCCCGAGCGCGCTCGCGCATCATGTCCACAATGCGTGCGTTCCAGCGAGTCGCCACAATGGCGAGGGTGTATCCCTCAGCGTTCGGGGAATAATCCTCCGGCGCACCGGAAGCGGTCATGCGTATAACACTCCTTCAACGCGCGTACTGCGCGAGGCGTAAGTCCCGTGGCGCCCGTCGCAACGCGCGCGCCCTGGGATGAGATCGGTTTTGCGACAGACTGACAGGGTTCAGGATACGTGTCAACTCGCGGAACTGGGACCGCTGGTTGCCTCCTGTGCCAATTCGCGCAGTCGCTCCACCGCCTGCGCAGGATCGTCGGCGCCGAACACGGCGGAGCCCGCGACGAACGCGTCGACGCCAGCCTCCGCGGCTTGGGCGATGGTCGCGTTGCCGATCCCGCCGTCGATGCCGATGATGGTGTCCAAGCCCTCCGCGGCAATGTGGTCGCGCAACGTCATCACCTTGCGCAACACCTCGGGCATAAACTTCTGCCCGCCGAAGCCGGGCTCCACGCTCATCACCATGACCTGATCAAACTCCGACACCGAGTCGAGGTACGGCTCGATCGGGGTGCCAGGCTTGACGGCAAAGCCAGCCTGGACGCCGAGCTCACGGCACTGGCGCGCCGCGGCAACGTGGTCCCTGGTCGCCTCCACGTGAAAAACCAGCCGGTCGCCGCCCGCTTCGACGTAGGTGGCGAACCACCGCTCCGGCTCCTCGATCATCAGGTGCATGTCCAGGAACTGGTCGGTGACACCGTTGACGGCTTTGGTCACGTCCGGACCGAACGAGAGGTTGGGCACGAAATGACCGTCCATGATGTCCACGTGGAGCAGGTCTGCCGAGGGGACTTTCCGCACGTCCGCGCCAAGATTGGCGTAGTCGGCGGCCAGGATGGAGGGGGCGATGTAGATCATGCCACCAAGCCTACTTCTTGCGCAGGACCGCGAAGAACATCGCGTCGGTGCCGTGCCGGTGTGGCCACATCTGCACGCTCGGAAATTCGCCTGTGTGCTCCATGCCGCAGGCGAACTCGGCGGCGCCGAGTTCCTCAACCCCGCCTTCACCCAGCGCCGCGTCGACGACACCGCGCGTCTCCCGTAGGTCCGGCGAGCAAGTGGAGTACACGATGACGCCGCCGGGGCGCGCCAGGCGAATCGCGGAGGCAAGAAGCTCGGACTGCAGGGTGGTCAGCTCGGCGATGTCTCGCTCGGACTTGGTCCAGCGCGCCTCCGGGCGACGGCGCAGCGCGCCAAGGCCGGAGCAGGGGGCGTCGACAAGCACTCGATCGTAGCCCGGTGCGAGACCAGGATCGCGGCCGTCCGCGGTGTGAACGCGGACCGGGAGACCGTCGGTTGCCTTGCGGACGAGCTCCGCGCGGTGCGCGCTGCTCTCCACGGCGTCGACCGACGCGCCGTCAATGCGCGCGAGCGCGCCCATCAGCGCCGCCTTGCCGCCGGGCCCCGCGCACAAGTCAAGCCATTTGCCTTGATCTCCCTCAACGGGCACTTCAGCGACGGCGCGGGCGATGAGCTGCGAGCCCTCGTCCTGCACGGCGGCGAGCCGCTCACGAACTGGCTCGAGCTGACCGGGATCGCCCTCATCGAGGTACACCGCGTACGGGGAGTAAGTCCCTTCCTCCCCACCGATGCTCAGTGCCAGCTCCTCGGCAGAGAGCTCGCCGGGCCGGGCGACCAGGTGCACAGTGGGGCGAGCCGAATCCGACTCGAGGGCGCGCTCCAGCTCGGCCAGCTGGTCGGGCGAGGACTCGCTGTCGAGCCCGAGCGCGGCGAAGAAGGAGCGTGCGATCCAGGCCGGGTGCGCGTGGCGGAACGCCGCCGCCTCCAGCGCGCCAGAGGGCGTGAGCCGGTCAAACCACTGCTGGGGCGTGGAGCGGTCGACCGTGCGCAGGATGCCATTGGCAAAGCCCTTCGCCTTACCTTGACCGGCGGCCTCGACCAGCCGCACCGACGTGTCCACCGCCGCGTGCGAGGACACACGGGTGTAGAGCAGCTGGTAGGTGCCCAGGCGAAGCGCCGCCAGCACCCGCGGGTCGATCCGGTCCAGCTCACGCGAGGAGTTCTCCGCGATCACCGCGTCCAGCACACCCTGTGTGCGCAGCGCACCGTACGTCAGCTCAGTGGCAAACGCCGCGTCGCGCCCGGAGATCTTGCGCTCCCGCAGCAGCGCCGGCAGCGCCAGGTTCGCGTACGCGCCCTCCTCGCTCACGCGGAGCAGCACGTCAAAGGCCGCCTCTCGCGCCGCGTCTCCGGTACGCGTAACGGGCCCCCGCTTGCTGGCGCCACCACGCCGGCTCGCCTGGCCGCGGCGGTCACCCCGGCCGTTTCTCTGCCCCTTGCGCTCGGGCTCCTGGTTGCGCGCTGTCTCCTGGCTGCGCCGCCCTGCCGAGCGGGATCGGAATCCTCCGCTCATGCGAACACCACTCCCTGCTCAATCTGCGCCGGCTGTAGGCCGCGGCCCCAGTCGGCGGCGTTCATCCGCTTCTTTCCCGGCGGCTGGATCGTGCCCAGCACCACGTCCTGCGTCGCGGTGCCCACGACAACCCGGTTCTTTTCTACCCGCACCGCGCCGGGCGTGAGCGTGTCTTCGTCGGTAAGCGCGACGGGGCCCAGCTTGTAACGGTCGTCGCCCACCGTCGTCCACGCGCCGGGGCCCGGGGTATGGGCGCGCACGGCGCGGTCGATGTCGGCGGCGGCTGCGGACCAGTCCACGCGGGCGTCGGCAGGCACGATCTTGGGCGCGTAGGTGGCCTCCCCCGATTGCGGTGTGGGTGTGACCGTGCCATTTTCGAGCCCCGTCATGGTGTCCGCGAGGAGGTCCGCGCCGGCGTAGGCCAGGCGCGTGAGCAGATCGTCGGCGGTGTCCTCCGCGCCGATGGTCTCGGTGATGGTGCCGAGGACCTCGCCGGTGTCCAAACCTTTGTCGATGCGGAAGGTGCTCGCGCCCGTCTCCGCATCACCCGCGAGGATCGCGGACTGGACCGGCGCCGCGCCGCGCCACCGCGGCAGGAGCGAAAAGTGCAGGTTGACCCACCCGTGCCTCGGTATGCCCAGCATGTCCTCCGGGATGAGATTGCCGTACGCCACCACCGGGATTGCGTCAGGCGCCAGCGCCGTGAGTCGGTCCCGAATCTCCTCGTTTTCGCGCAAGCTCTCCGGTGCCAGGACCTCGATGCCGTGCTCGACCGCAAGCGCCTTGACCGGCGAGGGGTGCAGCGTACGGCCGCGCCCGCGCCGCGCGTCGGGCCGAGTGAGCACCGCCACGACCTCGTGCTGTGAATCAATGAGTCGCTGCAACGCCACCACCGCTGGTTCCGGGGTGCCGGCGAACACTAGCCGCATATCCTTCTCCTCCCCCGGTCGCCCGGGCTTATCGACGTCACCGCCCCCGCACCACTCGTGCGCCGCAGGCAGCGTTTGCCCGCCCAGTCTACTGCTCCTCCGCGGCGCCTAACCCACGTCTATCGGGTTGACCTGAACGCGCAGGGGAAGGGTCTGCCGCCGCACCGCCCGGTTGATCAGTCCGGTGCGGAGCGCCGTACCAAGCGCGGCGCGGCCATGGAGCGGTGAGCGCACGAGCATCCGCTGGGCCGGGCCGTACTCGCCCCGGTCCCATTCACCCGGGACGTCGATCCCCGGCGGGAGGTCGACCGGCCCGAGCACCTCCGCGTGGTCCGGCAACTCCACGTTGCCAAAGAAGTCGTCCAACGCCTTGCGCGGCGCGTCCACCACAGCGATGTGCACCGCGGGCGGGAAGCGGGCGTCCCGCCGCTGCGCCAGCTCGAGTGCCGCGTGCCCGCGGGCGTCCCACCGGATCAGATGCTGCACGACCGGGAGCGACGGCTCCGCGACCACGACAACCTCGCCGCCGTCGGCGTGCGGCTGCACAAGCGCGGCAGCGGCCGCCCACTTGGCGTACGTGTCCTCCACCGCCCGCAGGTCCGGCCGCTGCAGCAGCGCCCACACGTCCAGCAGCACGGCCGCGCCGTAGCTTCCTTCCGCGACCGGCTCAGCCCCCGGGGTGGCCACAATGATCGCCGGCTCCGCGGGCACGGCATCCAGGACCTTGTCGCCCCACGATGTGCGCACCCGGAACTGCACGAACGCCCTGCCAAGTTCCTCTGCCGTGCGCTCGGTGCCCAGCACCATCGCGCGCACCCGTTTCGACCCGCACTCCGGACACACGTGCGCCGGGTCCATGCGGCCGCACCACCGACACGTCGGCGCCGACGCCTCGCCGCCGGCGGGCAGGCCGAGCGGGCCGTTGCACCACCTGCAGCGCGCCGGCGCGCGGCACTGCCCGCAGGCCAGGGACTGGATGTAGCCGGTGCGCGGGACCTGGAAGAGCACCGGCGTCCCGCGGCGCAGCGCAGCGCGCACGGCCATGAAGGCCGCCGACGGCATCCTTGCCTGCCGCGCCCGGGGGTCCCGCTCCATAGCGGCGTCCGAGTCCCCCGCCGCGTGGATGCGTGGGCTGACCTGCCGGAGCACCGCCCGCGGGGCGAGCAGCTCGTGCATCCAACCGCGCTCCACAAACAGCTGCGTTTCCGCGGTCCGCGCATGCCCGCCGATGATCAGCGGCACCTGCTCCTGCGCCGAGCGGGTGGTGAGTACTTCGCGTGCGTGAGCGTAGGGCGCGCGGGGGTCAACCAGGCTCTCGTCCCCATCATGCATGAGCACTATCAACCGCAAGTTGCGCACGGGGGCAAACGCCGCCGAGCGGGTCCCCACCACGATCCGGCCCTGGCCGTGCAAGATCGAGAGGTAGCGCGAGTACCGTGCCTGCGGCCCCTGCTTCGCGGTGAGCGTGGTCACCTGGCGCGCCGAAACGTACTCGCGCAGCGCTGCTTCGCACCGGTCCACGTCGCGTTGGTCGGGCACGACGACGAGCGCGCCGCCCCCGCTGAGCGCGACCTTCGCGGCGAGCGCCCCCACTGTCGCGGCCCAGTCCTCGCCAGGCACGACCTGCCAGGCGGCGCGTGCGAGTTTCCCGTCCAGGACTGCGTCGACAAAGCTCTCCCCGTATTGATAGGAGCTCCACGCAGAGAGGTCTGGCTCGGTCGCCTCCCCCAGCTCGTCCCAGGGCGTCGACGTATCGGTCTCCTCGGCTTTGGCGTGGCGCGCCGGGATGGCGGAGCGGTAGATGTCGGAGCGGACGCCGGCGTAGCGCTGCGCGAGGGCGTCGATAAGCAAGCGCAACTGCTCTGGCGCGACGACCTCCGGCGAGATGACGCGCTCGATGAAGCGAAGGTTCCCCTCGTGCGAGGAGACCGCAGTGCGCTCGAGCACAATCGCGTCCACCAGTCGGCCCGCAAAGCGGATCCGCACCCGCACCCCGGGCTGCGCGGCGTCGGAGTCGCCCTCCGTGACCAGGTAGTCGAAGGGGCGGTCCAGCTGCGCCAGGCCCAACATCGGCAGCACCCGCGCGACGGGGTACTGGGTTGCGGGCGACGACGACATGGTGCCCGAGTTTAGCGCACTAACTGGCGGCGGCCTTGAGCTCCTCCGCCTTGTTCAATTGCTCCCACGGCAGCTCCACATCGGTGCGGCCGAAGTGTCCGTACGCTGCGGTTTGGGCGTAGATCGGGCGCAGCAGGTCAAGCTCGCGGATGATCGCGGCAGGTCGGAGATCAAAGACCTTCTCCACGGCCTGCTGGATCGTGGCATCCGTCTGGCCCTCGGCGGCGGTGCCGAAGGTCTCCACGTACAGGCCCACCGGAGTGGCGCGACCAATGGCGTACGCCACCTGGACCTCGACGCGCTCTGCCAGGCCCGCGGCGACGATGTTCTTGGCCACCCAGCGCATTGCGTACGCGGCCGAGCGGTCCACCTTTGAGGGGTCCTTGCCCGAGAACGCGCCGCCGCCGTGGCGGGCCATGCCGCCGTAGGTGTCCACGATGATCTTGCGGCCGGTCAGCCCGGCGTCCCCCATCGGGCCGCCGAGCACAAACGAGCCGGACGGGTTCACCAGCAGCTTCGTGTCCGGCGTGTAGTACTGCTCCAGACTGGCGTCCTTGACTACCCACTCGAGGACCTCGGTACGCAGGGCGTTGCGCAGCGCTTCGCCGGTGAAGTCCGGGTCGTGCTGCGTGGAAATCACCACGGTGTCCAGCGCGACGGGGGTGTTGCCGTCGTAGGCGAAGGTGACCTGGGTCTTGCCGTCGGGACGCAGGCCCACCACTTTGCCCAGCTTGCGCACCTCCGTGAGCCTGCGCGACAGGCGGTGCGCGGTGGAAATGGGAAGCGGCATGTACTCCGGCGTTTCATTCGTGGCGTACCCAAACATGAGGCCCTGGTCGCCGGCACCGGCTTGATCGTCCGCCTCCGCGGAGGACTGCTCGCGGACCTCCTGCGAGGTCGACACGCCCTCCGAAATCTCCAGCGACTGGTCACCGATCGCGATATTGACGCCGCACGTACGCCCGTCGAACCCCACCTCGGACGACGTAAAGCCGATGCCGACCAGCTTGTCGCGCACGATCTTCGCAATGTTGGAGTACGCCGTCGTGTTGACCTCGCCGACCACGTGCACCTGTCCGGTGGTGACCAGGGTCTCTACAGCCACGCGCGCTGCCGGATCCTGCGCGAGCATGTCATCCAGGATGGCATCCGAGATGGCATCGCAGATCTTATCGGGGTGGCCCTCGGTCACCGACTCGCTGGTAAACAAACGGTAGTAAGGATCAGTAGACAAAATGGTCTCGCTTTCGGTGCAGCACTGTTTCGTATCTCATCGCCGTGCGGGCGAAGCGCGAGCGGGGCGAACGCTTATCGACGCCACCTCGCCCCACGCGAACGAACACCACGATAGACCAAGCTGTCTAAATTGGCAACGTTATGCTTCCGTGTCGTGCCCCGCGGCCTCAATCGCGCTCCAGATCTGCGCCGCGACCTCGTGCTTGGTGCCGTCCTCAATCGTGGCGACCCCGCCGTCGCGCGACAGCAACCACCCCGAGTTCCGGGCTTGTCCAAACACCTTGCCGCCCGAGACGTCGTTGACCATCAGGAGGTCCGCACCCTTGCGTGCCAGCTTTGCCTTGCCATACTCCAGCGCGTTATCTGTCTCAGCCGCGAACCCCATAATCGCCGCCGTCGTCTCCCCGTTGTCACGCATGTCAACGAGCCCACGCAGAATGTCCGGGTTTTCTACCAGCTCGATGCGCTCTAGCGACGCATCCGCCTGTCCCTTCTTCAGCTTCGAGGTCGCCTCGTGCGCCGGGCGATAGTCCGCCACGGCGGCGGCCATGATCACCACATCCGCCTCGGGAGCACGCGAGCGCATCTCGCGCTCCATGTCGCGGGTCGAGGTCACCCGTACCACGTCTGCACCAGCCGGGGTCTCCAGCGCCTCCGTGTTTCCCGCAACCACAGTGACCTGCGCCCCCTTGTGCGCGGCAATATCGGCCAGCGCAAAGCCCTGGCGCCCGGAGGACCGATTGCCCACGTACCGGACCGGGTCGATGTTTTCTTGCGTGCCCCCGGCGCTGACCAGCACGCGCTTGCCCTCCAGCGGGCGGCCCAGCGGCCCGGTCGTGGCGACCGTGCGCGCGAGCTCCGCAATCGCCTGAGGCTCGAGCAACCGGCCGGGGCCAGAGTCCTTCCCGGTCAGCCGCCCGTGCGCGGGCTCCAGGACCGTCACCCCGCGGCTGCGTAGCGATGCCACGTTCGCTTGCGTGGCAGCGTTGTGCCACATCTCCGTGTGCATCGCCGGTGCCACGACGACGGGGCACGTGGCCACGAGCACCGTCGCGGTCAGGAGGTCGTCTGCGCGCCCCCCTGCAATGCGCGCGATCACGTCCGCCGTCGCCGGGGCCACCACAATCAGGTCAGCCTCCTGACCAATGCGAACGTGCTGCACCTCATCGACACGCTCGAAAACACCGGTGTCCACCGGGTGTCCGGACAGCGCCTCGAACGTGGCGGCGCCGACGAATTTGAGCGCGTTGGCGGTCGGGACCACGCGGACGTCATCCCCCGCCTCTTTGAAGTCTCTGATCAGGTGGCAGGCTTTGTATGCGGCGATACCGCCGGCGACGCCGACGACTACGTTGCGTTGACTCATGGTGGCCTAGTCTACGCAAACGGCACCACCCGCAAGCCCAATGCAGGCTTACTCGGTGGTGCCGATTCGATGTCTCAGGCGACGCGGTGCCGCCGAGGCGTTACTGGCCCTCTTCGTGCTCGAGGAGACCAGCCTGGATCTCACGCAGCGCGATGGACAGCGGCTTCTCCCCCGCTTCCGGGGTGACCAGCGGGCCGACGAACTCAAATACGCCGTCCTCGGAATCCTGGTAGAAGCTGTTGATCTGGCGTGCGCGCTTCGCGGCGAAGATAACCAGTGCGTACTTGGACGACACCTTGGTCAGCAGCTCATCAATCGGAGGCGCAGTAATGCCTTCGGGTGCGTCGTAGGACTTGTCCTCGGTAGCTTCCGGGGCTGCCTGCGACGGTTCCTCAGTAATCTTGCTCACTAAAAACCTACTCGCTTGTGTTGTTGTTCGATGTGTTCATCAGGATGCTGGCAATTGCCGCGACGGCCGAATCCACGTCATCGTTGACCACAACGCTATCAAACTCATCCTGAGCGTTGAGCTCTTCACGAGCCGTGGTGAGACGACGCTGAATCACGTCCTCGGTCTCGGTGCCACGCCCGGACAGGCGCTGCACCAGAATCTCCCACGACGGCGGGGCAAGGAACACTGTTCTTGCCTCCGGCATCAACTGCTTGATGTTGCGAGCCCCGGCGAGGTCAACCTCCACGAGCACGGGGCGACCGGCCGAGAGGGCCTCACGGACCGGACCGGACGGGGTGCCGGAACGCTGCAGGCCGCCGTGAATGTCGGCCCACTCCAGCATCTCCCCCGCGTCAATCCGGCGCTGGAAGTCATCAGCGCTGACGAAGAAGTAGTCCTCCCCGTCGACCTCGCCCGGGCGGGGTGCCCGGGTGGTCATAGAGACGGAGAAATAAAGATCCGGGACGTCGCTGACAAGCCGCCGCACCACTGTCGATTTCCCTACAGCGGAGGGCCCGGCCAGGACGACCAGGCTCCCACGCGGCGCTGTCTCAGCCATCTCTAGTCCTCGGAGAAGCCGAAGCGTTCCAGCAGGGCGCGACGCTGACGCTCGCCCAGGCCGCGCAGACGGCGGGTCTGTGCGATTTCCAGCTCTTCCATGATCTCGCGGGCCTTGACCTTGCCCACCTTCGGCATCGCCTCGAGCAGTGCGGAGACCTTGGTCTTGCCGATGATCTCGTCGGACTCAGCCTTGTCCAGCACGTCCTTGAGGTCGGTGTCGCCGCGCTTCAGCGAAGCCTTCAGCTCTGCGCGCTGCTTACGTGCCTCTGCCGCCTTGGCAAGTGCTGCCTTACGCTGCTCATCAGTCAACTGTGGAAGTGCCACTGGTTCCTCCATGTGTGTAGTAGTACGTATCGGTCCAGTTCTACCGAAACCGTCAAGCCGAGTCCACCACACGAATCCACAGGGCCGTTCAACAGCCCGAATGCCATCCGTGCAACTCTCAGTTCTGGCTAAGTGTAGCACTGGGTCAGATCCTCCGCGCCGACGCGCGCCGGGGAGCGTGCCCCGGCCACCGCACCGCAACCGCGGCCCGATGCGTCAAACGATTTAACCACGTCAACGCGTTGACGGAACTAAACTACCAGGGTTTTTGCCCAAAAGCGCAAACGACCCCGGCAAAGCTCCTATTTTGCCAGCTCACCGGCCCGGCCGCGAAGTTTCCCCACGTCAGGGCCAGCACTGAGCACGGACCGCGAGACGTTCGGAAACACCAGCCGCGCCTGCGCGCCGGCGATGCGCGCCACGTCATTCATCGTGGCACCCTGCGCGCCCACCCCGGGCATAAGCACCGGCGCGTTGAGGCGCTCGAGCAGGGGCGGCTTGCCGACGGTCGCGCCCACCACGACCCCGACGTGACCGACGCCGGATTCGGCATCGCCGTTGTACGCCGCGCACCCGTCGACCATGTACTGGGCGATCGTGCGGTCGTCGATAAGCGAGCTCTGGAACGCCTCCGCCTCCGGGTTTGAGTTCGCGGCCATGATGAACACGCCCTTGCCGTGCTCGCCGGCCAACTCGATGGCGGGCTCCAGCGAGCCGACGCCGAGGTATGGCGTCAGCGTGACCGCGTCGGCCTCCAGCGGAGCGCCCGGCTCCAGCCAGGCGGCCGCGTAGCCGGCCATGGTCGAGCCGATGTCGCCGCGCTTCGCATCCGCCACCGAGAGGGTGCCGCGCTCGCGCAGTGACGCCAGCGTCTCCTCCAGGACCGCAAAGCCGCGCGCGCCGAAGCGCTCAAAGAACGCGACCTGCGGCTTCACCAAGGCGACGTGCCCGGCGAACGCCTCGACGCAGATCTCCGCGAAGCGGCGCAAGCCGTCGACGGAATCTGGGAGGCCCCACTGCTTAAGCAGCGCGGCGTGCGGGTCGATGCCGACGCACAGCCGACCGTGGCGCTCGCCCGCGGCGACGAGACGTCCGCCGAACCCGGGCTGCGGGGCGCTACTCGGCATCGGCGCTCGCCTCTTCCTTGGCTGCGTGCTCGAGCTCCTGCAGGCTCATCACGGTGATCTCGTTGTCCCGGATCGCCTCGATGCCCTGCACGGCCGCGGTCACGCCCTGCACCGTGGTCATGATCGGCACGCCAGCGACGACGGCCGCCGCGCGGATGTCGTACCCGTCGTGGCGGGCGCCGGAGGAACCGGCCGGGGTGTTGAGGATCAGGTCGATCTCGCCGTCGTTAATGCGGTCCACAATCGAGGTCCCCTCGCCGCCCTCGCGCACCTCGGAGGCCTTCTGGGCGACCTCGCACTCGATGCCGTTGCGGCGCAGCATCTGGGCGGTGCCGGCCGTAGCCACCACCTTGAAGCCCATGGTGTACAGGCGCTGGATCGGGAAGATGAGGGTGCGCTTGTCGCGGTTGGCCACCGAGACGAAGACAGTCCCCTCGGTGGGCAAGGCGCCAAACGCTGCGGTCTCCGCCTTCGCGTACGCCACGCCGAAGGACGGGGCAAGGCCCATCACCTCGCCCGTGGACTTCATCTCCGGGCCAAGGATGGTATCCAGCAGCGAGCCGTCTGGGCGACGGAAGCGCGTGAACGGGAGGACCGCCTCCTTCACCGCGATCGGGTGCTCCAGCGGGAGGGAGCCGCCGTCGTAGTCCGACGGGATCAGGCCCTCCTCGCGCAGCTGCGCGATGGAGGCGCCCATCATGATGCGCGACGCGGCCTTGGCCAGGTGCACGCCCGTCGCCTTCGACACGAACGGGACGGTGCGCGAGGCGCGCGGGTTTGCCTCGATGACGTAGAGGATGTCGTCCTTCAGCGCGAACTGCACGTTCATCAGGCCCTTGACGCCGATCCCGTGCGCCAGCGCCTCCGCGGAGCGGCGCACCTTGGCAATGTCGTCCGGGCCGAGTGTCATCGGCGGCAGCGCGCAACCGGAGTCGCCGGAGTGGATGCCCGCCTCCTCGATGTGCTCCATGACGCCGCCGAGGTAGACCTCGTCGCCGTCGCACAGCACGTCCACGTCGATCTCGATCGCGGAGTCCAGGAAGCGGTCCACCAGCACCGGGTGGTCCGGCGACAGCTCGGTGGCGCGCTCAATGTAGTCGTGCAGGCTCGCCTCGTCGTAGACGATCTCCATGCCGCGGCCGCCCAGCACGTAGGAGGGGCGTACGAGCACCGGGTAGCCGATACCGTTGGCCACCTCGCGGGCCTCATCGAAGGACGTTGCGGTGCCGTAGGCCGGTGCCGGCAGGTTCGCTGCGGTAAGCACGTCGCCGAACTCGCCGCGGTCCTCCGCCAGGTCGATGGCTTCCGGGCTGGTGCCCACGACGGGCACACCGGCGTCGGCAAGCCTCTGCGCCAGGCCCAGCGGGGTCTGGCCGCCGAGCTGGACAATCACGCCAGCCACCGTGCCGGACGCCTGCTCGGCGCGGTAGATCTCCATGACGTCCTCGAACGTCAGCGGCTCGAAGTAGAGGCGGTCTGCGGTGTCGTAGTCGGTGGAGACGGTCTCCGGGTTGCAGTTGACCATCACCGTCTCGTAGCCAATGCGCGACAGCTCAAGGGCCGCGTGCACGCACGAGTAGTCGAACTCAATGCCCTGGCCGATGCGGTTGGGGCCGGAACCGAGGATGATGACCTTCTCGCGGCCGGTCTCGGCGACTTCGGACTCCGCGTTCGGGTCCATCTCGTAGGCCGAGTAGTGATACGGCGTCTGCGCCTCGAACTCACCCGCGCAGGTGTCCACCGTCTTGAACACGGGGTGGATGCCCAGCGACCAGCGCAGGGAGCGCACGCCGTCCTCGCCGGCCAGCTCCGGGCGCAGCGCGGCGATCTGGGCGTCGGACAGCCCGTACGTTTTGGCCTCGCGGAGGAGGTCGGCGTCGAGCACGGGGGCGTCGGCAAGCGTGCTCCTGAAGTCCACAAGCGCCTGCAGCTCGGCGAGGAACCAGGGGTCGATACCGCTGGCCTCGTGCACGAGCTCGATCGACGCGCCGAGGCGCAGGGCCAGCTCGACGTCGTACATGCGCTTGTCCGTCGGCGTCTTCAGATCATCCAGCACGGCGTTGAGGTCCTGCTCGCGGCCTTCCGCGAAGTACTCGTCGGGCCTGGTCCAGAAACCGTTCGGCTTGTCCTCCATCGAGCGCATGACCTTGTTCAGGCTCTGGATGTAGTTGCGGCCAATGCCCATGGCCTCGCCGACCGCCTTCATGGAGGTACCGAGGGTGTCGTCGCTGCCCGGGAACTTCTCAAAGGCAAAGCGCGGCATCTTGGCAATAACGTAGTCCAGGGTCGGCTCGAACGCCGCCGGGGTCTCGCCGGTGATGTCGTTGGTGATCTCGTCGAGGGTGTAGCCGATGGCCAGCAGCGAGGCGATCTTTGCAATCGGGAAGCCAGTGGCTTTCGACGCCAGTGCGGACGAGCGCGAGACGCGCGGGTTCATCTCGATGGTGATGATGCGGCCATCGTCCGGGTTGACCGCGAACTGAATGTTGCAGCCGCCGGTGTCCACGCCGACCTCGCGGATGATCGCGATACCCTGGTCGCGCATGGTCTGGTACTCGCGATCGGTGAGCGTCAGCGCGGGCGCCACGGTGACGGAGTCGCCGGTGTGCACGCCGAGCGCGTCAACGTTTTCGATGGACGCGATGACCACGACGTTGTCGTCGCCGTCGCGCATGAGCTCCAGCTCGTACTCCTTCCAGCCGAGGATGGATTCCTCGATGAGCACGTTGGCCTCCGGGCTGGCCTCTAGGCCGCCACCGGCGATGCGGTCCAGGTCCTCCATGGAAAACGCCAGGCCGGAGCCGAGTCCACCCATGGTGAAGGACGGGCGCACGACGACGGGCAGTCCCAGCTCGGCGACGGTCTCGTGGACCTCGTCCATGTTGAAGCAGACTCGGGAGCGCGCAGACTCGCCGCCGATTTTGGCAACGATGTCCTTGAACTTCTGGCGGTCTTCGCCGCGCTCGATGGCGTCAATATTTGCGCCGATGAGCTCCACGCCGTGCTTGGCCAGGATGCCCTGGCGGTCCAGCTGGATCGCAGCGTTGAGGGCGGTCTGGCCGCCGAGGGTTGCCAGGATGGCGTCCACCGGGTTGCCCTGCTCGGCCTCGCGGGCGAGGATCTTGTCAATGTATTCGGGCTCGATCGGCTCGACGTAGGTGTGGTCGGCGAACTCCGGGTCGGTCATGATGGTGGCCGGGTTGGAGTTGATGAGGGTCACGCGCAGACCCTCCTCCTTGAGCACGCGGCACGCCTGGGTACCCGAGTAGTCAA
Source organism: Corynebacterium sp. NML180780 (assembly GCF_007786415.1). Taxonomy (NCBI): domain Bacteria; kingdom Bacillati; phylum Actinomycetota; class Actinomycetes; order Mycobacteriales; family Corynebacteriaceae; genus Corynebacterium; species Corynebacterium sp. NML180780. The sequence continues at coordinate 62,892 of NZ_VNKN01000002.1, read as the reverse complement.
ACTCGCAGGCTTGACCGATGACGATTGGCCCGGAACCGATAACCAGGACGTGGTTGATGTCGTTGCGTTTCATCGTGAATTCTCCCTTGTGTTTCCCGGTTCCTGGTTACTGTGCGTTCGGGCTGTGCTGCTGCATGAGCTCGATGAACTGATCAAACAGCGGGTTCGCGTCGTGCGGTCCGGCGGCAGACTCCGGGTGGAACTGCACCGAGTACGCCATGCCGTTTTCCAGCGCGACGCCCTCCACGGTGTCGTCGTTCAGGCAGGTGTGCGACACCACGGCCGGGCCGAAGTCGGTGTCGAACTTCTCGCCCACGCCAACGCCGTCCGGCGCCTTCAGCGCGAAGCCGTGGTTCTGCGAGGTGATGTCGATCTTGCCGGTCAGGTGGTTCTTCACCGGCACGTTGATGCCGCGGTGGCCGAACTTCATCTTGAAGGTCTCCAGCCCCAGCGCGCGGCCGAGGATCTGGTTGCCAAAGCAGATGCCAAACAGCGGCAGCTTCTGTTCGAGGACCTTGCGGGTGATGTCCACCATCTCATCGGCGGTCGCCGGGTCGCCCGGACCGTTGGAGATGAATACGCCATCCGGGTTGTACTGAGTGATCTCCTCAAAGGGAGTGTTCGCAGGCACGACGATGGTCTCCACCCCGCGCTTGGCCAGGTGGTTCGGGGTCGCCGTCTTCACGCCCATGTCGTACGCCACGACGGTGAAGCGCTTCTCCCCTTGCGCCTTGACCGTATACGGCTCGTCCGCGCTGACCTCGGCGGACAGGTCGGCTCCAGCCATGCTCGGCTGCTCGTTCACCAGCGCCACAAGCTTATCGACGCTCTGTGCGGCGTCCTCCCCCACAAAAATGCCAGCCGGAATGGAACCAAAATTCCGCAGGTGGCGCACCACGGAGCGGGTGTCAATGCCGCTGATGCCCACGATGCCCTGGTTGCGCATCTCCTCTTCCAGCGAACGCTCCGCGCGCCAGCTAGAGACCCGCTTGGACAGGTCGCGGATGATCAGGCCGGCGACCCAGATGCGGTTGCCGCGGGACTCATTGTCCTCGTCGTTCCAGCCGGTATTGCCAATCTGCGGTGCCGTCATCACGACGATCTGGCGGTGGTAGGACGGGTCCGTCATGGTCTCCTGGTAGCCGCTCATGCCAGTGGTGAAGACGGCTTCGCCGTACACCGGCTCGCTCGTCGCGGAGTCCTGCGAGTCGCAATCAGCCGAGACGGCGCCAAAGGCGGTTCCGCGGTAGACGTTGCCGTCTCCGAGCACGAGTGCCGCAGGGATTCGAGATTCAGTCATGGTGGTTCCTTACTTCGTGCTGGTTGTGGTGTCGCTTGGGGTGGCGCGGTAGGTCACCTCGCCGCGCAGCAGCGTCAGTGCCACGCTAGTGGAAAACTCGGTGCCTTCGTAGGGCGTGTTCGAGGCCTTCGAGCGGAGCTCGTCGCCGTGTACGGTCCACGCGGCACCCGGGTCCACGAGCACCAGGTTGGCTGGCTCGCCCTCCGCAATCGGCCGGCCCTGGTCGGCCAGGCGCAGGATCTCCGCGGGGCGCTCGCTCATTACCTTGGCCACGAAGCGCCAATCTGCCAGGCCGGATTCGACGAAGACCTTGGCAATGATGGCCAGCGAGGTCTCCAGCCCGAGCATGCCCGGCTTCGCGTGTTCGAACTCCACGCACTTGTCCTCGGAGCCGTGCGGCGCGTGGTCAGTGGCCACGACGTCCACGGTGCCGTCGAGCAGCGCGTCGCGCAGCGCGACCGTGTCGCGGGACTCGCGAAGCGGCGGGTTGACGCGGAAGACGCCGTCGTAGGTTTCCAGCTTCTCGTCCGTGAGGAGCAGGTGGTGCGGGGTAACCTCGGCGCTTACCGCGATGCCCTGGGACTTCGCCCACCGCAGCAGTTCCACGGTGCCCTCGGTCGAGGCGTGGCAGATGTGCAGGCGCCCGCCGTAGTCGCGCGTCATGATCACGTCGCGTGCCACCACCGATTCCTCGGCGACGCGCGGCCAGCCGCCCAAACCGAGTCGTGCGGCCACCTCGCCCTCGTGCGCGACCGAGTCCGCGGTCATGCGGTGGTCCTCGGCGTGCTGAGCAAGCAGGACGTCATACGCTTTCGCGTACTCCACCGCGCGGCGCATCACCTGCGGGTTGTTGACGCACTTTCCGTCGTCGGAAAACATCCGCACGTGGCCGCGGCTCATCAGGCCGATCTCGCTGAGCTGCTCACCTTGAAGCCCCTGCGTGATCGCGCCAACAGGGTACACGTCGCACTTCCCGTAGGCCTGGCCCTTTTCCCACACGGCGTCAGCCAAAAACGGCTGATCAATCACCGGGCTAGTGTTCGCCATGGTGAACACGGCGGTGAACCCACCCTTCGCTGCGGCGTCAGAGCCGGTGGCGATGGTCTCGGTGTCCTCGCGGCCCGGCTCGCGCAAGTGGACGTGCATGTCCACCAGGCCCGGCAGAAGCACCTTCCCTTTCGCGTCGATGACCTCGGCGTCCTTGACGCTCTCGGCGTCGTTGACGTCGAGTTCGGTGCCGATGGCGGTGATCACGCCACCGTCGATAAGCACCTGCACCTCGTCCTCGCCGTACGGGCGCACGTTCTTCAACAGAATCTTTGCCATTTACTTTTCCTCTCCCGCAAGCAGCGTAAACAGCACGGCCATGCGCGTGTAGACACCGTTGGTTACCTGCTGCAACACCGCCGTGTTCTGGCGCTCCGCAACAGCAAAATTGATTTCCATTCCGCGCAACATCGGGCCCGGGTGCATGATGATCGCGCCGTCCTTCATGCGGTCCGCACGAGCCGCGCTCAGCCCGTACAGCGAGGCGTACTCGCGGTGCGAGGGGAAGAAGCCGCCGTGCATGCGCTCGGCCTGCACGCGGAGCATCATTACCACGTCCGCGTCCGCAATCTCCGCGTCCAAGTCGTAAGCCACGCGCGCTGGCCAGTGCTCGACCCCGGTGGGCAGCAGGGTTGGCGGCGCGACCAGCACGACCTCCGCGCCGAGCAGCGTGAGCAGGTCAACGTTGGAGCGGACCACGCGCGAGTGCACGATGTCGCCCACGATGACCACCTTGCGCCCGGCGATCTCGCCGATGCGCTGGCGCATGGTCACCGCGTCCAGCAGGGCCTGGGTCGGGTGCTGGTGTTTGCCGTCGCCGGCGTTAATGATGCTGGTCTCCGGCAGCCACTGCGTAAGCAGCTTCGCGGCACCGGATGCGGAGTGTCGCATGATGATGGCATCGGCGCCGACCGACTGCACCGTGAGCGCCGTGTCTTTGAGGGACTCGCCCTTCTTCACCGAGGAGCTGGAAGCGGAAATGTTGATCACGTCCGCGCTCATCCACTTACCCGCGGTCTCGAACGAGGAACGCGTGCGAGTGGAGTTCTCATAAAACAGGGTGAAGATGGTGCGCCCACGAAGTGTGGGCAACTTCTTGATGTCGCGGCCGTCCAGGGCTTCCTTGAAACGGTCGGCCTCATCCATGATCGCGATGGCGTCGTCGCGGGTGAGATCCGCGATGTCAACGAGGTGTTTCATGTTACTTCGCCTCTCCTTCGGCGGCCGGTGCGGTCCGGCTCAGCGTGACCGCGTCGCGGGCATCAATCGGCGTGAGCGTGACGGTCACGTCCTCCGTGAGCGCGGTCGGAATGTTCTTGCCCACGTAGTCGGCGCGGATGGGCAGCTGCCTGTGCCCCCGGTCCACCAGCACCGCGAGCTGGATCGCGGCCGGGCGGCCAATGTCGCGCAGCGAGTCGAGCGCTGCCCGGATGGTGCGGCCGGAATAGAGGACGTCGTCCACGAGGATCACCGTCGCGCCGTCAAGCGGCGCGGGGATGCTTGTGGGGCGCAGCGCGCGGTGCGGCTTGTCGCGCAGGTCGTCCCTGTATAGGGTCACGTCGAGACTTCCAACGGGGACCTCTACGCCAGAGAATTCCTCGACGGACGCGGCGATCCGCTGCGCCAACGGCACGCCCCCGGAGGGGATGCCAAGGAGCAATACTGGCGACGCCGTTGCGTCGCTCGCCTCTGACTTCAGCGCCGAATCCAGCGCCGTCTTTTCAATGATCTGGTGCGCGATGCGTGCGATTGTGCGCGCGACGTCGTCTGCAGTCAGCAGCTCTACGGTCGCGCGGTTGTCTTCACTCATCATGCCTCCTTCCCCGCCTCACAGTGCGGAATTTAAAGGATGCTTGTCTGGTGCATGCAATATTCACAATGTGCCGTCTTCTCAGATACCCCTGGGCGCGTCAGCGCCTAGGGTGGAGACTGACACTCAGTCTAGCACCAGATCCGCACACACAGGCACGGAGCAGCGACCATGGGAATCACCGCAGAGCACACCGTCCCCGCACCCCGCCTCGAGGTGTGGAATTGGCACGCGCGCCCGGGGGCGGTCACCCGGCTCACCCCGCCGTTTCTGCCCATGACAGTGGCGTCCGAGGCCGCATCGCTTCGCTCCGGAACCACCGTCTTTGCCCTCCCCGCAGGCCAGCGGTGGGTGGCGCAGCACCAACACTCCGGGTACGAGTTCGCCCACTCGTTTGAGGATGTCGCCGCCAACCAGCCGGTGCGCGCACTGACCAAATGGCGCCACCGTCACACGTTCCGGGACTCAGTCGAGGACGCTGGAAGCACAGTGCTTCTCGACGCCGTGTCTACCCCCACCCCCGCCCCGCTGCTCACCCCGGCGTTTGCCTACCGCCAGCGGCAGCTGGTCGGCGACATCGCCTTCGCGCAGTCGCTGCCTGCTTCGGCGCCCCTCGTCATCGCCCTCACCGGCTCGAGCGGGCTGGTGGGTACCCACCTCCACACGCAACTGACCACCCTGGGCCACACCGTCATCCCGCTGGTCCGCCACACCGCCGGCCCCGGCGAGCGCCAGTGGGACCCGGACAACCCGCACCCCGACCTGCTCGAGGGGGTCGACGCGGTGATCCACCCGGCGGGCGAATCGATCATGGGCCGCTTCACCGATGCGAAGAAGCGCCGGATCTGGGACTCGCGCGTCGCGCCGACGCGGAAGCTCGCCGCACTCGCCGCGGAGTCGGGCGTGCGCACGTTCATCTCCGCCTCCGCCGTCGGGTACTACGGCACCGAGGCGGGCGGCTCCCCTCACACCGAGGACGCCCCCGTTGGCACCGGCTTCCTCGCCGAGGTCTGCCAGGCGTGGGAAGAGGCGGCCCGCGTAGAGGGGCTGCGCACTGTGCAGATCCGCACCGGTCTCGCACTGTCTGGAGCGGGCGGACTCCTTCCCGTGCTCAAGGCGAGCGTTTCGGCGGGGCTCGGCGCCCGATTTGGCAGCGGCGAGTTCTGGCTGTCCTGGGTGAGCCTCGACGACCTCACGGACACCTACGTTCGCGCGCTCCTGGATCACACGGTGTCTGGACCGGTGAACGCGACGGCCGCGCAGCCCGTCACAAACGCGGAGATGTCCGCCACCCTCGCGGAGGTCCTCCGGCGCCCCGACGTCCTGCCCATCCCGACCTTCGGACCAAAGCTACTGCTCGGCTCGGAGGGAGCCGACGAGCTTGCGCTCGCGGACCAGCGGGTGGACGCGGCGGTCGCTCGCCAATGCGGCTGGGTGCAGCGCTACCCCACGCTGCGCTCCGCGCTGGACCACGAGCTGGGACGCGAGGACCTCCTCGAGGCGTAGGCGCTACCAGGTACAGTCGTGCGTGTGACTAACAACGAACACGCACCCGACCAGACCGGCGGAGAGGCGACGATCCCGCCCACGCCGGACGAAGACACCGTTGCCAAGGTCAACGCCGACGCGCAGGCGGACCCCGCCAACCAGCTGCACCCCGTGACCATTGAAGCGGTGGAGGAGATCTTCAAGGCGGAAAACCTGGAGTACCGCGTAGAAAACGGCACCCTGCTGTCCGGATTCGTCAACGCCGCGATCGTCGTGGCGATCGACCAGGATCACCTGGTGTTCGAATCCCTGTGGCGCGGCGAGATCCCCAAGGACATGGCCTCCCACATCCTGCTCGCCACCAACGAGCACAACCAGACCCACTTCGCCCCCACGCTCCGCTTCTTCGAGCAGGGCGAGGACCACATTGCGATCAGCGCGGTGCGCTCGATGGACATTACCCACGGCGCGTCGCACAACCAGCTCGGCGCGTTCATCATGAGCTCCATCGACGTCGTGCTGCAGGCGTTCGATTTCCTGGCCACCTCGTTCCCGACCCTGGTTACATGGGAGGACCCGCACAATGAGCACTAAAGACACACAAACCTACACCTCGCTCGTAACCATTGATCGCATCGCCGATGCGATGAGCGCGCACGGTGTCACGATCGAACCCGACGCCAGCGGCCGCGCCGCGGTGGCCAACCTCAACGGGTTCAACGTCCTCTTCGTCCTGCTGGACTCCGTGGCGATCATCCGCGCGGATGCGTCGACCGAGACCCCGGCGGACAGCCCCGACCCCACGGTTTATCTCGCCGCGAACCAGGTGAACTCGACCTTCCTCGACGCACGCGCGCTCGTGGTCAACAAGGCCGACACGCTCATCGTGCGCACCGAATCGGAGACCCAGGTCGCAGCCGGCATGACCGACGAACAGCTGCAAAGCGCGCTCAAGCTGAGTATCGACGGCGTCTTGCAGGCCCAGGACGCCATGCGCGCGCTTGTCGACGAAATGACGCAGGCCCGCGAGAACCGCGACTAGGACTCGGCGAGGCGCTTGAGTTCCTCGTCCTTGTCAAAGGTGGCTTCCGGCCACGTGAGGTCGAGGGACGCGAGGGCGTCGACAAGCAAGGTTTTGACCACGGCACGGCAATACTTCTTGTTGTCGGAGGGGATGCAGTACCAGGGGGCCTCATCCGTCGAGGTCCTGGTCAGCGCGATTTGGTAGGCGGCCATGTACTGCGACCACAATCTGCGGTCATCAATATCGCCCGGGTTGTACTTCCAGTGCTTGTCCGCCCGCTCGATGCGGTCTTTCAAGTTTTCCGCCTGGAAATCGCGGGAAATGTGCGGCATCACCTTGATGATCTTGGTGCCGCGGGCGGCCGCCTCCCTTTCAAAGTCCACGATCGCGCCGTAGCGGCGCTCGATTTCCTCCGGCGGCGCCATCTGCTTCACGCGCTGCACCAGCACGTCCTCGTAGTGTGAACGGTCGAAAACGCTGACCCCGCCCGGCTCGGGCAGGTGCGGGTAGAAACGCCAGAGGAAGTCGTGCTCTGCCTCCTCCTCGGTCGGCTTGCCAAACGCCTGAATGTGGACGCCCTGGGGATCCATTGTCTGCCCCACCACGTGCCGGATGAGGCCGCCCTTGCCGGACGTGTCCATTCCTTGCAACACCAAGAGGACCGAACCGGCGTCCTCGTTTCCCGCGCGGCCGTTGGCAAAGAGCAGCTTGTGCAGCTCGCTCAGCTCATCGTCGTACGCGTTGAACGCGTCGTCCACGTCGGACACGCCGGGGGTGGCGGCCGGGTCGACATCGTCGAGTTGAAAGTTGGGCCCGACCATGAACGACTTCGCGTCTTCGATCGTCACCTTGGACATGGTTCCTCCTGTGTTGCTCCCCTACGGTGCTGTATCTGTCAACGCAGGATACAGCGAAAGGTGCCCGCCTTTCGGCGAACACCTTTACGTTCTTCCACGTTCTTCCACGTTCTTCTCGTTGCTGCCTAGTTTTCCAGCTTCTCGGCGACAGCGGAGCGCGATTCGGGCGGGACCGCGGCGCCGGCGACGACAGCGGTGACGGCGCGCTGCGCATCATCGGCAGACGTTGCCTCCTGCTCGCCGACACCAGCTTCCTCGGTACCCTCGGCGCCCTCAGCGCCCACAGCATCCTCAGTGTCGTCGGCGAACGGTGCCTCCGGGGCGCCGCGCTGCGCGATACCGTCGAGCACGACGTTGATGTACGGCGACGCCGCCGCACCGGAGTACTCCGCCGCCATCTCCACGCCTTCCTTAATGGAAATCGGCGCGTCAACGTCCTCGTTGTACATGATCTCCCACGCACAGACGCGGAGGATCTGCCGATCCACGGCTGGCAAGCGGAAGAGCTCCCAGTCATCCACCAGGTAGCGCTCAATGGCATCGTCCAGGTCGTCGAGCTGCTCGGCGGCTCCGGAGATGATCTGGCGGGTGTAGTCCGCCACCGGCGCCACCGAGTTCTGTGGGTTTCGGGACAGCTCCGCCCGGTCTTCTACAATTTCCACCGGATCCACGTCGCGCGTTTCGGCCTCAAAGAGGATGTCCACCGCGCGGCGGCGGGCGCGGTAGCGCGCCCCGTGGCGTTTGTAGTCAGGCATTAGTTGCTCACGCGAGAGAGGTACTCACCCGTGCGAGTGTCCACCTTGACCACGTTGCCGGTCTCCAGGAACAGCGGAACCTGGATCTCAGCACCGGTCTCCAGCGTCGCCGGCTTGGTGCCGCCGGAGGAGCGGTCACCCTGCAGGCCCGGCTCGGTGTGCTCGACCTTGAGGTCGACGGAGATCGGCAGCTCGGCGAACAGCGCCTCACCCTCGTGGAAAGAAACCTGCACGCGCATGTTCTCCAGCAGGAAGCGTGCCGCGTCGCCGAACTTGTCAGCGGGCAGCTCGAACTGCTCGAAGGTCTTGTCGTCCATGACGACATAGCTCGTGCCGTCGTTGTACAGGTAGGTCATGTCGCGGCGGTCCACGGTCGCGGTCTCGACCTTCACACCGGCATTCCAGGTCTTGTCAACGGTCTTGCCGGTGACAACGTCCTTGAGCTTCGTGCGCACGAATGCGGGGCCCTTACCCGGCTTGACGTGCTGGAACTCAATGATCTGCTGGAGCTTGCCCTCGTTCTTGAGTACGAGGCCGTTCTTGAAATCGGCGGTAGTTGCCACGTGAAACCTTTCTTCTGGCGTGCCACAAAGCGTGGCTCAACGATGTTGAGACAGTGCGTTCAACAGTGTGCAAACACAACAATGCTACAGCACTGTCAAGTCCTTGGGGAACTTCGTGATCACCTTCGGCGTGCCGGAGGTAATGAACAGGGTGTCCTCGATCCTCACACCGCCGCGCCCCGGAACGTAAATCCCCGGCTCAATGGTCAACGTCATCCCTTCCTGCAGCGTACCTTTGCCGGTCTTCGCTGCGTACGGCGCCTCGTGGACGTTCAGGCCCACGCCGTGCCCGGTGGAGTGGACAAAGTACTCGCCGTACCCGGCAGCCTCGATCACGTCGCGGCAGGCGGCATCCACGTCGACCAGCTTCGCCCCCGGTACCGCCGCGCGAACGCCGGCGAGCTGGGACTGCAGGGTGACCTCGTAGATCTCGCGCAGGAAATCGTTCGGCTCCCCCAGCGCGAACGTGCGCGTCATGTCGGAGTTGAAGCCGAGTCGGAACATGCCGTAATCAATGGTGACCAGGTCGCCCGTTTCCAGCGTCCGCTCGCCTGCGCCGTGGTGCGGCTTGGCAGAGTTCGGCCCGGAGGCGACGATGGTGTCAAAGCTGGGGCGCTCCGCACCGAGTTTGCGCATACGGTATTCCAGGTCCGCGGCGACGTCGCGTTCGGAGCGCCCGGGGGCGAGCTCGTCGGCGTCGATAAGCTGCTCGAGCGCCTGCGTGGCCAAATCGGCCGCCTCCTCGAGTCTGGTCAGCTCGAGCTGGTCCTTGAGCAGGCGGATCTCCTCGACCGCGCCACTGACGGGCACCAGCGTAACGCCCTCCGGGCAGGCCTTGCGCAGCGCTTCCAGCTCGGAGACGCTGACGTAGTCGGCCTCGAAGCCCACGCGGTGGCCGTCCACCACTCCCGCCAGCAGCTCGGTGGCCACCTTGCGGGTGATCGTTGCCGGGACGTCAGGGACCTCTTCCGAAATCTGCGTGGCGTAGCGGCCATCTGTCGCCACCTTCGCGGTACGGTCCTTGGACACCAGCAGGGCGCCGTTGGAGCCGGTAAAGCCGGAGAAGTAGCGCACGTGGATCAGGTGGGTCAGCAACATGTCGTCGATCCGCTGCGCCGCCAGGCTCGAGGCCAGCTTGCGGCGCCGGGTTTCAAAACGAGTATCTGCCAGTGACATTCTTTCCTCCTGACGCGAGTTGTACGTGAAAGTTCTACTCTACGTTGTTGGCAAAATATTCGAGGGCGAGCAGATAGCCCTGCGTGCCAAGCCCTACGATTACACCGCGCGCGATCGGCGACAGGTACGAGTGGTGGCGGAACTCCTCCCTCGCGTGCACGTTGGAAATGTGCAGCTCAATGAACCCGCGATGGTCCGTCAGCTCCACGAGCGCATCGCGCAGCGCCACCGAGGTGTGCGTCCACCCGCCCGGGTTGATGATGACGGGCCAGCGTTTGTCTGCAGCCTCGTGGACCCAGTCCAGCATCTCGCCCTCTTGGTTGGTCTGGCGCACCTCGACCTCCACACCGAGCTCGGCTGCGCGATCGTGCAGCCGCTTCTCGACGTCCCCCAGCGTCTCACTCCCGTACACCTCCGGCTGCCGCTTGCCGAGCCGGTTGAGGTTCGGGCCATTGAGCACAAGAATTTTCACAGTTACGCCTCCTGGGTGGGTTGGGAAATTGCGTCATACGCCGCGCGCATCTCCTCGACGGTTGCATCCTCGAGCCGCGTGCACGAGCCGAGGGCGTTGAGCACCACGAAGCGGATGCGGCCGTCGCGGTTCTTCTTGTCGTGCGTCATCGCCTCGTATAGCTCGTCGAAGGCGCCCGGTTCGTACGTCGTGGGCAGGCCGACAAGGGTGAGGATCTCGCGGTGGAGGTCCAGCAGGGTGGCGTCGATAAGCCCGCGCTCGTGCGCGAGGTGCGCCGCAAACATCATGCCGACACCGACCGCGTTGCCGTGGCGCCAGGTGTATTGCTCGCGACGCTCGATAGCGTGGCCGAGCGTGTGCCCGTAGTTGAGGATTTCGCGCAGCCCGGATTCGGTGAGGTCGCGGCTGACCACGGCCGCCTTGACGGCGACGGAGCGGCGCACCAGCTCCTCCCAATTCCACTCACCGCGGGCGCTGCCGTCGCGGTAGAGGTCGAGGATCTTCGGGTCCGCGATAAAACCGGTCTTGACCAACTCGGCGGAGCCGGACACGATCTCCTCCTCCGGCAGCGTAAAGATCCGCTCGAGGTCAATGAACACGGAGTCCGGCTCATGGAACGCGCCGACCAGATTCTTCCCTACCTCGGTGTTCATGCCGGTCTTGCCGCCCACAGCGGCGTCCACCATCGCGAGCAGCGTGGTCGGAACCTGGATGACCTTGATGCCGCGCATCCACGTCGCGGCGACGAAACCCGCAATGTCTGTTGCCGCGCCGCCGCCGAGGCCGATCACCGCATCCTGGCGCGAGAAGCCGCTCGTACCCAGGAGGTCCCACAGCGTGCTTGCCGTGTCCAGGGACTTGCCCGCCTCCGCGTCCGGGATCTCCGCCATCACCGGCTGAACGCCCACGGCCTCGAGGTCGCCCGCGATGCCACGCGCCACCGCCTTGAGCGCAGCCTGGTGCACGATCGCCACCTTGCGCGCCCCAATCTCTTTGGCGCGAGGCGCGACCTGATCAGTAATGCGGTGCGCGATGTTGATGGTGTACGGCGAAGGCCCGGTGACCTCGACGTGTGCCATAGTGTGCTCCTTTGTGGACGGGTGCGACTGTGGTCCGATTCTTCCCCAGAATGCCCTCGTGCGCCTGCTCCGGCACGCGCTTGTCCGCGCCTACTCCTCCGAGGACTCGATGATCCCCAGAATCTCCGCGACCACACGCTGTGGGGGGCGCTGGTCCGTGCGAACGCGGTAGTCCGCAACCTCGCGGTAGAACGGCTCGCGGGTAGCCAGGAGGTCGCGGTAGTGCTGCGCTGGGTCGTCCGCGTTGAGGACTGGACGCGACGTCTCGTTCGCGGTCCTGCGGATGCCCTCCTCCGCACTCACGTCGATCCACACCACCGTGTGGCGCTGCAGCAGCTGGCGCGTCGAGGCGGTGAGGATTGCCCCTCCGCCCAGGCTCACTACGCCGCCGGTCGCGAGAGCGCGTGCAACGCACCCTGCCTCGATCTCACGGAAGCGCTCCTCACCGACCTCGGAGAAGATTTCCCCGCAGGCTTTGCCCTCGGATTGCTCGATGAGCAGATCAGAGTCCACGATCGGCAGGTTCAGGGCGCTGGCAATCCGGCGCCCGATCGTCGATTTTCCGGCGCCCGGCGGGCCGACCAGCACGATCCTGGGGACGGACGCAACGACGGAGGCCTGCGCAGTGGGCTGGGAATCCGGCGAGGTATCCAGCTCGGGGGTGGTCGCTTCGTCGCGCTCCTGCGCTGACTCAGTGAACGTCATTGGCGTTGCCTTCCTTCTTCTCTCCTGCTGCCTCATGCACCGCGCCGTCTGCAAAATTGAGGCGGCGGCGCACGTCTTCGTTGTACGCGTCGATGTTGCGCTTCGTCTCCTCAAGGCCGTCGCCGCCGAACTTTTCCAGCACCGCGCGCGCAAGCACGAGCGCCACCATGGCCTCGGCGACCACGCCACCGGCGGGGACCGCGCACACGTCGGAGCGCTGGTGAATGCCCGTCGCGGCCTCGCCCGTGGACATGTCGACCGTCTGCAGGGCTCGGGGGACGGTGGAGATCGGCTTCATCGCCGCACGCACGCGCAGCTGCTCGCCATTGGTCATGCCGCCCTCCAAGCCGCCCGCGCGGTTGGTCAGACGGTGCACGCCGTCCTCGTCGCGCACCATTTCGTCGTGGGCCTCGGAGCCGCGACGACGGGCTTCCTCGAAGCCGTCGCCAATCTCCACGCCCTTGACCGACTGGATCCCCATGAGCGCGGCAGCGAGCTGCGAGTCCAGGCGGTGGTCACCAGAAATGTGGGACCCGAGCCCGATGGGCAGTCCATCCACGATGACCTCGACGATGCCACCTAGGGTGTCGCCGGACTTCTTGGCCGCCTCGATGCAGGACACCATGTCCTCTTCGGCCTCCTTGGAGTACGCGCGCACCGGGGACGCATCAATCGCATCAGTGTCCGCGTACGTGGGCGCGGGGCCTGCGTACGGCGCAGACTCGCCGATCGAGATCACGTGCGAGAACACTTCGACGCCCAACGTTTCGCGCAGCAGCGAGCGCGCGACAGTCGCCGCAGCGACGCGTGCCGCGGTCTCGCGGGCGGAGGAGCGCTCCAGGACCGGCCGAGCGGAATCGAACCCATACTTGAGCATGCCGGCAAAGTCTGCGTGGCCCGGGCGCGGGCGAGTCAGGCGCGCCCCGCGCCCGGACGACATCGCCTTTGCCACCTCGTCGTCTTCCATGTCCAGTGGGTGCGGCGACATGATCGTCGTCCACTTCGCCCACTCGGAATTGCCAATTTGAATAGCGATTGGGCTACCGAGCGTTCTGCCGTGCAAAATGCCTGTGAGCAGCGTCAGCTCGTCTGCTTCAAACTTCATGCGCGCGCCACGGCCGTATCCAAGTCGGCGGCGGGCGAGGTGGTGCCCGATCTCCTCCTGGGTCACCGACACTCCGGCGGGCATATTTTCAATGAGCGCAATCAGCGCTTGTCCATGGGATTCCCCAGCGGTAGTCCAACGAAGCATGAAGGCATTGTCTCACAACGCCGCCGCGATCGAGCTCTTTAGCCCAACAAATGTTCCAACGGCCCAAGCCGCTGCCAGCATCTGGGGGCCGTGCGGCAGTGCCGCTCGCCCTGCCATCCACCCGCGCACAACCGTGAGCAGTCCCGCGAGCCCTACCGCGGCGAGCACCGCGAACGGACCTCCAAGCGCAGCGAGAAGCACTCCGAGCGGGACCGCAAGCTTTACATCACCGCCGCCCATGCCGGGGCCAGCGAGGTAGGCGGCAGGCCACACAAGGCCCCACGCGAGGTACGGCGAGGCGACGCAGGCTGCCAGGGCAACGAGCGCGGGCGGGGCCGTCAGCCCATTGGGCAAACGTGAGTGCCTCGTGTCAATGCGCGCGAGCGCCACGCTCCACCCGACGAACGTGCACAGCGCCAGCCAGGTGACGCCGGCTGGCCCAAATAATGCGAATTCCGCGCTGAAGAGCGCTCCCCCAATCCCCATGGGGTGAAAGTCTAGGCCGCCGCCCCGCGCGCCGCAGAGCGAGCACGGTGCTAGCGCGATGCTAGCGCGATGCCCCCGCTTCCCCGGCACCACTGGCCGGCTCGTCCCAGTGGCGCATCAGTGCATCACGCATGGCGTCGCGGGGCGCCGCAACGCCGGTGAACTGTTCGAACTGCGAGTACGACTGCCCGGCGAGCATCGTGAGCCCGCCGACCGTCGGGTACCCGTTCGCGGCGGCTCGCACTGCCAGCGGCGTCGGCCACGGGTTATAGATCACGTCGAGCACCGGCGCGTGGCCAAGCTGCACGTCGTAGGGCGCGACCACAGCAGCCGGGACGGTGGAGACAATGACGTCGGCGCGAACTGCAAGTGCTTCGAGGTCGCCGGTGTAGCCGTGGAATTGGAAGTCCACGCCTTCCACCAGCGAGGCGATCTCGCCCGATCGATCGGAGCGGTTCACCACGTCTATGCGCGCTACACCCGCGTGGCGCAGCGCCCACAGTGCCGGGCGCGCCGTGCCGCCGGCGCCGATGACCAGGGCAGTGCGCGGCGTCGCCGCACCGAGCAGCGCGGAGAGCGCCGCGGCAATTCCCTCGCAATCGGTGTTGTCGGCGTACCAGCCGTCGTCGGTACGCACGAGCGTGTTTGCGGAGCCGATCGCGGTGGCCCGCTCTGACGCCGTGGCAGCAAACTCCAGGGCCGCAAACTTGGCGGGCATGGTGACGGAGAACCCGCGGTATGTGGGATCGGCCCCACCCACAATCGCCGGCAGCGTCTCTGCGGTGCACTCGATGCGCTCGTACACCCAGCCGTCGAGGCCCGCAGCCCGGTACCCAGCGGTGTGGAGCACGGGCGACAACGAGTGTTCGATTGGGCTGCCAAGGACCGCCGCGCGGTGCGTGGGTGGCTGCGTCATGCTGGTCCGCCCCTACCGCTGGGAGTCAAGCACGCCGGAGTCGATCGCGCGGCGCGTGTCTTCCTGGTGCTGCTCGAAGGTTTCGTTGAACACGGTCGTGCCGTCCTTGTCCACGGTGACGAAGAACAGCCAATTGCCGTCGGCGGGGTGCTCCATCGCGTCGAGGGCCTCGACGGACGGCGAGGCGATCGGGGTCTGCGGCAGCCCGTCCATGGCGTAGGTGTTCCACGGGGTGACGCGCTGGCGGTCCTCGTCCGTGGTCGCGACCTCGACGTTGGGCAGGCCGTAGTTCACGGTGGAGTCAAACTCCAGGCGCATCGGCTCGTTGAGGCGGTTCAGGATCACTCGGGCAACCTTGTCAAACTCGCCTGCCGGCGCTTCGCGCTCAACCAGCGAGGCGGCAACCAGCAGCTCGTACGGGCTGAGGCCCACGTTTTCTGAACGGGACGCGATGTCGGTGGAGTTGTACACCTCAGCGGAGCGGGTAATCAGGTCCGTGAGGATCTGCTCAGCCGTTGCACCCGGGTCAATGATGTATTCGCCCGGTGCGATCAGGCCCTCCAGGCGCTTCGCGTCGCCCTTCCGCGCGTCCACCGTCTCGACGGCCCACTCCGGCACGCCCAGGCTCGCCGCGTCCGCATCGGACGCCACGTGGTTGAGGCGCTCGACGTCCACGCAGCCCTGCGCCATCTCACTGCCGCACGTCACGTTCTGAATCATGGTGAGGATGCCTTCGCGCTTCTGCCCACCGACCACGTTGATGTCCATGAGCGTCGCGCCGCCGTAGACCTGGAGCGGGGTGACCTTCTTGTTCGGGTCCAGCAGCGCAGACACGGCGCTCTCCGCGCTCATTTCCTTTTCCAGGCGGTAGAAGCCCGGCTGGATGTTGTCGGAGTCTGGGTCGCTCGCAGCCGCGGCCTGGAACGCCTTGTTGGAGCCGACGATGCCGCGCTCCTCAAGCTCGGGGCCGAGCGCGGAGATATTCGAGCCCTCGGGGATCTCCACGACCTGCTCCTCGCCGTTGCCTTCGCCCTTAAAGTCGTCCGGCGAGGCGGTTTGGTGCGCAATGGCGATCCACGCAATGAGGCCGATGATCAGCAGGATTGAGGCGACAAGGACCGCGATCCCTCGCGTCCGCCGCTGGGCGTTGTTTCGGGAAGTCACGATTCGTTCTCCTTGAGGTAGTTGTGCCGGCCATCAAGCCACGTTTGCAAGATCTCCACTGCCGCCGCTTGGTCGATCACGGCACGCTGGTCCTTTTCGCTGCGGCCGGAGGCCCGCATCGCGTGCGTCGCCGCGACAGTCGTCAGCCGCTCGTCCGCCATCCGTACGGCCACGTCGCCGTTGCGCCGCCGGATACGGAAGGCGATCTCCTTGGCGTGCTTCACGCTCTTGGAGCCGTTTCCTTTGAGGTCGCGGGGAAGCCCGACAACGACTTCGACGGCCCCGTAGGCGTCGATAAGCTCGAGCAACCGCTCGATGTCCTCGCCGTCCCGGTCCTTAAACCCGGTGACGCGTTTGACAGTCTCCACTGGCATAGCCAGCTTTGCGTCGCGGTCCGACGCCGCGACACCAATGCGGACCGTGCCCACATCGATACCGAGTCTGCGCCCCGGGCCGGGGTCTTCGACGCCCGGTGTGTCAGGCTCAACCTTCAAAAGTTTCTCCGATCTACAGGTCGGGGCTCATGCGTACAAGCAATCGCTAGTCGACGCCAGCGTCAAACCGCGTACGGCGCTCACAGCCAAAATACCGTCTACACACAAAAGGCCAGGACACGCCGACGGCGTGTCCCTTGACCAATTTGTTACATTTGCAGCTTACTTGCCGGCGAGCTCCTCGCGCAGCGCGGCCAGGCCAGCCGTAATGCCGTCCGCATTGCTGCCGGAGCCCTGCGCCAGGTCCGGCTTGCCGCCACCCTTACCGTCAATGTAGCCGCCGACCAGCTTGACCAGGTCCCCAGACTTCACGCCGGCGGCGACGGCCTCCTTGTTTGCGGCCACGGCGAACGGGACCTTGCCGCCGTCGTTGGACGCCAGGGCCACCACGGAAGGCTCGGTGCCGAGCTTGCCTCGGACGTCCTGGGCGATGGTGCGAAGATCGCCGCCGGACACTCCGTCCGGAAGGTGGACGGCGACGAGCTTGAACGCACCGACGTGCTCCGCGTTCTTTGCCAGGCCCGCCGTCTGCGCGAGCAGCTGCTGGCGGTGCAGCGCCTCGATCTCCTTCTCCGCGGCGCGGAGGCGCTCGGTGAGCTGCGCGATGCGGTCAGGCAGTTGGTCGGTCGGGGTCTTCAGCTCCGCGGCGATGCCGGAAGCAAGGGCCGCCTCCTTGGAGAAGTAATCGAAGGAGTGCATGCCCGAATAGGCCTCGATACGCCGCGCGCCGGAGCCGACGGAGGACTCGCCCAGCACGGCGACCGGGCCGATCTGCGAGGAGTGCGCGACGTGCGTGCCGCCGCACAGCTCGATGGAGAACGGGCCGCCGATCTCCACCACACGCACCTGGTCGCCGTAGTTCTCGCCGAACAGCGCCATCGCTCCCATTTCCTTGGCCTTGTCCAGGGAGGTCTCGATGGTGTTGACGGCAAAGTCCGCGTCGACCGCCTGGTTGGTCACGGTGGCGATCTCTTTGAGCTGGGCGTCGGTGAGCTGGTCGGTGTAGTTGAAGTCGAAGCGCAGGTAGCCCGGCTTGTTCAGTGAGCCGGCCTGGACCGCGGTGGGCCCAAGCACCTGGCGCAGCGCAGCGTGGATCAGGTGCGTTGCGGTGTGTGCCTGGCGCGCGCCGTGGCGCCAGGCCTCGTCCACCTCCGCCGTCACGGTCTGGCCGAGGTCCAGCCCGCCGTGCTCCACGGTGGCCTTGTGCACCCAGAGCTTCTTGCCCACCTTCTGCACGTCGTTGACGTTGAGCACGGTGTCGCCCACCACGATGCGGCCGCGGTCTGCCATTTGGCCGCCGGCCTCGGCGTACATCGGGGTGACATCGAGGATGACCTCGACCTCGTCGCCTGCCGTCGCCTCGTTCACCTTCGCGCCGTCGCGCACGAGGCCGAGCACCTTGCCCACGTGCGACAGCTCGCCGTAGCCCACGAACTCGGTGGGGTGCGCGTCAACCCACTCGCGGTAGAGCGACTCGTCGATGTTGCCCTGCTTCTTCGCCTTATTGTCCGCCTTCGCGCGCGCACGCTGCTCCTGCATCGCCGCGTCGAACGCCGCCATGTCCACGTCGAGGCCAGCCTCGCGCGCCATCTCCAGCGTCAGGTCGATCGGGAACCCGTAGGTGTCGTGCAGCTCAAAGGCCTGCTCGCCCGGCAGCGTCGTGGCGCCGGACTCGCGCAGCGCGGACGCAGCCTCGTCGAAGCGGCTGGTGCCGGAGGCGAGCGTCTTCAGGAAGGCGCGCTCCTCGGCCACGGCGACGCGCAGGATGCGCTCGCGGTTGTCCGCGATCTCCGGGAACGAAGGCGTCATGGTGTCCATGATCGTGTTCATGAAGACCTCGAGCACCTTTCCCTCGGCGCCAAGCAGGCGGGCGGAGCGGACGATGCGGCGCAGCAGGCGGCGCAGGATGTAGCCGCGGCCCTCGTTGGACGGGGTCACGCCGTCCAGGATGATCATCATGCCGGTGCGGGAGTGGTCCGCAATGACGCGGAAGCGCACATCATCCTCGTGCTTCCCTGCGTCGTACTGGGTGCCGGTGAGCCTGACGGCCTCGTCGATCACCGGCCGCAGCAGGTCGGTCTCGTACACGTTGTCAACGCCCTGGAGGAGGCACGCGACGCGCTCGATGCCCAGGCCGGTATCGATGTTCTTCTTCGGCAGCTCGCCAAGCAGGTCGAAGCCGCCCTTCTTGTCGCCTTCGCCGCGGATGGATTCCATGAACACCAGGTTCCAGATCTCCATGTAGCGGGAGTCGTCCGCCTCCGGGCCGCCCTCCTTGCCGTACTCAGGGCCACGGTCGTAGTAAATCTCGGAGCACGGACCGCACGGGCCGGGCACGCCCATGGACCAGAAGTTGTCCTCCATCCCCATGCGCTGAATGCGCGACTCCGGCACGCCAATCTTGTCGCGCCAGATTTCCAGGGCCTCGTCGTCGTCCAGGTAGACGGTGACCCACAGGCGCTCCGGGTCCAGGCCGAAGCCACCGTCCTCAACCGAGTTGGTCAACAGCGTCCACGCGTGAGTAATCGCACCTTCCTTGAAGTACTGGCCAAAGGAGAAGTTGCCAGCCATCTGGAAGAAGGTGTTGTGGCGGGTGGTCACGCCCACCTCTTCAATATCCAGCGTGCGCACGCACTTCTGAATCGAGGTTGCAAGGCCGTTTTCAAACGGCGGGTTCTGCTGGCCCAGGAAGTACGGCTTGAAAGGCACCATGCCGGCGTTGACAAAGAGCAGCTGCGGGTCGTCCAGGATCAGCGAAGCGCTCGGCACGGGCGTGTGCCCTGCCTGAACAAAGTGGTTGGTAAACCGCTCACGGATCTCATGTGTCTGCACGAGGTGATGTCCTTTCAAAGCTCGTATTTGTCCCGCACTACTCTACCCCGGCGTGTGAATCCGGAGACAGTGCGCGTCGATAAGCAATGCCCGCGCTTAGTCCTTTCCCCGAATCACGCGGCGCAGCCGACCGAGGAAATCGCGGATCCGCTTCTCCGCGCCGTGATCGGTCGGCGTGTAGTACTCCGCGCCCAGCAACTCGTCGGGGAGGTACTGCTGTGTCACCACGCCGCGGGGGTCATCGTGCGGGTACTTGTAGCCGACGGCGTTGCCCATCGCCTTCGCGCCCTCGTAGTGGCCGTCGCGCAGGTGCGGGGGCACCGCGCCGATGTTGCCGGCGGCGACGTCCTGCTGCGCGCGGGTGATCCCCTGGATGACCGACGGCGACTTCGGCGCGGTGGCGAGGTGAATCGTCGCCTGCGCGAGCGGGAGCCGGCCCTCCGGCATCCCGATGAACTGCACCGCGTTCGCCGCGGCGATGGCCGTCTGCAGCGCGGTCGGATCCGCCATCCCGATGTCCTCGGACGCGTGGATGACCAGGCGTCGGGCGATGAAGCGGGGGTCCTCGCCCGCCTCGATCATCCGTGCCAGGTAATGCAGCGCGGCGTCCACGTCGGAGCCGCGGATCGATTTAATAAACGCGGAGACGACGTCGTAGTGCTGGTCGCCGTCCCGGTCGTAGCGCACCACCGCGCGGTTCACGTTGTCGCGCAGCGTATCCACCGTGATCGTCCCGCCGGCGGGCACCGCCTCGGCCGCCGCCTCCAGGTAGGTCAGCGCGCGCCGCGCGTCGCCGCCGGCCAGTGTGATCAGCTGCTCGCGCGCGTCGTCCGCAAGCTCCACCGTGCCGGCGAGCCCGCGCTGTGCCACGACCGCGTTCTCAATCACCTTGCGCAGGTCCTCGCGAGAGAGCGACTCCAGCTTGAGCAGCAACGAACGGGACAGCAGCGGGGCGACGACGCTGAACGAGGGGTTCTCCGTCGTCGCTGCAACCAGCAGGACCGTGCGGTTCTCCACCGCCCCCAGCAGCGCGTCCTGCTGGGTTTTGGAGAAGCGGTGGACCTCGTCAATAAACAGCACCGTCTTCTCGCCCCGGATGAGGTCGCGCCGCGCTTGGTCAATGACCTGGCGCACCTCTTTCACGCCGCTGGACAGGGCAGAAAGGCCGACGAAATTCTGCTCCATCGACTGCGCGATCAGCGACGCGATCGTCGTCTTGCCCGTTCCGGGCGGCCCGTACAGGATGACGGAGGCAGCCCCCGAGCCCTCGACGAGGCGGCGCAACGGCTTCCCCTCGCTGAGCAAATGCGCCTGCCCCGCGATCTCATCAAGCGAGCGCGGGCGCATCCGCGCAGCCAGCGGGGCGGTTTGCCCCGCCTCGAAGAAGCTCGCGCCGCGCAGACCTGCCGCGGGGCCACCGGGGTCACCGGGGTCACCGGGGTCACCGGGGCCGGGAGTTGGCCCGCCGAGCCCGCCGCCAAACAAATCTTCTTGTGCCATTGCCACCCCGCCTACGCAAACCGCTTCGCCACGGTGCGGGCAAAGTCAGCGATCACGAGGTACGCCGTGTCGCGCCCGGTGCCGGCAAACGCGGCGAGCGCCTCGAACGTCTCCTGCAGGTCGCGGCGCACGAGCTGCTCCTCCTCGGTGAACGGTCCCTGGCTCTGCGGGCGGAGGATGTCCGAGCCGCCGTGTAGCGTCTCCGCGCCGCTCGCCGCTTCGCCCTGCGCGGTGAGCCGTTCGCTGTGGGGTGCGACGCCGGCGTCGATAAGCTCTTGCGCGAGCTCGGCATCACTGGCCGCAAGCTCGGCGACGGTGAACTGCCCCATCACGGAGAGGCTGGACAGCGCCCACGCGACCATGGCGCCGGTGATCCGGGCGTGGAGCGTGTCCTCGTGCAGGAATGCGGGCCAGATCCCGCGGACCTCCTGCACCCACGCGCTGATGAACGCCTCGATGGCCACGTCACTGTAGCCCCACGCGGAGACGTAGAGCGGGAACCCGGCGACCACGAACGCCACGTCGAAGGAGACGTCGCGGAAACCCGCCCACTCGTAGTCCAGGAACTGCGTGCGGTCCGCGTAGATGATGTTGTCGGGCGACAGGTCAAAGGGAGTAAACGCCCGCGAGCCCCCTTTGAACAGGCGCTTGCGCACGTTGGCGGCGGTCAGCCGAACCTCCGTCGGCACGTCGAGCCCGCTGCGTTCGAGCATGTCCAGGCCAAAGTCGAAGCGGTGCGCAAGCAGGCGCTCGCGCAGGTGCTGCATCGTATCAGCTCCGCTGCGCTGGCGGGCCGCTTGTGCGAACAGTACGTCGAACGCGTCCTCGCGGCCGGCCGAGCCGACGTGCATCCGCCCCAGCGCAGTGCCGAGGTTGCGCAGCAGCTGCACGTGCTGCTCCTCATCCGCGCTGTCCAGCAGCGTGGCCAGGGTGTCGCCTTCGCCCGAATCGGAAATAATGACGATGCGCTGGTCAATGTCGTAGCCAAGAAGGACCGGGCCTGGCCGGACATCTTCGCTTAACGACGTCGTGAACTGGTAGGCAACCACTTCCCGCAAAAAGGCAGCGTCCTCCAGCACGTTGCCGGTCTCTGGCGAGTACTTCACCACAACGGTCCGGTGCTGCAGGAACGGGTTGTTGGACACGCGGGCACGGAACACACTGGCAACGCCGGAGCCACCCAGACGCTGTACCTCGCCGAGCGTCTGGGTGCCGCCGTAGCGCCGAGTGAGAATCTCCTCCGCCTCGGCGATGATCTGCTCTTGGTCCATGCTGAACCTCTCCTTGCGGGTTACTCGGTTCTCAGTGTGACATACCAGTGGCCCCGGGCGCGACGTTTCCGCCATTCCCGGGGCCGTGGAACCGAATTGGCTCTTACTCAGCCTTTTCGTCGGCCTTTGGCTTGAAATCCACGCCGGACTCCTTGCGCTGCTCCTTCGTAATCGGGGCGGGCGCGTCGGTCAGCGGGTCGACGCCGCCGCCGGACTTCGGGAACGCGATGACGTCGCGGATGGAGTCGAAGCCGCCGAGCAGGGATACGATGCGGTCCCAGCCGAAGGCGATGCCGCCGTGCGGGGGTGCACCGAACGCGAACGCGTCGAGCAGGAAGCCGAACTTCTCGCGGGCCTCTTCCTCGCTGATGCCCATGACGTCGAAGACGCGCTCCTGCACGTCGCGCTGGTGGATACGGATCGAGCCGCCGCCGATCTCGTTGCCGTTGCAGACGATGTCGTAGGCGTACGCCAGTGCCTCGCCCGGATTCTTATCAAAGTTGTCCAAGTACTCCGGCTTCGGCGAGGTGAACGCGTGGTGGACGGCGGTCCACTTCGAGTGGCCGAGGGCGACGTCGCCGGACGCGGTGGCGTCCGCAGACGGCTCGAACAGCGGCGCGTCGACGACCCAGGTGAACGCCCAGTCGCCGTCCTTGATCAGGTCGAGCTTCTTCGCAATCTCGCCACGGGCAGCGCCGAGGAGCGCGCGGGAGGCCTTGGTTTCGCCCGCAGCGAAGAAGATGCAGTCGCCCGGCTTCGCACCGACGTGATCGGCAATGCCGGCCTTCTCCTCGTCCGTAATGTTCTTGGCCACCGGGCCGCCCAGGGAGCCGTCCTCCTGCACGAGGATGTAGGCCAGGCCCTTGGCGCCGCGCTGCTTGGCCCAGTCCTGCCACGCATCGAGCTGGCGACGCGGCTGGGAGGCGCCGCCGTCCATCACAACAGCGCCGACGTACTCAGCGTTGAAGACGCGGAAGGTGGTGTCCTTGAAAAACTCGGTGCAGTCCTGCAGCTGGATGTCAAAGCGCAGGTCCGGCTTGTCCGAGCCGTACTTCTCCATCGCGTCCTTGTAGGTCATGCGCGGGATCGGGGTGGTGATCTCGTAGCCGATCAGCTTCCACAGTTCCGTGACGATCTGCTCGGCCAGGGCGATGACGTCGTCCTGGTCCACGAAGCTCGCCTCGACGTCCAGCTGGGTGAACTCCGGCTGGCGGTCGGCGCGGAAGTCCTCGTCGCGGTAGCACCGCGCGATCTGGTAGTAGCGCTCCATGCCGGCGACCATGAGCAGCTGCTTGAACAGCTGCGGGGACTGCGGCAGCGCGTACCAGCTGCCCGGACGGAGGCGGGCCGGGACGAGGAAGTCGCGCGCGCCCTCCGGGGTGGAGCGGGTCAGCGTCGGCGTCTCGATTTCGGTGAAGCCGTTTTCATCCAGCACGCGGCGGGCGGCCTGGTTCGCCTTCGCGCGCAGGCGCAGCGCGTTCGCCTGACGCTCGCGGCGCAGGTCCAGGTAGCGGTACTTCAGGCGGGTCTCCTCGCCGACCTCGCTGGAGGAGGCGTCCTCGATCTGGAACGGCAGCGCGGCCGCCTTGTTCAGCACGGTGAGCTCGGAGACGTTGACCTCGATCTCGCCGGAGGCCAGGTTCGGGTTCTGCGAGCCCTCCGGGCGCGGTTCAACCACGCCGGTGACCTGGATGACGTACTCGCTGCGCAGGTCGTGCGCGGCCTCCGCCACCTCGGATTCGCGGAACACAACCTGCGCCAGGCCGGAACGGTCGCGCAGGTCGATGAAGATCACGCCGCCGTGGTCGCGGCGTCGGCCCACCCAACCGGTGAGCGTAACGGTCTGTCCATCGAGTTCTTTGCGGAGATCACCCGCAAGGTGAGTGCGCAGCACGGTCTCTTCCACGTCCTTCCACGTGAGGGCAAAACTTGAACGCCAAAAACTCTACCCGTAGGCGTCGTCAAGCGTTGAAGCGCCCCGGTTTGCCTCTACATTGCCGCTACTCTACGCGGCACGGGCGCGGGGATGCAGCGCTGCACGCGGTTTTTTGGCAAGATTTGCAGCATGACGTTTAAGAATGATTTTGGTCAGGGCCAAGGCCGCCGCGCGCAGACGAGTTCCGGCAGCGGCCGGGCTGGAGGCGGCGGCATCCCCATCGCCGTGGGCGGCGGCGGTATTGGCACGATCATTCTGCTGGCCATCGTGTTCCTCCTCAACGGCGGCCTGGGCGGGCTCACCGGCGGCTCCTCTGACCCGCAGGACCAGTCTCAGCAAAGCCCCGGCGCCCAGGGCGACTACGACCTGAGCCACTGCGATGCCCCGGGCGCGGCCAACGAGTACGACGACTGCCGCGCGGAGGCCACCGCCCGCTCTGTCGACCAGGTGTGGGCCGAAGTCCTGCCGGCGCAGGCGAACATTGAGTACACCCCCGCAGACATCAACCTATTCCGCAGCGATGTCAGCACTGGCTGTGGGTACGCAACGGCCGATACCGGCCCGTTCTACTGCCCGAACGACACCACTGCCTACCTCGACGTGTCCTTCTTTGAGCAGCTCGGCCAGCTGGGCGGCTCCGATGGCGCGCTCTCCCAGGAGTACGTCACCGCGCACGAGATGGGCCACCACATCCAGAACCTCGAGGGCACCCTGGGCCTGAGCGATTACAAGAACCCGGGCGAGGACTCCGCCGCCGTGGCCATCGAGCTCCAGGCCGATTGCTACGCCGGCATCTGGGCCAAGCACGCCTCCGAGGGGCCGGACGCGGCGCTCGAGCCGATTACGGACGAGCAGCTTAACCAGGCAATTCAGACCGCGCAGGCGATCGGCGACGACAGCATCCAGCGCAAGTCCGGCGGCGATGTGGATCCGGATTCCTGGACCCACGGCTCCTCCGAGCAGCGCGCCGAGGCCTTCAAGTCCGGCTACACCACCGGCCAGATGTCCGCCTGCGACACGCTCAACCGCGGCGTCTACCAGGACGCCTAGAGCCACATCGCTTATCGACGCCCACGTGCCACCACCGCTACCCTCGTGGGCATGAGCGAAACGTCATCCCCCCAGAACCGCGCCAACCGCGCTGTGCCGTTTATGGCCGCGTTCAACGCCATTGAAGGCTTCCTGCGCGAGGAGTTAGGAGCAAAAAAGTCGGACTCCTTCAAGTGGATGACCAGGCAGGCGGCGAAGAAGGGCGTGGTGAGCCGCGACC
Organism: Corynebacterium sp. NML180780; assembly: GCF_007786415.1. NCBI lineage: Bacteria > Bacillati > Actinomycetota > Actinomycetes > Mycobacteriales > Corynebacteriaceae > Corynebacterium > Corynebacterium sp. NML180780. Next base: position 37,495 of record NZ_VNKN01000002.1, on the reverse strand, counting down.
AAGCTGACCTGCTTGTGGAGTACGCGGAGCTGCGCAACGCGATCTCACACGGCGAGTACCGCGACCTGCGCCCCATTGCAGAGCCGCTGCAGGAGACGGTGGAAGAGATTGAGCGTTTGCGCGACGCGCTGCTCACCCCGGCGCTGGCCCTCGAAGTGGTCCAGACGCAAGCCGTGATTACGTTCGCCCCGGACGACGACATCCGGGAGCCGCTGCGCGCGCTGCGGGAGACCGGCCACAGGCAGTTCCCTGTCTACGACGCCGGCGCCTGCGTCGGGTTGCTCACCACCAACGCGCTGGCTCGCTGGCTGGCGGGCGAACTGGACGCAAACAACCACCTCACCCCGACCACGGTCAAGCAGGTGCTCGATCTGTCGGGGCGGCACGACCAGCCGGTCTTCCTGCCACGGTCCGTCACCGCCGCAGTAGCCGTTGATGCGCTGACCACGCCGCTGGACAGCGGCGCGCTCCCCCGCCTGGCCATCATCACCGAGTCCGGCTCACCCAGCCAGCGCCCCTTCGCGGTACTGGTGGCTACCGACATTCCTGCCCTGCTGGCGGCCCGCTAACCGCGACGATCAACGGAAAGGACACCCACGGATGCAGTTCGGCGTCTTTACCATCGGCGACGTCACCGCGGACCCCACCAACGGCGCGACCCCGACCGAGAAACAGCGGATCGACGCGATGACACAGATCGCGCTGAAGACCGAGGAGGTCGGGCTCGATGTCTTCGCCACAGGCCAGCACCACAACCCGCCGTTCGTCCCGTCTTCTCCGACGACCCACCTGGCCTACATTGGTGCGAAAACCTCCTCCATCCTGCTCTCCACGTCAACCACGCTGATCACCACCACGGACCCTGTCAGGCTCTCGGAGGATTACTCCTTCTTGCAGAACCTGGTGGATGGCCGCATGGACCTCATGCTCGGGCGCGGTAACACCGGCCCCGTCTACCCCTGGTTTGGCAAGGACATCCGCAAGGGCATCCCGCTCGCGGTGGAGCACTACCACCTCCTGCGCAGGCTGTGGCGCGAGCAGAACGTCAACTGGGAGGGCACGTTCCGCACCCCGTTGCACGGGTTCACCACCACGCCCGCGCCGCTTGAGGGCGTGCCGCCATTCGTGTGGCACGGATCCATCCGCTCGCCGCAGATCGCCGAGCAGGCGGCGTACTACGGCGATGGGTTCTTCCACAACAATATTTTTTGGAACAAGGAGCACACCGCGAAGATGGTCGGCATCTACCGTCGGCGCTTCGCCGCGTACGGGCACGGCGCGGCGGATCAGGCCATCGTCGGGCTCGGTGGCCAGGTGTACATCGCGGATTCTGAGGAACAGGCGAAACGCGAGTTCCGCCCATACTTTGACAACGCGCCCGTCTACGGCCACGGGCCCTCGCTGGAAGAGTTCACCGACATCACCCCGCTGACCGTGGGCACTCCCGAGATGGTCATCGAGCGTACGATGCAGTTCGCTGATTGGGTCGGGGACTATCAGCGCCAGCTGTTCCTTATTGACCACGCCGGACTCCCACTCGAGGTGGTGCTCCGCCAGATCGAGCGCCTCGGCACGGAAGTGGTCCCTGAGCTGTGCAGAAGGATGGAAGCGCGCCGCCCGGTCCACGTTCCGAGCGACCCGCCCACGTTTGCGTCCCTCGCACGTGCAAAGCGCGATGGGAAGAATCTGGCGCACTTTCGCGTTTCACCCGGAGAAGCACAGGAGCAATCCGAGCACGAATAGCCGGGCAATGTAGCGAAGGAGCACCCACCACAGCATGAAGCAGCTCATGGTAGTCACCGCAGGTCTGTCGCAGCCGTCCACCACGAGACAGGTGGCGGATGAGATCGCGGCGGCGGTCCGCTCCGCCGTCGGCGGGCGTGGCGAAGACCTCGAGGTCACCACGATCGAGGTCCGCGAGTACGCCACCGAGCTCACGCAGCTCATGCTCACCGGGATGCCCTCCCCCAGGCTTGATCAGGTCAAACGAGACATGTCCGCCGCCGACGCCCTCGTCGCGGTCTCCCCGGTGTTTCAGGGCAGCTACAGCGGCCTGTTCAAGATGTTCTTCGACGCCCTGGACCCCAACGCGTTGACCGACATGCCCACCATCGTCGCCGCGACAGCTGGCTCCGAGCGCCATTCCCTCGTCACCGAATACGCGCTGCGCCCGCTGCTCACGTACCTGCACGCGACGGTGGTCCCCACCTCACTTTTCGCCGCCACTGCTGACTTCGGCGATGCCAACGGCGCCTCGTTCCAGCGGCGGATCAGCCGCGCTGCCAGCGAGCTCGCAGCGCGCATCGTCACCACCAGCGGCGCGGTCGAAGGATTGAGCGGCCCGCCGGAGGGCGTCACTCGCCGCACCGGCACGGACCCTGCCGAAGATTTCGTCCCGTTTTCCCAGCTGTTGGAAGGCCACACGGGGACGCGGAGCTAATCCCACGATGCGGTATCATCGCGCGCATGCCCCACAATACTGTTAGCGTCGTTGACCTTTTCAGCATCGGTATCGGTCCGTCGTCTTCGCACACGGTGGGCCCGATGCGCGCATCCCTCGCGTTCGTCGAACAACTCGGCGTGCTGCCCGCATTCGTCCGCGTAGAACTGCGCGGCTCCCTCGCCGCCACTGGTGTGGGCCACGGCACCGACCGCGCAACGCTGCTCGGCCTGGTTGGCTACACCCCCACGACCACGTCGGCCGACATCGCCCCGAAACCCGGCGACCCGGTGCCCGAACGCGGTATGATCTCGGGCCCTGCCGGCGAGGTCGAGTACGAGGTGACGTTTAACCCCACTCCGGTCTCGCAGCACCCGAACTGCCTCATCTTTGACGCCTGGGACGCCGACGGCAACCGCATCGCCACCCGCAAGGAGTACTACTCCGTCGGCGGCGGCTTCATCTTGGACCGCACCGGCAGGGAGGAGCACCGCAACGAAGCCGGTGTGGCCACCGTCCGCGACAACGAGCCCGCGCCGTACGAGTTCAATGACGCGAAGACCCTCGTCGCACTCTGTGAAGAAAGCGGCCTGTCCATCGCCGAGCTCGTGCGCGCCAACGAAGAGGCGCTGCATGGCAAAGCGCTTCTCGACGCCCACCTTGACGCCGTCTGGGACGTCATGCAGGAATGCGTCGCCCACGGGTTGAAGACCGAGGGCACCCTGCCTGGCGGCCTCGGCGTGAAGCGCCGCGCCCACCGCCTCCACCGCCTGCTCACCGCGGAGTACGAGGAATCCACTGCCCGCGGCCTCGACGCCATGGAGTGGGTCAACCTCTACGCGCTTGCTGTGAATGAGGAAAATGCCGCCCACGGCCAGGTCGTCACCGCGCCCACGAACGGCGCCGCCGGCATCATCCCCGCGGTGATGCACTACTGCCGCGATTTCACCGACGGCGCGTTCACCCAGGAGCAGGCGCGAAACTTCCTGCTCACCGCTGGTGCGGTGGGCATCATCATCAAAACAAACGCATCGATCTCCGGCGCCGAGGTCGGCTGCCAGGGCGAGGTCGGCTCAGCCTCCGCGATGGCCGCCGCCGGCATGTGCGCGGTCCTTGGCGGTACGCCGGCGCAGATTGAGAACGCGGCCGAGATCGCGCTCGAGCACAACCTCGGCCTCACGTGCGACCCGGTCGGCGGCCTGGTGCAAGTCCCGTGCATCGAGCGCAACGCCATCGGCGGGGTAAAGGCGATTAACGCAGCCCGGCTGGCCAAGCTTGGCGACGGCACCAACATCGTCACCCTCGACGACGTCGTCGAGACCATGGCGACGACCGGCCGCGACATGATGACCAAGTACAAGGAGACCTCGATGGGCGGCCTGGCAGTCCAGCTCGGGCTGCCAGTCAACATCACTGAGTGCTAGCGCAGCTGCGCGATGACCGCCTCGGCGCTGAGCGCCACGGTCTCCTGGCTGTGCGCGGCAAGGTCCTTGATCGCGATCTCGCCGGCCTCTAGCTCGCGGTCGCCGAGAACGAGCGCGTACTTGGCACCGGCGCGGTCGGCACCCTTCATGGCGCCCTTGAGCCCGCGGCCGCCGTAGGCCATGTCGGCGGAGACACCGGCGGCGCGGAGGGCGTCGATAAGCACTGCCATGCGCGCCTGCGCGGCCTCGCCGATGCCGACACCGAACACGTCGACGCGGCGATCCACCCCGTCGAGAGTGACGCCCTCCGCCTCGAGCGCGAGCACGGCGCGGTCCACGCCGAGGCCGAAGCCGATGCCGGAGAGGTCCTGGCCGCCGATCTGCGCCATGAGCCCGTCGTAGCGGCCGCCGCCACCGATGCCGGACTGCGCGCCGAGGCCGTCGTGGACGAACTCGAAGCAGGTCTTGGTGTAGTAGTCCAGGCCGCGGACCATGCGCGGGTTCACCACGTACTCCACGCCCATCTCGTCGAGGGAGGCGCGCACCTGGTCGAAGTGCTTGCGGCAGTCGTCATCGAGGTAGTCGAGCATGAGCGGGGCGTCCGCGGTCATTTCGCGGACCTTCTCGCGCTTGTCGTCAAGCACGCGCAGCGGGTTGATCTCGGCGCGGTGGCGGGTCTCCTCGTCCAGCGGAAGGGAGAACAGGAAGTCCTGTAGCTTCTGGCGGTACTCGGGGCGGCAGTTGCGGTCGCCCAGGCTGGTCAGCTCCAGACGGAATCCGGTCAAACCGATGGACCGGAAGCAGCGATCCGCGAGCGCGATGATCTCCGCATCCAGCAGGGGGTCGTCCACACCGATCGCCTCCACGCCGACCTGCTGGAGCTGGCGGTAGCGGCCGGCCTGCGGGCGCTCGTAGCGGAAGAACGGGCCGTAGTAGTTCAGCTTGACCGGCAGGTACCCTCGGTCCAGGTTGTGCTCGATGACGGCGCGCATCACACCCGCGGTGCCCTCCGGGCGCAGCGTGACCGAGCGGTCGCCACGGTCCGTAAAGGTGTACATCTCCTTGGACACCACGTCTGTGGACTCGCCAACGCCGCGGGCGAACAGCGTGGTGTCCTCGAAGACAGGCAGCTCAACGTGCTGGTACCCGGCCAGGTGAGCCTGCCGCGCGAACTCGTCGCGGACTCGGTGGAATGTCGCCGACTGCGGCGGCACGTAATCGGGCAGGCCCTTCGGGGCAGACAGCGGTTGGAACTTCGGCTGGACCTTCTCGGTCTTCTTCGATTCACTCACGAGTTCAAAGTTTAGCGGTCCGGGTTGGCCTGCAGCAGGAACGGGTTGGTCGCGCGCTCCTGCCCCATCACCGTGGTCGGTCCGTGGCCGGGCAGCACGACGCAAGCGTCGTCGAGGTCCCACACGGGGCCGCGCAGCGACGCGCGCATCGCCGCGGGGTCCGAATGTTCGAAGTCGGTGCGGCCGATCGCGCCGCGGAACAGGACGTCGCCGGAGAAAACCAGCGGGCCGGTCTCCCCCGCCGTTCCCGTCTTGTTCTCCCCTGCGTCTTCCACGAGCAGCACACATCCCGGCGAGTGCCCGGGGGCGTGTCGGACGGTAAAGGTGGTGTCGGCGAGGGTGAGCGAGTGGGCGTCGAGAAGCGAGCGCACCTCGCGCGGGGGTTGCATCGACGCTGCGTCGAAGAGCTGGCGGGTCGAGTCCGGTAGGCCGAGGCCACCGTCGAGCATGAACTCGTCGTCTGGGTGGATGTACACCGGGACGTCGAAACGGGCGGCGTCCCGGGTGTGGTCAAGGTGGCCGTGGGTGCAGACCACGGCGGTGAGCGTCGCCTGCTCGCGGGTGAGAAACTCGGTGACGGGCTCGTAGGCGCCCATTCCGGGGTCGATCACCACCGCTTCGCTCGATTCCTCCGAAAGGAGCACGTAGCAGTTGGTTTGGAACGGGCCTGCGGCAAAACCTGAAAGCTTCATACGGTAATAATAAAGCGGGCGCCCGACCCAGTGGCCGGAAACGCCCGCGTGCGGGGAGCAGACTTACTTACTTCAGCGCGTCCTCTGCTGCCTGGTAGTCCGGCTCGGTGGTGATCTCGGAGACGAGCTCGGTGTGGATGACCTTGTGGTCAGCGTCCGTCACCACGACGGCGCGAGCGCACAGGCCCTTGAGCGGGGAGCCCTCGAGGGTCAGGCCAAAGTCGTCGGCGAAGGAAGAGCGGAACGCGGACAGCGCCTCGACGCTCTCGATGCCCTCGGCGGCGCAGAAACGCTGCTGCGCGAACGGCAGGTCCTTGGAGATGCACAGGACCTCCGTGTTGTCCAGGGACGCGGCGAGCTCGTTGAACTTGCGCACGGAGTTCGCGCACACGCCGGTGTCAAGGGACGGGAAGATGTTCAGGACGAGGCGCTTGCCCGAGTAGTCCGCCAGGGACTTCTCGCTCAGGTCGCCCGCGACGAGCGTTGCGTTGGGCAGCGCGTCGCCGACCTTGGGCAGCTCGCCGGAAGTAGTGGTCTCATTGCCTTCAAAAGTAACGGTAGCCATGGGCGCGATTCTATGGACGCGAGTCAGGCCTCGCAAGGGTTGATCAAGCGGCGGCCCAAGCACTGCTAGGCTTAAGCCCCGAAATTCACCTGCCGAGCGCACCAGCGCTTAGCGACGCTACGCAACACACAAGTGAGGTATCTCAGGTGGCCGACAACCAAAAACGGGGCGAAGAAGCCCTCACCCACCTCAAGCGCGAGCTTGATTCCCGCGACCGCAAGGAGAAGTCCAAGCCGCTCACCGTGGCGGCGCTGTCCGCAGTGGTGATTGCGGTCGTCGGCGGTGGCATCTACTTCGCCGCAACGCAGAACGACGGTGACGATGACGTCACGGCCCAGGACACCACCGCTTCCTCGGAAGCCGCCGAGTCCTCCGAGACCGAGCCCAGCATCGACCCCTCCCAGTTCGAAGCGGTGGCCACCGAGCGCGCGACGGCGCTGCCCGCGACCGTGTCGTGCTCGTACAACGACAGCCCACAGGCTGGCGAAGGCGAGGCAGAAGCTGGCAAGCCGAAGACCGAGGACGTCTCCACAGAGGGCAAGGTCAACGTCGAGCTGGACACCAGCGCAGGCCCGATCGGCATGGAGCTGGACCGCAGCGTCTCGCCCTGCACCGTTAACGCCATCGAGCACCTGGCCTCGGAGAAGTACTTCGACGGCAGTGTGTGCCACCGCCTGACCACCAACGAAGGACTCAAGGTCCTCCAGTGCGGCGACCCGTCCGGCACCGGTTCGGGCGGACCTGGCTTCCAATTTGCCAACGAGTTCCCCACCGACGAGGCCCTCGAGTCCGTCGACGAGTCCCAGCTCCAGATCCCCGAGGGCGTCTCCGACGAGGAGAAGGAACAGTACAAGTCCATGGCGCTGCAGCAGGACCAGAAGCGTTACCCGCGCGGATCCATTGCGATGGCCAACGCAGGCGTAGGCACGAACGGTTCGCAGTTCTTCCTCAACTACGGCGATTCCATCCTGCCCCCGATGTACACCTACTTTGGCCAGATCAACCAGGAGGGCCTTGACACCCTCGACGCGATCGCCGAGAAGGGTACTCAGGACGGTGGCCAGGACGGACCGCCCGCCGAAGAGGTTAAGATCAATTCCGCTACGGTCAAGTAGCGCGCACGATACTTTCTGGTATCGTTGCTCGTGCCGCCAGACACTCTTGAGCGCACCCGACATGACACAAAACGCACGTGAGCAGTTCATTTAAAGTTCATCTTGCGTTGCGAGAACATTGAAGAATTGCCGGGAAAACTGTTGCGTACCCTTTGGTGTCTGGCTAAGGTAATCAACGTTCAATCGAAGATCTCCGAAAGATAGGGAATCAGATGCAGTTCCGCAAGGGCCTCCTCGCCGCCGCAACCGCAGCAGCTGTCATGTCCACCGGCGCAGTTGCAGCTACCGCTGACACCACGGTCACCACCCGCACCACCACCCCGACGGCGACCGCCAAGGCTGAGCCGACCGAAACCACCAAGGCTGAGCCGACCAAGACCACCGAGTCGAAGCCGACCACGACCTCCAAGCCGTCCAACGGCCCGAAGGTCAACACCGGCGACAACAACAAGAAGGACGAGGGTTCCTCCATCAAGGACATGTCCCCGTCTGAGATCCGCGACTGGATCGCAGTGTTCACCGCCGTCATTGGCGCCCTGGGCACCCTGTTCGCGTTCCTCGACAAGTACCTGCGCGCGTAATTGCGGAGTCACCGCGCACCCTTGGGCGCGTGAGCACAGCCCGGCCCCTGTGGCCGGGCTTTTTGCTTGCGATGCTCTGCCCTGCCCGCCGACTCAATGGGTGCCTCGCTTGATGTCATGAGCGGGTTTGGCTTACTTGACGAGAATCGGGTGACGAGGACGTCGCGGTCCCTTCTTCTCGCATCTTCGTCAACCCATTCTCGTCAAGTAGGCGCCGATTGGGCGGTAGAGCCTGTTGGCGGCCCAACGCACCGCTGCTGCCACACCCAGGGTCGAGCGTTCTTCTGGAACTGAGCGTGCCATGCCCCGAAAACGCCGATCCCGGGCACAGATTGTGTCGTTGAACGCGAGCAGCGGCGCCGTCCCACTCTCTCAACATTGAGAGGAGGACGGCGCCGCTGCGGCAGGTTGGGTCCCCTACGGGGAGGCTGCTAGGAAAGCTTTGCGATCGGGCCAAGCACCTGGTCGATCGGACCAGCGAAGACGACGGCCAGCAGGCCGAGGAGGGCGAGCACACCTGCAACGGCGCCCATGATGGTGCCCAGGTTTGCGGTGCTGCCGTCCTGCGCACCCTGCTCGTCGCCCGGCGTCGGCTCCTCGGACGGCTTGGGCTCCTCGGACGGCGCAGGCTTCTCGCTCGGCGCCGGCTCCTCGGACGGCTTCGGGTCAGCAGCCGCCACGGTAACCGGAACCGTCAGCTCGGTGCCAGCGTCGGTGGTGATGCTCAGCGTCTGCTCTCCAGCGGCCTCGGCCGGGATGGCGATGTCCACAGTCGCGCGGCCCTGCTCACCCAGGCCGTTGTCCGCCTTGGTGGTGGAGGCGTCGATGTCGGCGGTCGCGGTGGCGTCGCCAAGCGTGACGGTGGCCTGCTTTGCCATCGGCTCGCCCTCGGACGAGTAGTTGAGGGAGGAGAGCTTGATGGAGGCGGTGGTGCCTGCCTTCAGCTCCTCCGGCAGGACCACGCCGACGTCCTTCTGGCCCTTGCGCACGCCAACTTCGTCGGACTTCAGGTAGTCAACGAACGCCTGCAGGTCGTTGTAGCCAACGTTGAGCAGGTCGCGGACGTCGTCCGGGTTCACAAAGTTGTCGCCGCCAGCGAACAGGAAGGAGGAACCTGCAATGCGGTAGTCCTTGTCGTCCTCGAGCGGCTGACCGTCAATGGTTACGGAGGTGATGCGCTCGCCGGCCTCAGCCTCCGGGTTGTAGGTGTAGGCGACGTTGTTGGACAGGCCCATGTCCAGGCGTGGGCGGCCGGACTTCTCGGCGTCCTCCTTGCTCTGCCACTGACGCTCGAGGGCGTCCTTGATGGCCTTGCCGGACAAGGTTGCCACCGAGATGTCGTTGCCAAACGGCTGGACCTGGAAGGCCTCCTGGTAGGTCACGTCGCCGGCCTCGAGGTCCGCGCGGACGCCGCCAGCGTTCATGATGCCCAGGTCGATGTGCTCGTCGAGCGACTTGTCCATCGCGTAAAGCGCGGACTCAGCGAGCATGTTGTTCGCGGTGGACTCGGTACCACGGTTCGAGCCGGTGTTCTCCCCGGGGTTGGAGCCACGCAGGTAGGTGTCCTGGACGTTGGCCACGACCTCCTCGCCGAGCTTGCCGGCTTCCGCCTTCGCCTCGTCGACGATCTTCTGCACCTCGGCGTCCGGGGTGATGTCCAGGGTGACCAGGGACTCGGCGTCGTACTGCTCGAACGCCGGTGCCTCGATCTCCCCGGTGGTCTTGTTGAAGGTGAAGTCCAGGTCGGTCACGACCTTGCCGTACTCCCAAGACTGTGCGTTCGGCACCGGGGCATCGGCGTTGACCACGTTCACGTGGCTGTCGCCGCCGAACATGAAGTCGACATACTCCGGGTCCAGCTTCGGCGCGCCGGTCTCGACCGGGTCGTGGATGAGGGCGACGACCACGTCGGCCTTCTTCTCATCCTTCAGCTTCTTCGCTTCCTTATTCACCTGCTCGGAGGAGTCGGTGAAGTTCAGGCCGGCGACATTATCCGGGCTGGACTTGCTCTTGGTCAGGTTGGAGGTGGTGCCCACCAGCCCAACCTTCACGCCGTCAATCTCGACGATCTTCGAGGCCTCCAGGTCGCGGGAGCCGTCCTCCTTGAACACGTTCGCGCCGAGCTGGATGTCACCGGTACCCGGGTTGATGCGGTCAATCAGGTCCTTGTAGCCCTTATCAAACTCGTGGTTGCCAGCAGCGGAGCCCGCGGTGCCAACGGCCTTGACAAAGTCCATGGTGTATTTGTCGTCTGAGATCGCGGAGACGAATGCCGAGCCGCCCTGGTTATCGCCCGAGCTGGTGACGATAGTGTTGGCGTTCTTGTCTCGCAGGAAGTTGATGATGCCGGCGATGTTTGCGGCACCCATCTCGTCGCCTTTCTTCGGGGTGACCTCGCCCGTTTCCTTGTCCGTGGACAGGTTCGCCTCGAGGCGGCCGTGGAAGTCGGTGAAGTTAGCGATGCTAATCTGCACCTTCTCATCGTCCGCGGCAAAAGCCGGGACAGCGGTGACCACCAGCGCGGTCGACGTAGTTGCGGCGATCAGCGCGCCGGCGCGACGGAAAGAAAACACTTGGAACTCCTCTGCGTGTGAAATAGGGGTCTCACTGTTTTCTAGCGCGAAATCAGCTCGCTCGCAGCACAACGTACGTACTGTGACAGGTCGGCCTTGAGATTCAAGGCGGACGTCGCCAACAATTCACCCGCTGTTCAACTTCGGCACGCAGAGCGCGCTTTACGACGTCACCCTGTAGATGTCGTAGACGCCCTCCACGTTCCGCAACTGATTCATCAGCGCGCCCAGCTGCTTGGTGTCGGAGACCTCGATGGTGAACCGGACGTTGGCGATCCGGTCGTCCGAGGCCTGGGAAGACAGCGCCAAGATCGGGAGGTTCTGGTCCGTCATGACGCCGGTGAGCTCTGCGAGCAGCCCGTGGCGGTCCAGTGCCTCGACCTGGAGGGTGGCCAGCGAGGCACCGCCTGCCGTGGATTTTGTGGACCACGCGACGTCGATAAGCCGCTCCGGCTCCTCACGCAACTTGGCCGCATTGGTGCAGTCGGTGCGGTGGACCGAGACTCCCCCGCCGCGGGTGACAAAGCCGAAGATCTCATCACCTGGCACCGGTTGACAACACTTGGCCAACTTCGCCATGACGTCTGGGCTCCCCTGCACGAGGATACCGCTGGCGGACTCGCGCGGATCCCGCCGCACCAGTTCCGACATCGGGGCGCGGTCCGCGAGCGCATCGACCGCGTCCTCCTCGTTGCCAAACAGGTCGACGAACATTTTGCCCACGTGCTGCGCGGAGACGTGACCGGCTCCGATCGCGGTATACAGGGCGTCCACATCCGGGTAGTGCAGCTGCTTGGCCACCCTGCGCATCGACTCCGCCGTGAACAGGCGGTACATGGGCAGCCCTCCGCGCTGCACCTCCGCGGCCAGCGCGTCGCGCCCCGCCTCCAGGTGCTCCTCGCGGCGCTCCTTGGCAAACCACTGGCGGATCTTCGTCTTCGCTCGCGGCGAGACCACGAAGTCCTGCCAGTCCCGGCTCGGGCCGGCGTTTTGGTCCTTGGAGGTAAAGATCTCCACCCGGTCGCCGGATTCCAGTTTGGTCTCCAAGGCCACGAGTTTGCCGTTGACCTTCGCACCAATGCACCGGTGCCCCACCTCCGTGTGCACGGCGTAGGCGAAGTCGACCGGGGTGGACCCCGCCGGCAAGTTCACCACGTCGCCCTTCGGGGTGAACGCGAAGAGCTGCTGGCTGGTCAGGTCGTAGCGCAGCGAATCAAGGAACTCGTCCGGGTCAGCCGCTTCCTTCTGCCAGTCCAGAAGCTGGCGCATCCACGCCATCTCATCCACTTCGTTCTGGTTGCCCTTGTGGGAGCCCTTCGTCTCCTTGTAGCGCCAGTGCGCCGCAACCCCGTACTCGGCGTTGTAGTGCATATCGTGGGTGCGCACCTGCACCTCGAGCGGGCGGCCCGTGTCCGTCATCACCGTAGTATGCAGCGACTGGTAGACGCCGAAACGTGGGTTGGAGATATAGTCCTTGAACCGTCCGGGCATGGCCGAGTACAGGGCGTGGACGACGCCGACCGCGGCATAGCAATCGTGCACCGTATCCACCAGGACGCGGATGCCCACCAGGTCGAAGATCTCGTTGAACTCGTGTCCCCGCACCACCATCTTCTGGTAGATGGACCAGTAGTGCTTCGGGCGCCCCATCACCTCGGCCTCGATACCGTTCGCCTTCAGCTCAGACTGGATCTGTTCCGTGAGCTCTTGAAGCGCCCGGTCACGCGAGGGGGCCCGATCCGCCACGAGGCGTACGATCTCCTCGTACTTCTTCGGGTACAGGATTGCAAAGGCCAGGTCCTCCAGCTCCCACTTCACCGAGGCCATGCCGAGGCGGTGTGCCAACGGCGCGATGACGTCGAGCGTCTCCTTCGCCTTCTTCGCCTGCTTCTCGGGTGGGAGGAAGCGCATCGTGCGCATATTGTGCAGGCGGTCCGCCACCTTAATCACCAGCACGCGCGGGTCCTTCGCCATGGCGACGATCATCTTCCGGATCGTCTCCGCTTCTGCGGCCTTGCCCAGCTCCACCTTGTCCAGCTTGGTCACTCCGTCTACCAGGCGGGCCACCTCCGGACCGAAGTCAGCCGTGAGGTCGTCCAGGGTGTAGTCGGTGTCCTCCACCGTGTCGTGCAGCAGCGCCGCGACCACGGTGGTGGTGTCCATGCCGATCTCGGAGCAGATCGTCGCCACGGCAAGCGGGTGCGTGATGTAGGGGTCGCCGGATTTGCGGAACACGCCCTCGTGCAGGCGCTCGGCGGTCCCATAGGCGCGGTTGAGCAGCTCGACGCTGGCCTTCGGGTGGTATTTCCGGTGAATAGATAGCAGCGGGTCCAGGACCGGGTTAATCTTCGGGCGCCCGCCGCCCGTGAGCGAGCGCGCCAGCCGCGCGGAGACGCTACGCACCGTTTGACCTGAGCGCTTAGAAGTTTTCTCTTGCGACACCGGGGCCTCCCGCCAGACTCTGAACCAGACTGCACACCGAAACGAAACTCAGTGTAAGAGTCTGATTCTAGTCGCTTCAGCGCCCTCCGTCGTCCAAAACCACCAACGGGGCGTCGCCGAGGCGCTCGCGGCCGCCGAGCCCGTCGACTTCGAGCACGACCACGTAGCCGACGACTTTGCCGCCTGCGCGCTCGATGAGGTTGGTGGCAGCCACGAGCGTGCCACCGGTGGCAAGGACATCGTCGACAAGCACGACGCGCTTCCCCTCAAGCTGCATGCCGTCTTCGGGGATCTCGAGCGCCGCGGTGCTGTACTCGGTCTGGTACTCCTGGGTGATCACCGGCGGCGGCAGCTTGCCCTGCTTGCGGATGGCCAGGATGCCAACGCCCATGTCAAAGGCGACAGCGGAGCCGAGCAGGAAACCGCGGGCATCCAAACCGCCGATGAGGTCACCGCCGAGCTGCTTGCTGGCCTCAGCCATTTCGCGGATGACGGCGTTGAGCGCGTCGGCGTCGGCAAGCACCGGGGTGAGATCTTCGAACAACACGCCCTCAGCTGGAAAGTCGGGTACGCGGCGCACCTTATCAGCGAGCGCTTCCTGCGCGGACGAATACTTGTTGTCTGTCTTAGCCATGGGCCGGGGCATCCTCGTTTTCAGAGTGTTGGTACGGAGTGAATTCTGGCAGCGGGAACTATTGCTGCCCACCAGATGACGATGGTATTGCATCCTGCGGCATGATGCGCCATCGGTCCATGTTCCAGCCGATTCCCGCCAGACCGGTGTACGGCACGACGTTGCCCACACCGCGGTTCACAGCGAACGTGCGGGGCTGCGCGGCCAGCGGCACCGAAGGCAGCTGCTCCCACAGCGCGTGCTCCTGGGCGCGCAGGCTGCCCACCTGGTTGCCCTGGTTTGCTGCGGCGGGGTACTCCTTCATCGGGTCGACCGGGCGCAGCAGCGCGTCGACCTCGCCGTCGGTGACAAACTGCATACCCTGTTCGTTGGTGGCAAGGTGCGGCAGATCCGCCAGCGTTTTGCCCTCCCCCGTCACGTCCACGATGTTCACGCCGGCGGGCTCGCAACTGCGGCGCATTGCCTCGACCATCGCGGCCTGGCGGGCATTCGGGTACGGGTACGCCACGCGCACCTCCGTCCCGCTCAAAACGCTCGCTGCGTCGATATTGACGTCCATGAAGGGCGCCGCCACGTCCTCCACGCGGGAGGTGAGCGGATCGTCTTGCTGCAGCACGTGGACCGGGGCGGGCGGAACCTGCACGCCGGCGTGCTCGCTCGAAACGGCCGCCACGCCGCGAGGGTCAAGGCACCGCGACAGTGCTTGCCGGTTCTCCGGAATGGCCCAGACCCCGGTCTCAGGGAACGTGAGCATCTCGGAGAGCTGCCCGACCACTGTAGAGATGTCTACCTGGTTATCTTCGGCGTTCACGTCAAACCACGCCGGGTTCGGGTCGTCCAGGTCCGCGACCTTCAGCCCGCCGCCGCGGTACAGCTCGCCGCTGTCCGCGGTGCCCGGCCAGATGACGAGGTGATTGATCGCCGGCCGGTCGCCGTAATAGTGCTCGTTGGCAACCAGGTTCACTTCGCCCTGGGCGCCGAAACTCTCAATCACGTACGGGCCAAAAGAAACCTGAAGTTCCGGATCGAATTGCGCAAAGTCGAACCCGTGGTGCCAGATCTGCGCAATCGGGGCGAGCTGTGCGGGATCCTCGGATTGCAGCGCAGCGTTGAGCTCCTCGACGCTCTTCCCCGCTTTCCGCGCTACAGCGTGCGCGGGCAGCACGGTGCCGGCACCGAAGAGGTCCTGCCACCGGTCCCCGCGGCCCTCCTTGAACACCACGGTGAAGGTCTTACTGCCCGGGGTGCAGTCGAGGGACTCTGTGTCGTCGAAAAGCGGAAGGTGCGACCCGAAGATCTCAGGGTGCTGTCCCGCCGTAAACGCGAGCAGGTAGTCGGTGCACGTCACCGGCGTTCCGTCGGAGAAGACGGCGTTGTCCGAGATGGTGTAGGTTACGCGGCGCTGCGGGCCTGGGAGGGGCTGCGCACTGATCAGGTCCGTGTTGGGGATCATCTCACCGCCCGGCCCCGGCACGAACACGCCCGGGTACAGACGGCCAGACAGGCGGTGCGCCTGCGTGGACGTGCCCTCGAGGCTGCCGGCGTTGGTGGTGAGGAGCGGACCGGACACCTGGTACCCGAAGTGCTGCTCGTCGAGCTTCCCGTTCGGGTCCTCGTCTCCGCCGCTACACGCCGTGAGCGTCCCCGCCAATAGGCAAGCTGCGCTCAGCGACGCGACCGCGCCTCGGCCCACCTGATGTGCGCGCCGTGTTCCGTCTGCTTTCCGGTGTGTTCTCCCGTGCTGTGGCACTGCGTGACTCCCCTTCTGTCTAGCGCCCCGGCCTCCAGGTCGCGGCCCCGCCCGGCGTGTCGCCGAACGAGTCCGCCCCGGCACCCTTGCCAGCGGCGTCAGCTTCGCGGGAGGTGCGCTGGGAAATGGAGCCGACGGTGCGCTTCCCATGCTCCGCCACAGTGCCCTCAAGGCCCTCAGCGCCCTCAGCACCTTCACCGTGCTCGGCGGTGTCACCGTTGCGGAACGCCTGCACCGACGCGTTGTGGTCGCGGAACGTCTTCCGGCGCTCGATGAAGGTCACCAGCAGCGAGGTCGCCAGGAACAGCGACGAGAACACGCCTTCAATCACACCGATGAGCTGGATGAGCGCCAGGTCGCGCAGCGTACCCACGCCGAGCATCCACACCGCCACGATCATCAGCGCAATAATCGGCAGCGCGGAAATCACGGTAGTGGAGATAGAACGCATCACGGTCTGGTTGATCGCCAGGTTCGCCTGCTCCGCGTAGGTGGACCTGCGCGAATCAAGGATTCCGGAGGTATTCTCCTTCACCTTGTCAAACACGATGACCGTGTCATAAAGAGAGAAGGTGAGCACCGTGAGCAGGCCGATGATCATCGCCGGGGTGACCTCGAGCCCGAAGAGCGCGTAGAAGCCCATAATGAGGACGGCGTCCACCACGAGCGCGGCCAGTGCGGCCAACGCCATCTCGCGCTGCAGGCGCACTGCCACGTACACGGCCGCGGCGATGACGAACACGAGCATTGCCAGCAGCATGCGCTGAGTAATCGTGTCGCCCCACGACTCGGACACGGTTGAGTCACCGATCGCGTTCGCGGTAACGTCGCCCTTCTCGTCCTTCGGCTGGTACTGCTCAAAGATTGCCTGGCGGGCCTGGTCGATCTGCTCCTGGCTCAGGTGCTCGGAATTGATCTCCAGGGTGCGCGCGTCACCAGCGCCGACGATCTGCGTCAGCTCCGGGGTCACCCCGGTGGCGTCAACAAACGTGTCCTCGACTTCCTCGGCGACGAGGTCGCCAGCGGGCATGGACATCTTCGTGCCGCCCTCAAAGTCGATACCCAGGTTGAACCCACGTGCCAGCATCGCCACGACGGCGACGACCAGCAGGCCGAAGGTGATGGAGTACCAGAGCTTCCGGCGTCCGACGAAGTCGATGGCGCCGTCCTCGGTGTGCAGCCGCTCGCGCCGGTCCATCTGAGCCGCGGGCGCGGTGTTCGCAATAGAACTCGTCATGGTTACTTCTCCTCAGAGTCGTCGCGAGTGGGGGCCAGTTGCTTATCGACGCTTCCCTCGCCGACCTCAACCACCGTCGACCCTGTCGATTCGGCGGCCTTGGTCCGAGCTGTGTCAGTGTCCTTCTTCCTGTTCGCAGTGGCAAACGCCTTGGACATACCGCTGACGGACGGCCTGCCCCAGAACTTACTGCGGGACGCCAGGATGAGCAGCGGCGCGGTGACCAGGAAGGTGACGAGGAGGTCGAACACCGTGGTCAGACCCATGGTGAACGCGAAGCCCTTCACGTCGCCCACAGCCAGGAAGTAGATGATCACCGCGCCGATGAGCGTGACCATGTTGCCGGTCACCACGGTCTCCTTCGCGCGGTCCCAGCCGGACGCTGTGGCGGAGCGGAACGTCTTGCCCTTGCGGACCTCATCCTTGATGCGCTCGTAGATCACCACGAAGGAGTCGGCCGTCGTACCGATACCGATGATCAGACCGGCGATGCCGGACAGGTCGAGCGAGTAGCCGATCCAGCGACCGAGCAGCACCAGGGACCCGTAGACCAGGACGCCGGAGACCGCCAGGGTGGCCAGCGAAATCAAGCCGTACAGGCGGTAGTACGCGAACACGAACAGGGCGACCAGTGCCAAGCCAACCAGGCCGGCGTACAGGCCCGCCTTGAGCGAGGCCAGGCCGAGTGACGGCGGGACGGTCAGCGCGGTGCCGCCCGGCTCGCCGTTTTCACCGGCAAAGGACAGCGGCAGCGCACCGTAGCGGAGGTTGTTGGCCAGCCCCTCGGCCTCTTCCTGCGTGAAGTCGCCGGTGATGGCGGTGGCGGAGCCGACCGGGGTCGCGCCCTGGATCTGCGGTGCGGAGATGACCTGGGAGTCCAGGGTGATGGCGATCTGCTTGCCAATCATCTCGCTGGTCAGTGCAGCCCAGGTAGAAGAGCCATTGACGTCGCCGTTCTGGCTAAACGCAAAGCTGATCTCCATCTGCGAGCTCTGCGGGTTGTAGCCGCCCGTAATCGGGCGGGCGGTGTCGATCTGCTCTCCGGTCAGGCGCGGACCGTCTTCCTCGGTCACGCCCTCCAGCAGCGGTACCTCGCCGAGGAGCAGCGGCTGGCGCGTCGAGGAATCGCAGGCGACCAGGGGGCGATCCTCTGCGTCAGTACCCGCGAGCGGGTCGACCTCCTGGGTGGCGCACTTCTGCGACAGGAGGATGAAGGACGCGAACTGCTTCGTCGGGTCGTCGGACTGGCGGGACTCGCGGAGCATCTCCGTCACCTCGGAGCGGCGGTCGGCCGCTTCAACCGGCCCCTCGGGCTCGGGCAGCGGATCGGCTTCGATCTTCGGCGTATTCGGGTTCGGCTGGCCGTCCTGGCCGCCCATCGACTGGTCGAGGAGCCCTTGCGCCTCTTCCTTCGTCATCACGCCGTACTTGACCCACTCGTTTGCCATGTCCAACACTGCCGGGCCAATTGCGGCGGCATCCGGAGAGGGCATCTCCTCCACCGGGCGGAACAGCAGCTGGGACGTCTGGCCGATGTTGCGGACCTCGGAGGTGTCGTCGCCGGCGGCGGTGATGACGATCGTGTTGCCGTCCACCACGACGGTCGCGCCGGAGACGCCCATGCCGTTGACGCGGTTCTCCAGGATACGGCGGGCGTCGTTAAGCTGCTCGCGCGTTGGCTCCTCACCCTGCGGAACGAGGGTGACTCGGGTACCGCCCTGCAGGTCAATGCCGAGCTTCGGCGATGCCGACTTGTCGCCGGTAAAGAAGACTAATGCGTACACGCCGATGACGATGAGCAAAAACAGCGCCAGGGCTTTGCCTGGCCACGTACGTTTTGATCTCAATTCGCCGGAACGCCGAGTGTTTGAGGACACTGAGCTGACTCCTCTGCTGTTCTTTGATCTTTGCTGCCCAGGGCACCCGAGACGGATGTCCGGCACTTGCACAACGGATTATGCTACGGCATTGGGGCAAAAAATTGGTGCCCGACCCCTCCCCCGGCATCTGGGAGGCGTCGGGCTGGGTGCCAGGTGCGCTGGCTATTCGGCGTCGGCCGGCACGTCTGCCTGGGTGGAACCCTGCGGATCCACTCGCTTCATCACGCCCGCGGTTTCCATCGTGACCACGACGTTCGGGGCCAGCTCCACCCGCAGTGTCTCGCCGTTGTTCTCCACCACGGTGCAGTGGAAGCCGGCGACGTTGACGATCCGGTCGCCGGGAGCAATCGAGCGTTGCATCTCCTGCATCTGGCGTTGACGCTTCTTCTGGCTGCGCATCATCAGCAGCGAGGGGAGCAAGAAGATGGCCAGGACGATGAGGATGTAAACAATTTCCATGCGCCCATTGTTTCATAGGCCGCAGGTGTGCCTACGAGAGGTTGAGCTGGCCCGGCGCTTCCGGAGGCGGCGTGATGCCCAGGTGCTGCCAAGCCGCCGCCGTGGCGACGCGGCCGCGGCCCGTCCGCGCCATCAACCCAGCGCGCACGAGGTAGGGCTCGCAGACCTCCTCGACGGTCGAGGGCTCCTCGCCGACCGCGATGGCCAGGGTGTTCACACCCACCGGCCCACCACCGTGGCCACGGATGAGCGAGTCCAGCACGGCACGGTCGAGGCGGTCAAGGCCGCGCTCGTCCACGTCAAACACCGCCAGCGCCGCCTGCGCGGCCGCGAGGTCCACGTGGCCGTCGCCATTCACATCGGCCCAGTCCCGCACGCGGCGCAGGAGGCGGTTGGCAATACGCGGCGTGCCGCGCGAGCGCGAGGCGATCTCCACCGCCGCGTCCTCGTCAATGCTCACTCCCAAAATGGAGGACGCGCGGGTGACCACCTTGGTCAGGTCCTCGGCGTCGTAGAACTCCATTTGCGCGGTAAACCCGAAGCGGTCGCGCAGCGGTCCGGTGAGCATTCCGGCGCGAGTCGTCGCGCCGACGAGGGTAAACGGCGGGATCTCCAGGGGGATCGACGTGGCGCCGGGGCCCTTGCCGACGATCACGTCAATCCGGAAATCCTCCATCGCCATATAGAGCATCTCCTCGGCCGGGCGGGCGATCCGGTGGATCTCATCAATGAAGAGGACGTCGCCCTCCATGAGGTTGGACAGCATCGCCGCCAGGTCGCCCGCGCGCTCCAGTGCCGGGCCTGAGGTCATGCGCAGGGAGGTCCCCAGTTCCTGCGCGATGATCATGGCCATCGTCGTCTTCCCCAGGCCCGGCGGGCCGGACAGCAGAATGTGGTCCGGGGTGACGTCCCGGCTGCGTGCCCCAGCGAGGACCAGGCCCAGCTGCTCACGGACCTTCGGTTGGCCGATGAACTCGCTGATGGATTTCGGGCGCAACGACTTTTCGGCGTCACGCTCTTCGGGTTGCGAGGTGGCGTCGATAAGCGAATTGCCCGGGCGCGCCATGCCGTCCGGGAGGGAAAATTCAGTCTTTTCTACATCTGACATTGGGGCCTCACTTCTTGCCCAGCTGGGTCAGGGCCGCGCGCAGGAGCGCGGAGCTGGCCGCGTCCGGTTGCTCTGCCGCGACCGCGTCAACGACCGGGCGGGCACTGCGCTCCGGGAAGCCGAGTCCGACGAGCGCCTCAACGACCTGCTCCGTGGCGAACGAGGTTGTGGCGGCGGGGGCGGGTGCTTCTTCCTCGGGAGCAGCCAGGGTGGCAACTTTGTCCTTGAGTTCGAGCACGATGCGGTCCGCCATTTTCTTCCCCACGCCGGGAATCGTTTGGATGCGCTTGGCATTTTGCTCCGCGATGTGGGTGGCCAACTCAGCGGGGCTGAAGACGGAAAGCGCGGCGAGCGCCAGCTTGGGCCCCAGGCCCGTGACGCTTTGCATGCGGTGGAACATCTCGCGCGCATCGTCGTCAGCGAAGCCGTAGAGCGTCACGCCGTCGTCTTTGACCACCATGGAGGTGAGCACGCGGCGCTGCTCACCACGGGTCAGCGCGGCCAGCGTGGGTGGGCTTGCCAAGAAGCGGTAGCCGACGCCGGCGCACTCGATGACCGCGTGGTCCAACCCGATCGAGATGACCTCGCCGTTGAGGGAATCAATCATGCCTTCTCCTTTGTCCTTGTGCGCTGCGCCTGGGCCAGCCGCTCAGCGTGCGCGCTCCGTGCGAGCAGCGGGGCCCGCCAGCAGTGGCACACCGCGATGGCCAGCGCGTCCGCCGCGTCCGCGGGCTTCGGCGGCTCCGAAAGCCCAAGGATACGGGTAATCATGACCGTCATTTGCTTTTTGTCCGCGCGTCCGTTGCCGGAAATGGCCTTCTTCACCTCGGACGGGGTGTACATATGCACCGCGATGCCACGCTCGGCCGCCGCGAGGACGAGAACCCCGACCGCGTGGGCGGTGTGCATGACGGTGGAGACGTTGCCGCGCTCAAAAATACGTTCCATGGCGATCACGTCTGGGCGGTACTCGTCCATCCATTCCGAGACCGCGCGCGACAGGCGCAGCAGGCGCTCGGAGAGGTCCGCGTCGGACGGGGTGCGCACCACTCCTACCGAGATGGGAAAGATCTGGCGACCTCGCCCGGCCTGCACCACGGAAAGGCCGCACCGGGTCAGGCCTGGGTCAATCCCCATGACGCGGAGCCCCTCGAGCTGCATTCCAACCTCCCACGAGCAATGAACCATCTAACACAAATGTTCTACCACAGGGCGTCGATAAGCGCGAAAGCCCCGCCGGGCACCCGTACGAGTCGGGCGCGCGGCGGGGCTGCGCTGCGGAGGCTAGTCGTCCAGCTGGGCGGCGACCTCGTCGGAGATGTTCATGTTGGTGTACACGTTCTGCACGTCGTCCGAATCCTCGAGCGCATCGATGAGGTTGAGCGTCTTCTTCGCGGCGGCGACGTCGGCGTCGACCTCGATGTCTGCGCGGAAGTCCTGATCCGCGCCCTCGACCTCGATGCCCTCAGCCTTGAGCGCGTCGCGCACGGCCTGCGTATCGGAGGGTTCGCAGACGACCTCGAACTCCTCGCCCAGGTCGTTGACTTCCTCGGCGCCAGCGTCGAGCACAGCCATGAGCACGTCGTCCTCGGTCAGCTCACCCTTCTTCATGGTGACGATGCCGGTGCGCTTGAACATGTAAGCAACGGAGCCGGAATCGCCCATGTTGCCGCCGTTCTTGGTCATCGCGGTACGGACCTCAGTAGCCGCGCGGTTGCGGTTGTCGGTCAGGCACTCAATGAGTAGCGCGATGCCGTTCGGGCCGTAGCCCTCGTACATCACGGACTCCCAGTTCGCGCCGCCAGCTTCCTCGCCGGAGCCGCGCTTGCGGGCGCGCTCGATATTGTCGCCCGGCACCGAGGCCTTCTTGGCCTTCTTGATCATGTCATCGAGCGTTGGGTTGCCTGCAGGATCGCCGCCGCCCGTACGAGCGGCCACCTCGATGTCCTTGATCAACTTCGCCCACAGCTTGGAACGCTTCGCGTCGTTCGCAGCCTTCTTGTGCTTGGTAGTAGCCCACTTTGAGTGGCCCGACATCTGGCACCCCTTTTTCGTCGCGAGTAGATGAACTTGGCTAAGTATACGTGTCTCCCGCTCACCCCGTTCCGGGGGCCTGCTTGGGGCGCTACTTTGGTTCCGGGCGAGGATCCCGCTCGGGCACGGCGTGGGCACCCTCGCGAAGGTTGCGCGTCAGCCCCTCCTGCACCACCACGGCGACCAGGCGCCCCTGCTGGTCGAAGATGCGGCCGTGGGTCAAAGCCCGGCCGGCGTGCGCAGACGGCGAGATCTGGTCGTAGAGCAGCCACTCGTCGGCCCGGAACGGACGCAGGAACCACACCGCGTGGTCCAGCGAGGCCAGCTGGACCTGGTGGCCGGAGTGCGCGGCAAGCGCCGAGTGCAGCAGCGTCATGTCTGACATATAGGTCAGCGTGCACGCGTGGAACGTGTCCTCGTCCGGCAACCTCCTCGTCGATCGGAACCACACCACCTGTTGGCTCGTGGTGTATTGGTTCGGCGAGTACATCTCCGGCGGCACCACGCGGATGTCCCACTCGTTGAGGTCGTGGCGCGACCCTGGCCCAAGGTTGGGCGCTTTCGCCTCGGCGGGCAGCTCGTCCGGCGCGGGAACCGCTCGCATCTCGTCTGAGTGCTCCGGGCCTTCATCGCCGGTGCGGTGGAAGCTGGCTTGCATGGAGAAGAGCACTTCCCCGCCCTGGAGTGCCTCGACGGTGCGGGTGGCAAAACTGCGGCCGTCGCGCGGGCGGCCGACGCGATACTCGGTTTCCGCATTCGCGTCCCCGGGGCGCAGGAAGTATCCGTGCAGCGAGTGGACCTTTTTACCCTCCACTGTGCGCGTGGCGGCCACGAGCGCTTGACCAGCGACGTGTCCTCCAAACGTGCGGACGAAATGGTCCGAGTGCATTGCCGCACCGCGGAAGGTGTCTGGCTCGTTTCCGTCACATCGCTCAAGATCCAGGATGCGCTGGATGTAGGTCGGGGACTCCGAAAGGTTCGAAAGTGTAGCGCTCATGTGACACGACCTTACGCATTTCGCGCGGGGGCGGGGCCCTCCAGCTCGGTCATCGTTGCGTATTCCGGCAGTGCCGCGGTACCGCCGAGGTGCAGCGCGCGCACAAGTGGACGCAGCCGCAACGCCCGCGTGTCTGACACCGCCTCGTTGTAAAAACGCAGCGCGAGGAAGACGCGGGTCTCCGCGTCACGGAGGGAGTGTGCAACCTCCGGTGCGCTCCCCGCGCACTCTTTCTGCACGCGCGTGAGCGCCACGGACAGCGCGTCCTCCCGCCGGAGACGGTGTGCAATGTCTCGCGGGTCCAGCCGCACTTCCTCCGTTGCCCGCGCCTGATCGCGCAGCGCGGGCAGTGTCGCCGCGACGACAGCGCACCGCCTGTCGAGCGCCGCCTGCAGCGCGTCACGGGTGCGGTCCACCCTCATGTGCAACCGGTCAAGCCGCTGCGCCGTGAAGTACGCCCAGGCAAGGAACGCGGTGACCGCCACCGCAGCGCACACAGCTAGCCAGGTCATCGCACCGACACCTTCTCTGCCGCCCCGGGCCCGACCGGCGCCACCGTCTCGTAGACCGCCATGATCCGATCGGCCACGGTAGCCCAGTCGTACTCGCGGGCTCGCTGCGTGCCGCGCGCAACCAACTGCCTGCGCAGCTGCGGGTTTGCAACGAGCGCGCGAAGGCAGTCTGCGAGCGCGTCCTCGTCGCCGACGGGAAACAGCACCCCTGCGGGGTGCGCAGTATCAGCGCCGCACACGCGCGCGAATGCCTCCAAGTCACTCGCCACCACGGCGCAGCCGGCGGCCATCGCCTCTACCAGCACGATGCCGAAGGACTCCCCGCCCGTGTTTGGCGCGACGAAAATGTCCGCGCGCCCGAGGATCGCCGCCTTTTCCGCGTCGCTCACCGCGCCGACGAACCGCACCCCCGGCACCGGCCGGTGGTGCCCCGCACCCATCACCGTCACCCGTACCGGAAGACCAAGCTTTTCCACACCACCCAAAAAGGTCCCCAACCCCTTCCTCGGTTCATCCAGCCTGCCCAGAAACACGATTTCCATCGCGTCCGTGTGGGCGTTGGCCTTCCACCTGTCCGCCGATTCTCGCGCTCCACGGAACAGCGCCGTATCCACCCCGTTCGGGATGACAATCGGGTCCGTCCCCACTTGCTCCACTTGCCAGCGCCTCGCAAGCTCGCTCACCGCGATCCCGCCGCGGATCTTCTCCAAATTTCCGCGCAGCATGGGCAGCGCGAACCTCAGCGCGTAGGAGCTACGGGCGGACGCGTGGTAGGTCGCAACAATTGGCCCCCGCGCCAGTCGGGTCGCCACCATGGAGTAGCTGGGAGAGTTCGGTTCGTGCACGTGCAGGACGTCGAAGTTGCCGTTCCGCAGGAATTCTCGGGTCACTCGGCTCACCTGCGGCCCGAAGGCGATGCGCGCCACCGAACCGTTGTAGCGCAGGGGTACCGCAAGCCCGCCGCGCCTCACCCATGTTGGCAGTGGAGTGCTCGCCGACGCCGGCCCCAGCACCCGCACGTCGTGCCCGCGGGCGCGGAAGACGCGCGCGAGATCGAGCACGTGCGACTGCACCCCGCCGGGCTTGTCAAAGGAATACGGGCAAACCATGCCAATGCGCACTTACGCCTCCCCACCCTGTGCAATAGGCTCCCGCCGCGGGTGCGCCTGCTTGCGCCACGCCGCATCCGCGGGCCAAATGGGCTGCAGCGCATGCCAATCCCGCGGGTGCTGAGCGATGTTCGCGGCGAACACGTCCGCGACCCGCTGCGCGGTGACCGCGAGCCCCTCCTGGCCGGCGCCCGGCGTCGCCTCCGGCACCTCAATACCGGTGACGCTGAACCCCCATCGCGGCAGCGTCAGGTCTCGCTCGAACCACGAGTGGGCGACACACAGCGCTGCCCCCGTCTCCTGAGCGAGCTTCGCCGGCCCCGCAGGGATGGTGGTTTCCTCGCCGAAAAAGTCAACTGCGATCCCCTTCCCGGTAAGGTCGCGCTCGCCCATGAGGCAGACGATCCCGTTCCCGCGGAGGACCTCTTTCAGCCGTGCAAACGGAGGGCGCTGCCCGCCGGTGAGCGGGAGGACCTCAAAGCCGAGCTGCTCCCGAAAGTCCACGAACGCATCAAACAAGGCCTCCGGCTTGACCCGTTCAGCGACAGTCGTGAATCCCCCGTAGCGCTGCGCTAACCACATGCCGGCCATGTCCCAGTTCCCGGCGTGGGGCAGGGTGAGGATCAAGCCGTGCCCCTTGTCCAGAGAAGCGTCGATAAGCGCCCGCCCCTGCACGCCTGCATCGAGCTCGGTGAGCAGCCCGGGCTGGCCGGCAAGCTGCGGCAAGCGGAACGCCTCGTGCCAATAGCGCGCGTAGGAACGCATCGCGTCGCGTACGAGCTCGCGCGTCACGCGCTCGGGGCCGACGACGCGGGTGAGGTTGCGGCGGAGCATCTCCGGCCCCGCCCCGTTGCCGGACGCCCAATCGGCGCCCCGAGCGAACACCCGGCCAGTGACGGATTCGGGCAGCCGTCCCACGAGCTTCCAACCGGCGAGGTACCCCGCCGTCACCGGGTCGAGTACTGCCATCTACGCCCCCGCGGGTGGTGCCAGCTTGCCGTCGGACTTGGGGTCGCGCGCCGCGTACAGCAGGCGCTGGCCCACCGTGAACGCGGAGCCGACGAGGAGGACCCACAGCGACACCTCGATGGCGTGGTGCACGCCGAAGCCCTCGAGGAAAAGCCCCGCCAGGGCGATAATGAGCCGTTCGGGGCGCTCGATGAGCCCACCGACGATGCGCAACCCGCCGGCCTCTCCGCGCGCCTTGACGTAACTAATCACCTGCGAGAGCACCAGCACGGCAAGGCAGACGGCCACGTTATACGGCTTCGCGTTGTCTACGTAGACGAGCCACATGGCGATGGCGGCGAAGAGCGCACCGTCCGTGATGCGGTCGCAGCTGGCGTCCAGCGTCGCCCCGAACGCGGTGCCCCCGCCGCGCAGTCGCGCCATCGTGCCGTCGACCATGTCGAACGCGGCGAAGAAGATAGACAGCAACGCAGCCCAAACGAGGTGGCCGGTGGGGATGAGCACAACGGAGGCGAGCACGGTCGCCGCGGTGCCCACAAGCGTAGTGACGTTTGGGGTCATCCCGACCTTGAGCAGCGCCTTGGCAACCGGTTTGACCACCACGGCAGCGGGTTTACGCCCGTGGACGCTCAGCATCGTCGCCTCCTTCCGGCGCCTCGGCGGAGTCGGTGTCGCGCTCGAGCGCCACCCAGGCGTCCGCGAGGACTGCGCGCGTCTCGCGCAGCAGCTGCGGCAGCACCTTCGTCCCGCCGATCACAGTCATAAAGTTCGAGTCTCCCGCCCACCGCGGAACCACGTGCAGGTGCAGGTGATCGCTCACCGATCCGCCCGCCGCCTTGCCCAAGTTCAGGCCCACGTTGATGGACTCCGGGTTGGACACAGACTTGAGCGTGCGGATGGCGCGCTTGGCAAACACCATGAGCTCCGCAGTTTCCGCGTCGGTCAGCGCCTCAAGCTCCGCAACCTTGCGGTACGGCACCACCATCAGGTGGCCCGCGTTATAGGGGTAGAGGTTGAGCAGCGCGTAGACGGTTTCACCACGTGCGATGATCAGCCCGTCCTCGTCGCTCCCCTTCGGGATCTCCACGAAGGGGTCCGCGCTGCGCTCCGGCATCGCTGCAATGTAGTTGGACCGGTACGGGGCCCAAAGTCGCTGCAGCCGGTCCGCGTCGCCGGCTCCCGAGTCCACGTAGTCGCGCGGGCTCGAGCTTGCCGACGCCACGTCGTCCCTACCCTCGGCGCGCTGCAATGGCTTCCTCGCTCGGCTGCGCATTGAGCTTCTCAGCAACCCAGTTGGTAATCAGCTCGACGGCCTCGTCCACCGGCACGCCGTTGACCTGGGTGCCGTCCAGGAAGCGGAAGCTGACCGCGCCGGCCTCCACGTCCCGTGCGCCAGCGAGCAGCATGAAGGGCACCTTTCCGGTGGTGTGGGTGCGGATCTTCTTCTGCATGCGGTCGTCGGAGTGGTCGACCTCAGCCCGGATCCCGGACTCGCGCAGCTTGCTCACGATGCCCTCGAGGTGGTCCGCAAACTCGTCGGCCACGGGAATGCCCACCACCTGGTGCGGTGCGAGCCAGGCGGGGAACGCACCGGCGTAGTGCTCGAGCAGCACGCCGAAGAAGCGCTCGATGGAGCCGAAGAGCGCGCGGTGGATCATCACCGGGCGGGTCTTAGCGCCGTCCGGGCCCGTGTACTCCAGGTTGAAGCGCTCCGGCAGGTTGAAGTCCAGCTGCACGGTGGACATCTGCCAGGTGCGGCCGATGGCGTCGCGCGCCTGCACGGAGATCTTCGGGCCGTAGAAGGCCGCGCCCGCCGGGTCCGGAACGAGCTCCAGGCCAGACTTCTCCGCCACGGAGCGCAGGATGTTGGTGGAGCGATCCCAGATGTCGTCGTCGCCGATGTACTTCTCCGGGTCCTTGGTGGACAACTCCAGGTAGAAGTCATCAAGGCCGTAGTCCTTGAGCAGCGAGATAATGAACTCCAGGACGCTGGTCAGCTCCTCTTCCAGCTGGTCCTCGGTGCAGTAGATGTGGGCGTCATCCTGCGTGAAGCCGCGCGCACGGGTCAGGCCGTGGACCACGCCGGACTTCTCGTAGCGGTAGACGGTGCCGAACTCGAACAGGCGCAGCGGCAGCTCGCGGTAGGAACGGCCGCGGGAGTCGAAGATGAGGTTGTGCATCGGGCAGTTCATCGGCTTGACGTAGTAGTCAACGGCCTGCTTGGTCACATTGCCGTCCTCGTCGACCTCGCCGTCGAGCTGCATCGGCGGGAACATGCCGTCCGCGTACCAGTCCAGGTGGCCCGACTTCTTGAACAAGTCACCTTTGGTCACGTGCGGGGTGTTTACAAAGGAGTAGCCGGCCTTCAGGTGGCGCTGGCGCGAGTGCTCTTCCATTACCATGCGGACGATGCCGCCGTCCGGGTGGAACACCGGCAGGCCGGAGCCGACCTCGTCGGGGAAGGAGAACAGGTCCATCTCGTTGCCCAGGCGGCGGTGATCACGTTTCTCCGCCTCCTCCAGCATGGTCATGTACTCGGCGAGCTTTTCCTTGGACTCCCAGGCTGTACCGTAGACGCGCTGCAGGCCGGCGTTTTTCTGGTCGCCGCGCCAGTACGCCGCAGACGAGCGGGTGAGCGCGAAGGCCGGGATGTACTTGGTGGTGGGCACGTGCGGGCCGCGGCAGAGGTCAAACCACTCGACGTCGCCGGTGCGCGGGTTGACGTTGTCGTAGTGCGTCAGCTCGCCCGCCCCGACCTCGGTCGCCTCGTCCGAATTCGGGTCAACGTTGCCCTTGTCCTGGATCAGCTCGAGCTTGTAGGGCTCGTTCGCGAGCTTTTCCGACGCCACGTCAGTGGACTCGTACACCCCGCGGACAAACTTCTGGCCCTGCTTGATGATCTTCTTCATCCGCTTTTCCAGCTTCTTCAGGTCCTCCGGCGTAAAGGGCTCGGCAACGTCGAAGTCGTAGTAGAAGCCGTCATTGATCGCCGGACCGATGCCCAGCTTGGTGCCCGGGAACTCCGCCTGCACGGCCTGCGCGAGTACGTGCGCGCACGAGTGGCGGATGACGGAGCGGCCGAGCTCCGTGTTGGCGGGGACCGGCGTGAAGGTGGCGGTTTCGGACGGAACGTGCGAGAGGTCCTTGAGCTCCCCCGCCTCGTCCTGGACAACAACGATGGCGTTGTCGCCCTTGTTGGGCAGGTCTAGCTCGCGCATTGCGGCACCGACCGGGGTCCCAGCGGGGACCTCGAAGGGGGCGAACTCTACCTGTACATTCTCATCGGCCTCATCGGCTACGTCGGTTACATCGGTGGCCATTGGCGCTCCTTTGCGCGTCAAAGGGGTCCGCCATACCTGGACGCACCCCACGTGTTCGTTCCGTCCTGCGCCGGGCACAGCGGGCCCGGCACATCGTTGGTAATACTACCCCGCCGGGGTTGGTTGGACTGGGTGGGTGGGGTGCGAGTGGGCGTCGATAAGCAAACTAGTCCTGGAGCAGGCCCTGGCCCCAGTACTCGCCCGCCGCCGTGCCGCGCGGGATGTAATAGACGGCAGAGCCGATGTGGGTGATCCACTCGTTGAGGCGGTCCGCCTCATCGAGGTGAGTGAGCAGCGGGGTGAAGCTCGCGTCCGGGTCCTGCTGGTAGGCCATGAAGATAAGGCCGACGTTGGAAAGCTCGGTCGCACCCGGCTCCGGCGGCAGGCAGTAATTGTATGGGCGGCGCAGAATCTTGGCGCCGGTGGCGCGGGCGCGGGCCATGTGCGAGTTCGGGTCGATCACCGGCAGCCCGTAGGCGTCTCGGGCCTGAAGGTCGGGCTCGGTGAACTCGTCGCCGCCGGTCAGCGGAGCACCAGTGGCTAAAGTGCGGCCGACGACCTCTTCGCGAGAGCGGCGGTCCAGCAGCTCCCAGGTGTCAAGGTGCATCGCAATCCTGCGCACCACCAGCGAGGTCCCACCCGCCAGCGGGCCTTCGTTGATCCACACCTGCTGCGCGAAATCCTCGTCGGTGCGCGGGTTCACGGTGCCGTCGACCTGGCCGAAGAGGTTGCGCGGGGTCTCGCCTTCCGGCGTCGCCCCGTGCGCGTTGACAAACCCTTGCTGCACCCAGGCGGTACGCACGTAATCTACGCCGGCGCGCGTCATGTGCCGCATCGCCCACGCGCCCATCACCGGGTCGTCGCAGCAGATCTGGAGCACCAGATCAGTCTGCCCCCACTGTGGGTCGAGCTGATCGCGAGACAGCGCGGGGATGCCGTGAAGCCATGCGGGCGCGACATGCGGCGCCGCGACCTGGAAGATCCGCGGACCAAACCCGCAGGTGATGGTGAGGTTCGCCGGCCACGTGGTGAGCTCCGGCTCGAGGCTTCCCAGCGGGTTTTGCCCCGCGGTCAGCCGCCGCGCGTCCTCCGTCCACAGGCGCATGAGCCGCACGATTGCCTTTGCGTCCACGCCTTGGTTCAAGCGGAAACCGATGAGGTTCAGGCTCGCCTGCGCGGGCTGTTGCACGCCTGCCTGGTGCGCGCCGTCGAAGGCGATGGAGGCGCTGCGCAGCGGGGGCTCCTGCGGCGCGGCGCCCGGTTGTTCGGCGCAGGAGGAGAGCATCCCTATCGACGCCACACCGACCCCTCCCGCACCAGCCACCAACAACCCGCGCCGCGAAACCTCCATCGTCGTGCCTGCCCCTTCTTGCCTAGTGACTGTCCGCGTGCTCGTGGGCGGTCATCTCGCCGCCGTCGCCGTACTCCTCGCCACCGGGCAGCATGGAGCGTACGGCCACGCCTTGGACAACGATGCCCTGCTCGCCGCCCTCCGCGTCGGACGTTTCAAAGAACACGTCCACGGTGTCACCTGCAGCGATCTCGGGCGCATACCCCATGATCATGAGGTGATCGCCGCCGGGCGCGAGCTCGTCGGACCCGCCGGCCGGAATGGTGATGCCGCCCTCCTTCTGCTGCATCGTCCCGTCGACGGTCTCATGGATCTGGTAGTCCGCCTCCCCCAGCGAGGTGGAGAACCCGGTGATGGTGATGTCGTGGTCCGAGGTGTTGTGGATGGTGCCGAAGACCGCGGTCATGTCCGAGCCCTCGGCGCTATCGGCCGCCGCCTTCGCGCGCACCGTGGCGTCCTCGAGCTTGATGTCGCCCGCGCCCTGCAGTTGCGCCTCGGCGTCATCCGCCATGCTCGGCTCCGTCGCCGCGCTCAACGCCGCAGTTGTGCTTGGCCGCGTCGACTCCTCCTGGTTTGAGGGGCTGCAGCCCGCAACTCCGAGGGCGGTCGCCGCGACAAGCGCGACTACAGCTGTACGCGTGAACTTCATGGTCTGCTCCTTATCGCTTTTCGCTTGTCGACGCCGCGCCGTCATCATTCAACGCACGGAACTTCCGGGACTTCGCCAGCGCGGCGACGGCGGCACCAGCGCAGACGAGCACGCCGAGCAGGATGCCCAGAATGGTCAGCAGGCCCGAATTGCCGCCCTCTTCGTCGGCGGCTTCGGTGTTGTCGGCGTTGTCTGCGGCGTCGGACGCGCCCGGCTCGAAAGTGAAGCTGGACATCCCCTTCGTCGAGTGACCATCGGAGGAAATGATCTGATAGCCGACCGTGTACTCCCCCGGCTCGGCGTTGGTTTCAACCTCGTCGGGGACGTCGATGGTGACAACGCGACCGTCGATCTCCGGCTCGCCGGTAAAGAGCACCTCGCCGTCCGACGCACGGGAAAGCGCTACGGTGTTGAAGCCCTCCTGCGGCTGCCCCGAGAACTCCAGCGAGATGGTGTCGGGGAAAGCTTGGACGGTGGACTCGTTGTCGGGAGTGCCGCTGATCACCGAGTCATGGGCGTAGGCGGTTGGTGCTGCCAGCGCCAACGTTCCGATGACAGCGGCGGCGGCTGTGATGGTGCGTTGCATAAGCTCTCCTTTTGACGTCACGCGAACGTAACGGGTTGTTTACGTTCATGGGAGAGTAGTCGCGCAGAGCTGCCATAAGGTTCCCGGCACCCCAACTTTCGGTTGATATACCCCAATGCGGGGCTAAGGATCCACAGCGTTGCATCAGGATCGTACCCGGTCTCCCCGTCTCCCTGTCTCCCCGACACTGAGGAGATGAAAAAGCACCGGCACACCTTCCCCTTCAGCGGGGATGGTGCCCCAGTGCTGCACTTCGCGGTATTACCCGCGGTTTACAAGGTTTCCTGCGGGTTCAGGATGCCCAGGTTGCTCTGGATCTGAGAGTTTGCACGCTCCAGATCTGCAGAGACGTTCTCTACAAAGTCGGAAACGCCCGCGATGGACATCTGGGCCACAGTGTGTCATCTCCAAATGGCGCGTATAACGCGCCCAGGTCGGTGTGTGAACGACTGGAACTCTAGGAGGTACACTCATGTCCATTTCACCCACCCAAAGGCTTACAAGCGCTAATAAACCCTAAGTATGGATTGGATGCCTTGCTTGTTACAACGAAGGTCGCCTGGTCGGCGATTGGGTTGACGCGGTTGATGCCGATGAAGTTGACCAAGCCACGGTGCACAAACACCCGGAGCTGGCAGCGTATCGCAACAATGCCAGTCACGACGAGCTGTGGTGCTTCGATCACGACTGCTTACCCATGAGTGGAGAAATCGCACCGCACGACGCTGTCGCATGGGGCGAGCGTTATGAAGAACTCGAAGACAGCCAGTGGGAACCATACCTGCGCTGGTGTACCGACGTACTCCACGAAACCACCACGCCACCAGATGCCGAGGAATTCCGCATTGCATGGCGGGGAGAATGGGTAGACTTCAGCGACTTCGCCTGGCAGCAATTCCAAGAACTCGGAGTCACCGACGGCATGACAGAAGAACAAGCGCGTTACTTCAATTTTGAGCAGTGGGCCAGCGATTACGAGATGGACTTCCATGTCCACCCTGCAGCCCGCAGCGGGCACGTTTGGATCTACAACGCCTACGCATAGGAAAATTCCCGCACCATAACGGTGCGGGAATTTTCCTATGCAACGCGTTCACAACGTCGTGGGGAAGTACGCGCCCGAACCATCGATGGGCTCGAGACGAATGCTAGTAGAGCACGGCAGTCATCGGGGAGTTGTTAATTATGGCTGTCTTGGCTTCTAACTCAGCATGTGAAGGGGAAACCTCGATAGGGGAGCTCTTACATCTAATTTTCGTATCATGGAAAATACGATAACTAAATCCAACCGTAACCGTCCCACCATCCCTCACTAACGCTTTGTCTCTTCCCCAGTGACAATTGCTTACGATCCCATCGCACTCAACGCGCGGGAACGTAAAAATCTTGTGGAACCACCAGCTCACCCAAGTTGGTTTGAAAACCGTACGGATTTCACGGCAGTCCACAAAGTTCTCTACGTTTTTATCGTCTTCCAACTCTAGGTACCTTTTCTCAACAGGAATGGTCGAAGCCCTTGTCTTCTCGGCTTCATTGTAGACACCCGCTGAATAATTGTGGGGTTGCCGCAGATTTTCGTTAGCCATATTTTCTCCTAATTACTCGATTGTCATTCTACAGATCCGGCTACAGATCCGGCTGAAAGCTAGGCCGGACCTGCTGATGTGGCGAAGACTGCTGGCGTTTGCGAATCTTCATACTCACCGACTGGTAACGCTCCCGGAGGCGATCAGAAACCAAGTCGTTACGGAACTCGTCAACGATCTCGTCGACCGCTTGAGAGGCCTGACCAAATCCCCCCTGCCAGCCCTTTTCCAGAGCAGCATCGCGCGCACGCCTCGTCTCGGCACGAATTTGCTGCGCCTCGGCATCGACCTGATCGCGCATCTCTTGTGCCTCTTGAAGCAGTTGTTCACGCTTCAGCTGCGCCTGACTGAGCAGACGCTTCACTCCGAAGCAGAACGTGGCCGCAGCGAAGCGTTTCCTGGCCAAGGCCGTCAGATCCAATGCGTCAGCCGGGTATCCCAGAGTGATCAACACTGATAAAGCACCCTCCCTAGCCAGGGCAATCGCCGAGTTGAAGTCAGAGGGAATCTGCCCGCCAACAGTGGAACACCGGCAGGTGAAATACCTCAACAACATCCTGGAAGGCGACCATGGTCGACTGAAGCGGATCCTCGGTCCGAAAGGCGCGTTTAAGAACCGGACATCTGCATATCGGACGTTGAAAGGGATGGAGGCGATGCACTCATTGCGGAAAGGGCAAGGCGCGATGTTTGCCTACGGGCAACCGAACCCGGATGCGGTGATCGTCAACCGGGTCTTCGAGACGGCCTAACAACGCCCATACGCAGCGGCCGTCAGGGAATGAGAAACTGAGTCTTCGCTGATCTCCGCCCAACTTTGCAACAACACCAGGTGGAGACTGCGAGTACGCGCTTGACCCCGCCAACAGTGCCGCCAAGCACCTGCAGGTAATACAAGCGGAGTTGCCTGCCACTTCCCCACTGGCCCGCGACGCCGGCATACTCGCCAAGTTCGTACGCGCAGCACAACGAAATCTGTCTCAACAGCGATCCGAAGATAACCCAGATGAACTTCTAAGCTTAGCCACCAGCCTCAAAGAGAAGCTGAAAGGCTCGCAATTATACGGTTCCCCTGCCGTTAGACAGTTAGATAAAACCTCACGTGAAGAAAATCGGCATGCTCTGTGCTATCCATTTTCACCCCTGCTTTCTACCGGTGCCGGAAACAGTAAGGTGGGCGCCGCGCAGCGTGAAAAACATCCCGACAATCAATGAACCAGCCGCCACTGCGAAACTCAAGGTAGTTGAGTTACTAAACACCACAGCGATAACCGCAGGGCCCATAATTTGCCCCAAGCTGTACCATGTCGTCAGGGAAGCCGCCGCAACTGGGCTCCCCGCTTTGAGACCCGCTTCAATAGTCAGCATCGTTACCCCCATGAAGGTAGCTCCGAACAAAAACGCCGACACAAACAAAAGACCGGGCCCAGAGCTGAAGACTGCCACGACAGCACCAGTAACCTGCAGGAAATAGCATCCAGCAAGCGCTTTGAAGGTTCCCACCCGGTTTGCCGCATACGACCAAAACAACGGGGATGGAGCGGTGGCGCATCCAGCTACCAGCCACGTCGAGGCGGCGGCTGTTTGCCCGAAAACCGGCTGCGCTAGAACCACCAGATATGTACCGATGATGATGTAGCCTGCGCCTTGGAAGAGATATCCAGCAGATAACCACCGCAATGGTTCAAGCGAAGATTCCTGTCCTTGGTCACTTCGTGGCCGAGTAGAAGAATCGGAGCGATTCTCACGTATTGGCCAATTCCATGCAAGAAGCGAAAGTGCTGCACTCACTGCTGCGCAGATAAGCCACAGTGCCCGCCATGAGATAACGCTTCCCCCCATGAGGACAATTCCTCCGGAGATGAGAATGCCTAACCCAACCCCAGCGTAAATTATTCCACCATCATGGGCTCGGCGTTTGACCACGGGAATATTCTGCGTCACCGAGACGAAAACTAGAGCTGAGATGGCACCAGCAAAAAAGCGGACCGCTATTTGCCACCACGGTGAGCCAGAGAAAGCAACCGCCGCCAGAAGCACTGTCGTCAACACAAGGGCTGCCCTGTGTAACCTTCTAGAAATCGGCACCCACCCTCGGGAGGCCGCCAAAGAACCCGCAAAATACCCGGCGTAGTTGGAGGTGGCGATCCACGCGCTGGACTGTCCCGACCAACCCAGGGAACCTACCATCAAAGGCAAAATGGGGGTATAAAAGAATCTACCCAAGCCCATGGCTACTGCTAGGCCGGCGGTACCACGCGACACCAAAAGAGCATCCCGGTGGGTAGTTTCAGTCGCAGCGGAGTGAGCGTCTCCTTCAGGCTTCCCCATTGTTTTCCTCTCGTGCAATGCCCTGGCCGATTTTTGCTCCTTCTACTGCAGCCGGCATTCCAGCCGCCAACACAACATTTTTGACCACTACTGTGTGCCCATCAGAGTCCATGAGAGCGTATGCTCCCTCTTGATCGGAAATAGATAGCACTCGCGTGGGCACTAAGTGAATATCTACATAATCTCGATAGGCAGTAACTACCTGAGAAGCTGCCCAGTGAAGATAAGCACCATAGAGAGCCCTAGATGTATAGGTGTCTGGCCCCGTTTGCAGAGCCTCTTCCAAAAGGACAGGATCTGAGTGTAGGAAGGCAGAGGCATTCTCAGATTTCAGCCATTCGTAAAATGTGGGACCTTCGAGATACCTCCCCTCGATACCGGCGCTGGAATCAGGGAAACCACTGAGCTGAGATGCCACAGTATTCATGAGGAGAGCAGGGGTCTGATAAGGATTCCACACCTTGCCGGATCCGAAGGATGAATCATCAAACCAGACCAGTACGGGTGTTTCTTCTCGATCATTACTGTGCGCCAACCGGTCCAGGGTTCTTTCGATGACCGCCAGCCCTCTCGGCCCCCCGCCCACAACAGCTACCTGGGCAGCCAGAGGAACGGCTCGACCGACGCCTAGAGAAGTAGAATATGGGGTCAGCTCATCAACAATATCGGCCGCGGGTGCCGAATGGGCGCACCCGTAGTTCACTCCCGCCCAAAGGTTAAGGCTTTCTACATCGCCAGCGGAATTAGCATTTGCTCTTAACTCTGAAGTCAAATGGTGAAGTTCCGGATACATCGACGGAGCGGACTGGGAGTACTTTTCAGTAAAAGTATTGGTGATGGTGCGAGCCGGTCTTCCGGTGAAGGCCTTAGTAAGGGTGGTCGGTCGACCGCGTAACTCTTTCAGAGCAATCTTGTGGGTCTGTTTCGTCCCCGCCTCATCTGCGAGAAGAAAATGGGTGCCTACCTGTATGGCCCATGCACCCCGGCGAAGGAGTGCGAGGGCTTCTTTTGCAGTCGCGATACCACCTGCAGCAATAACAGGCTTACTTACTTTAGATAAGGCATATTCCAGCAGTTCAGAAGTAGAATGAGTCGATCCCTCACTCTCGGTAGAGAGCACAGTCGCTCGATGGCCTCCAGCTCCTGCCCCCTGAACACATATAGCGTCACACGAGGTGGATGCAAGAAAGTCGATCTCATGAGGCGTTGTCGCATTTAAAACAACACTTTTCCCCGCTTCTTGAAACTCATGGATCAACGTTTCATTAGGGTAGCCAAACGTAAAAGAAACTACTTGAGCCTGCGAGCTTAAAGCAATGTCTATCTTTTCCCGATAAAAGTCGTCCCCCGTAAAGGGTTGATCAGGTAACTCCGCAAGTATCTGGGGATCCTTTTCGAGTAAGACGCGGTACCGCTTCCATAGGTCCTGATCCTTAGAAGAACGCTCTCGATCCGGAGGCGGGCAGAATATATTTATCCCGTACGGGCCGTCCGCTTCACTTTCAACCTGTTGAATTGCCGATATCAGCTTTTCTGGAGTTAAGTAACCTGCAGCAATATTTCCCAAACCGCCGGCATTCGTTACCGCGACACAAAGTTCAGGAGTAGAAGGCCCCCCTGCCATTGGCGCCAAAATCAAGGGTCGCTTCAAGGTGATCATGAATGAAAATCCTTACTCAGTGAGATTCACGGCGTGATTCATGGTACACGATTCCCCCCCCCCCCTCACACCCCCCCGCCCCGCTGTCTGTGCGTTGCTCCCCCCCTCCCCCCCCCCCCCCCCCCCCCCCTCCCCCCCCCCCTCCCCCCCCCCCCCCCCCGCCCCGCCCCCCCCCCCCCCCCCCCCCCCCCCGCCCCCC
>NZ_VNKN01000019.1:0-38414 GCF_007786415.1 Corynebacterium sp. NML180780 | reverse complement strand
TGGGCGACGCTGTCACGGTACCAGGCGCGTAACGTGTGGTGGGACACGCCAAGAAGCTCTCCGACTTCCTCGTACGCGCGTTGCCGTGAGCAGGACTCCAGACGGACCATCTCTAGGACTTGATGGACCGCCTTCTCCTTGAATTCGGCGGAATACTTTCTGGGCATAGTGCCAATCCTTCCTTAGCAGAGGTAGGAACTAAACCCAGGACGCTTCATTTTGCACCGGAAAAGCACCGATACCACTTGGACAAAGAAACACTGCCTGGCCGATCACACCGGTAGCAGACGCAAACTCACAGATCTTAATTCCCGAAACAACTTGAGATAGTGTCTTGGTTTCTACGTCCTACAAAGTCCGAAAATAAGCTAAAGCGCATCTCAGATGAAATGGTACGTCCACCAGCCGGATAAAACCCTTAAACGTCCGACCCGCCAATCGGTGCTCTCCGAAATGTTAGTTTCTTTTGGTGTGGCCGTGTGATTCGAGGGCCGGTTCCTATTCTCGCCCCAAGCCGGCCCAAAGCCCTCTGAGTAACCCCTGCTCGTTCAGCTGCCCTCTGAGATTCACGCTCAAGCCTTACCAGCTTTGTGACTTCGCCTGCCCCAATTAGCGCAATCCCGACCCCATCTATCACAGATTGGAACCTGAGCCCACGCCTAGAAGCCCCAATTCGAGAAGCCACCATTGTCACGAACCCGAGGGCAGTAAGCCCAAGATTAATCCGAAAGAACTGAGGAAACTGCATGGCAAATACTCTACCCGCATACGTAACATGGAAACCACAACTATAGCTCTTTGACAGTCTTAATACTCACGACCGATAAATTACGCTGGACTTCCTGAAGAAACTCAGAAGATTTCACCTTCTTCCCTTCCCTCAAAAGCCCGGAAAACTCAGAGTATTGAGACGTAATCTCATCCGTCGGCCCATCCGCGATCACATCTCCCCGATGAATCCAGATACACCTATCACATGCACGTTTTACCGCGGCAAGCGTATGCGACACTAGGAAAATATTCCCAGCATCCTCCAAAAGCGAATCCATACGCTCCTGCGCTTTAGAGCCAAATGCGGAGTCCCCAGTTGAAAGCGCCTCGTCGACGAGCAGAATTTCCGGTCGCACTGCAGTAGAAATCGCGAAACTAAGCTTTGACCCCATACCTGAGGAATAAGTACCCATGGGGCGTGTTGCAGCCTCGCCTAACTCAGCCCATTCAATAATTTCAGGAACCGTGTCCCGCGCCTCCTGTGCTCGCATCCCCAACGCGAGAAGACCTAAGTAAGCATTCTGCTCACCCGTCAACCAACTTTGGAGTGCTGGTGCCACACCAAGAAGCGTCGGCTGGCTTGAAACATGAATGACTCCGGTAGTTGGCGCCTCACTTCCGGAAATTATCCGGAGCAGAGTCGATTTACCCGAGCCGTTACGCCCAATAATACCGATGGACTCACCTTTTCTTGCCACAAAACTAACGCCCCGCAACGCGTCAACTGTTCGCGAGCGCTTGTGTTTCCCAAAATTCCGACCACCGCTAGCAGCAGCTCCAGTGAGCACATATTCCTTGCCTAAACCCTGAGCCACAACAGCAGGCTCATCCACAACCGTCTCCTGCAGGCCTCCACGCAAACTACCTTGCCAGTCACTGTCGGACATTTATATACCTCTCTTCAGCACCCCAAAAAAAGACCAATCCCACGACCAGAAGACCCACACCCCAACCGGTAAGCGTCAACCACGTAGTTAAAGACGGGACAACAGAATACAAAACACTATCCCTTACCGCGTCGAGACAAACATAACCCGGGTTATACGAAAACAGAGCGTAAAGTGTCGGCGAATGAGCGAAGCGCTCAAGCGGGAAAAAAATTCCAGAACTAAAGAACCAGCCCCGGAGACCAACATTAATAATGACCTTAAAATCCGGAAGAAACGAGGTAATACGCGCCACGATAAACATCAGGCCAGTCCCGAACGCCCACATCAACAGAGTCAAAGGTACGACAAAAATAATCGTCCAGGACAATGGCTTATTCCACTGCGTAACCAACCCCACAAAAACAGCCACGAGCAGTGTCGGCAGATTATCGATAAGATATCGCAACGACTGGGAGAAAACCAGTGTCGCTTTAGGAAAAGAGAACGCCTGAATGAGATTCCTAGAAGTTTGAATCAGAGACTGCCCACCATTGACAAGAGACGTCATAAACCCAAAAAACGTGACACCAAGAATCAAAAACCCGACAAAATTATCAACACCCCGCGATGTTTTCAGCAGGAAACCGAAAATCAAACCGTACATCGCAGCATCCAACATCGGCTGAGCGATCAGCCAAAACCTCCACAAGTTGTAGCTCTTTGCCGTACGGAAAGCACGATACCGCGCGTCTGTAACAATAAAATACCGCCGCTCCCAAAGCTGAGCCATATAAAGCGGCAGCGCAGGACGAACATTCAGCTTGCGCATCCGCCGCATATTGACCACCAATGTCTCAGCAGCGACACCCTCTGACGAACCACCAACACCAGCGGCACCCGATTCCGAGCGACTTCGACCCATTCCCAGACTCCTCTCAATCTATAATCCAAATACTACGAGCTTCGGTCAGAACTACCACTGTTCCTGATTCGCCCAAGGTAGTTGGCAGCATTCCTTCTTTAACGTCGCTTATGTAGATTTCTGTGCCTGTTTGCCTGTGGCACAGCGCAACGGGCAGCGGCACGTTAAGATGACGAATCCGCCATCATAGGCTGTGAAGGATTCCACGACGTTATCGGCTACGCCTCCGACATATCGCCTATTCAAGACAATGAGGGTACGGAATCGAACACAGGGAATGCACCTTCTTGGCGCACCCGAGCATAATCCAAGAATCGCCACAAGTTTGGTGGTTGCGTCGCCACCATCGTTCCTGTGGGGTATCTTCGGAAGGCAATCCCTACTGGGCCGGCGCACTACAGATGTTGGGACGAGTGAAGTGCTGTGACAATTTAGCGTCGCTCACCTTTTTGCACGCCCGATTCAGGATGTCCGCTTGCTCACAAGACTAATCTCATATGGCCTGCCAGGTTGGGCCCTACCTCCTGACGGACACCCCAGCGAGAATATCCACCGCCATAACGAAAAATCCTAGCTATTGCGAAAATAATCCACGGTGCGTCGTATGCCCTCATCCAGAGACACTAGGGGCTCCCATCCGAGAACGTTCTTTGCCTTTTCAGAAGAAAGCGACGATCGCGCGACGTCACCTAGCCGTGCTGGTCTACTGGTGGGACGGTCGACAGAACCTACCGCTTTCGCTACTGCAGAGTGCAGTTCGCTGTCAGTTGTTTCAGTTCCAGAACCAATGTTGAACCTTTCTCCGTCTCCTTTTATCCCGGCAGCTAGGCAAAAGGCGCGCGCAACGTCTTCGACATACACATAGTCGCGGGTATTAGTACCGCCCCCGAAAACGCATGTTTCCGTTCCGTCCAGAAGATGGCGAGCAAAAATCGCAACTACGCCCGCCTCACCAAATGGGTTTTGTCGCGGCCCGTAAACGTTCGCAGGTGCGATAAAGCTAGTTTGAACTCCATAAAGGTGCCTGTACACGTTCAGGTACAGCTCGCCTGCGACTTTCGAGGCTGCGTAAGGAGATTTCGGATCCACAGGAGCCTTCTCGCAAGTCGGTAGCTGCTCAGGCTCCCCGTAAATCGAGCCGCCCGAAGAGGTATGGACAACTTTACGTACCCCGCACTTCCTCGCTGCCTCAGCTATTCGAATTGTCGCGAGTACATTAGTTTCCGCGTCTAAAATCGGATCACTAACGGATTTGCGTACATCAATCTGAGCAGCGAGGTGAAAAACCACTTCCGGCTCGACGCTGTTGAAGATGGATTCGAAATCAACATCTCGAATATCTCGCTCGATCAGATCTACTGCACCATTCGAGGAGTGCTCCGCCAGATTAGATGTTCGTCCACTACTCAGATTGTCAACGACCGTTACAGTGTGGCCGTTTCCTACGAGTTGATCCACCAAATGTGAACCAATGAATCCCGCTCCCCCGGTAACTAATGCACGCATCCGATTTCCCTTCTAACTGATTATCTAAAACTTCAAACGCACCAGGCCTCGCCCGTAACTGACTATACAAGCAATATCTCCAAGTCAGTTGTATTAGACCGGCGTCACATTGCCTTAGCTGCTCCATTTGCCCGTGAAATCCAACAACTGGGCACTTGCAAACAGGTCCTGATCGACGGTCAGAAACTGCTTGTGCCCCACCAGCATTACAGCCAACGTACTTTCATCGAGCGCCTTTTCAACGCTTACCAACGTAACGTTTGCAAGATCTTTTAATGCCGGGGGTAAACAGGTTACATACGGCTCAACTACCATTACCGAAACAGCAGGGTTCCGTTCGGCAACGTTTCGTACAATTTCCAGCGATGGCGATTCGCGCAGATCACCTACGTCCGCTTTGAATGCAAGACCGAACACGGAGAGCGCCTTAGACTCATTGGAATCAATGGCTTTTTGTATCTCTTCGACAACGAATGTCGGCTTAGAATCATTAACCGCTCTAGCTGCATGTATCAATGGTGCACTGGAGGCAGAGGCCGCCAAAAACCATGGATCAACCGCGATACAATGACCACCAACTCCAGGGCCTGGAGAGAGAATATTCACCCGCGGATGGTGATTCGCGAGCTCTATCAATTCCCATACGTCGACGCTCAATTCGGCAGAAATCAACGATAGTTCGTTTGCAAATGCGATATTGACATCGCGAAATGCATTCTCAGTTAACTTCACCATCTCAGCAGTTGTAGCATTTGAACACCTGATGCTTCCAGTTACGAAATTTGAGTAGAGCGCCTCAGCCATGAGAGTGGCAGTTTCTGTGGTACCACCAACCACACGGTCGTTCGCGGGCATTTCCAATGTTATTTTCCCTGGGATCACGCGCTCAGGACAATACGCAAAATAAACACTGTTATCCCTCCCTTCTTCGAGGCTAAGGTCCGGACGTTGACCGAGAACCCTGCGAGCAACTGTTTCAGTTGTCCCAGGGGTAGAAGTCGATTCGAGAATAATCAACTCACCTCCCCTCAGGTGAGGTGCAATCGCATCGACCGCCGATTTTATGTAGCTATCATCGAACGAACGCCCCTTGCCCAACGGCGTCGGAACAGCAATAACGAAGGCTTCTGACGGCTCGACGACCCCGCTGACTTGCAGTAACCCGCTATCGAGCGCATCACACAACAACGGCGAGAACCCCGGCTCATCGAACGAGGCTTGTCCATTGTTGAGCGAGTCAAGAACCCGACTACTAGTGTCCACACCCTGCACCGCTAACCCGGCGTTTGCGAAGAACACAGCAGTTGGAAGGCCAATATATCCGAGGCCGACGACTGTCAACTGGGTGATGGGCGACTGCTCCACGTTTGTATCCTTTCATCCTTTTACCGCATACACTACTCACGTCGTGACTACAGTTTCACTGAGGGCAAAGGCTAACGCGACCTAGCGCAACTTCATCCCCAAAGAGGACATCCAGAATGAAACAAGGCATAATGTCCACTTATGCGGATGACAGTAATTGGAACTGGTTACCTAGGCGCGACCCATGCGGCTTGCATGGCCGAACTCGGCCACGAAGTGCTCGGCGTAGACCTTGACGAAAGTAAAATCGAAGCACTGAGGAATTCAAAAGTTCCGTTCTACGAACCAGGGCTATCCAAGATCCTCAAGCGCAACATCGACGCAGGTCTTTTGGATTTCACGAAGGACTATGCCGAGGCTGCCACTTTTGCAAACGTGCACTTCATCGGAGTTGGTACTCCACAGTTGCGCGGCTCATACGCCGCTGATACTCGCCACGTCGAGGCAGTGATCGACAGCCTGGTCCCCCAGCTCGAAGGCGAGCACCTAATCGTGGGTAAATCCACAGTACCCGTCGGCACCGCGTCCGCGTTGCAAGAGCGGGCCAACGCACTGGCTAAGCCCGGAGCGACCGTGGAGATTGCCTGGAATCCCGAGTTTTTACGCGAGGGCTACGCAGTCAAGGACACTCTCCAACCAGACCGCATAGTCCTCGGCACGCACGGCAGCAGCAACGCTGAAACCATCGTCCGGGAAGTTTACGCCACCCCACTGGCAAATGACACCCCCTTCATCTTGACAAATCTGCAGACTGCGGAACTGGTAAAGGTTTCCGCGAACGCGTTTCTGGCAACCAAGATCTCCTTCATTAATGCAGTGAGCGAGGTTTGCGAAAAAGCCGGCGCAGACGTGGTTCAGCTTGCGGATGCCATCGGTTACGACGATCGAATAGGTCGAAAGTTTCTGGGTGCCGGCCTTGGCTTCGGTGGTGGCTGTCTCCCTAAGGACATCCGTGCATTCATGGCGAGTGCGGGCGAGGTCGGGGCAGATCAGGCCCTGATGTTCCTACGCGAGGTCGATGCAATCAACATGCGTCGTCGTCAGCGTGTGATCGACCTCGCACGCGAGGAGCTCGGCAGCCTTAGAGACCGAAGAGCCACGGTTCTCGGAGCAACATTCAAGCCAAACTCTGACGATGTTCGCGATTCGCCAGCGCTTGCCGTAGCAGATCAGCTTTCCCTTGCCGGCGCCTCGGTGCGAGTCTACGACCCTCACGGCATGGATAATGCGCGCAAGGTCAACTCCACTCTTGACTACGCCACCTCGCTCGAGCACGCTCTCAGCGGAGCCGAAATTACTATCCTGGCGACAGAGTGGCGGGAATTCAGGGAGATGGATCCTGTCTGGGCAGCGAACCTCGTTGACAGGCGATTGCTAATCGATGGGCGAAACGTTCTTCCCATTAGCGATTGGAAAGCCGCCGGGTGGAAGGTTCGTGCCCTCGGTCGGTCTGTAGGTTAATTTCGACAACTGTACCGGAAGAAAGGACCCCAGTTTTGGCACGGTCAAGCAGCAAGGCAATCGATTCCATCGTCTATTTTTTGGAAGACGCGTCGGCGTTAGGGGGTGTGCGAAAACACGTTATTGACTCTGCCAGGGAAATGACTCGAAGGGGATTCAAGGTATCCATCGTTTCCCGCTATTACTCTGCAGACATCCTTTTGGAAGGTGCCCCGACAGAATTTATATACGAGCCCGGATATCAAGAGCTCGTCAGGTCTCCGAAAAACACCGGATCTGATGAGG
Source organism: Corynebacterium sp. NML180780 (assembly GCF_007786415.1). Taxonomy (NCBI): domain Bacteria; kingdom Bacillati; phylum Actinomycetota; class Actinomycetes; order Mycobacteriales; family Corynebacteriaceae; genus Corynebacterium; species Corynebacterium sp. NML180780. Next base: position 31,235 of record NZ_VNKN01000019.1, on the reverse strand, counting down.
CTATTTTTTCGGCACGGATTCGAGCCAACACCAAAATTAATCAATTTTTTGGCGGACTCACTAGCAGTACTGTGGTGATCGCTGTCCAGTATGGATGCTTGGTCGATCTCGAGCATGCCAATTTTCTACGAAAAGCTGATCGCCAATTTCATTTGATCGGCGCATACCATAGTTCATGGAATTATGCTAAAGAAGCTGGCTACCTTCGCCTATTAGAACGACTTCTTCAGGCGTGTGATCGCGCGGTCTTTTTGACGTCGGAGGATCTTTCAAAATTTGAAGCTGACGGCATCACCAATGGAATGTCAATTCCGAATGCGATTGAAAATCACCTTGGCCCCCCGTCGGCGAATCGTGATGCAGCCTGTGTATATGTCGGTCGTTTGCATGCAGAAAAAGGCGTAGAAGAATTAGTGAACGTGTGGGCGGATGCGATCGCCAGCAACCAGGGGTATCCGGCTCTGAAGATTTACGGCACTGGCCCACTGGAAGGGCGCCTCAAGCAATTAGTATCAACAAAGGGCCTCTCGGAGTGGGTCGAACTCTGCGGTTTCACTTCCCGCCCGCAGGATATCCTTAGCCAGCACCGCATGGTAGTCTCCTGTTCACCACGAGAAGGTTTTCCAATGATGCTGCTGGAAGCAGGTTCTGTTGGAACCCCCTGTGTGGTCTACGATGCAGGACCGGGGACACGCGAGTTTGCAAGTTCCAGGGGGGCAGGTTTCGTCATTCCAAAAGGTGACCGGACCCGGTTCATGGAAGCTGTGGCTGACCTTTCCAAGGACGATGAGCTCTGGAAAGATCGATCGAAAGCAGCCCTTAATGCAGCGTCCGACTACTCCCCAGATAAGATATACACCCAATGGGAACAATTGATCGCGGTGCTTTCTGGTGCCTATGATATTGTGCCCACTCCCCGCGTAAGCACCCCACCTTCACAGGAAGAACCTACAGAGGACGAAATGTCAGAACCGAACACACACCCCAACCATATTGCGAAATACGTCATCCCCACAGCTGTGGATTTTTCGTCAAGCTCATTAATCTTTAGCTTCTCAACGAGGGTAAACCTCAAAGACTACGTCGCTGCATTCCGCTATTGGGATGAGAGGGGCGAACCCCTTCGCGATAAAGTTGACGCCTTGAACTATTCCGATTTTTTGCAAGCTCCTTTCGCGTACGTCCCCGACTCAGACGTATACGGGCCAGACAATCCGATGCTACTGCCCCTGGAAGTACCACCAGGGGCGGCTAGAATGGAAGTGCAGCTACACCAGTGGGGTAAGCAAAGCGACCCGCGAAAAGCAGTGACCGTGTTCCTTAAGCAGAAAACCACCTCGGGCACTGTCTCCTTTAAGCTACCGGAAAGCGAGTAAAACGAGTGAATACAGTATCTGTCGTCATTGGGTTCAAAAATTGGGGGCTCGAGCGTCTAAGCATTTCACTGGCGTCACTTGTACCCCAGGTGGAAAAGGCCGAAGGTGAGGTGATCGTAGTTGATTATGGCTCTGACGAACCGGAAGCCGTTGAGACGGTCGTTCGGTCGGTCGGCGCGAGAACAGTTCGCGTAGAAAATGGCAACCCCTGGTCGCGTTCCCGTGCCCTCAATGCAGGATTTGCCGCATCAACTGGACGAATACTCATCAGCACAGATGCGGATATGATTTTCACCCCGAATGCCATTAGTGGCATATTGAATCGATTTAATGCCACTACCTCCCGGGTGAGCATCCTCCAATGCAAGGACCTACCGGAGTATATGGATGCAGAGTATTTTGCCGGGTTGGACTCCATTGATTTCGATCAGTGCGAAGCTGAATCGCTTTTCCGGCCCAGATACGGCATGGGCGGAATGATCGCTTGCACTCGCGAGGCTTACCTCCGCGCTAGGGGCTTCGATGAACGGATGCATACGTACGGTGGCGAAGATATTGATTTCGCACAGCGGTTGCGGAAACTAGGGTACCGATTTGACTGGATTAGTGATCCTGAAATTGCTATCTATCATATCTGGCACCCATCATCGAGAGCGGCCAGCGAAAGCTATTTGGAAGGATCCAATGCTGTTCGCAGAAACTCAGAGATCCTCGTCAGCGATCATAGCCCAATAAGAAACCTAACCCGATGGACGCATAAGCCATCAGATGCCAGACCTCTGGTTAGTGTGGTGATTTCGACTAAAGATAGAGTTCACTACCTGAAGGAGGCACTTGCGTCTGTACTCATCCAAACCGTTCAAGATTTTCAGCTAGTCGTGATTGACGATGGATCAAGCGACGGAACCTGGGAGTTCCTAAGCTCAATCCGAGACCCACGGATCACCATCCATCGAACCGACGGTATCGGTTTAGCAGCTGCTAGGAATATTGGAACGAGTCTAGCTACTGCAGACTGGATCATCATTCACGATGATGACGACATAATGCTTCCTACACGAGTCGAAGACCACTTCACAGCCTTGTCTGAGGACGTTGACGGCACTTACGGGGGATGGGTCGATTTCGAAGATAAACCCGGTGGAGGATTTGAAGTGTTTCCGGGCCGTGAGTTTTCGGAGGATGCGATCCGATTCGGCGGACAAGTATACCTTCATCCGACGTTGATGCTGCGTCGTGCACTAATGCAGTCAACGCCTTACGATGAAACTTTCCGATCAGGTTCCGATCTGAACATGGCGCTTCGAATGCTTCGCAACGGCATGAAACTCAAACATACCGGCAAGCTCGCGATCTTACGGCGCCTTCATGAAAAACAGGTAACTCATGCTGACAGCGGTTATCAAAGAGCATCTTGGGCAACCTCTAAGCAATTTGGCCACCCCAGCGTTTCCCTTCCGCAAAGCAAATTCAAGCGAAAGGGCGCTGATTCAAAATCGCCTCGGGTAGCCGTAAGCAATAACACCCCGAAGACCCTGCTTTCCCTTTACGGGCCTTCAACTCGCTCAAGTCGCAAGGTGTTCGCCTATCGAACGCACACGACCAACGCTATGCCACATGAGCATCAGCTTTCGGGTGAATATGCCGTCCTGTCGCAAGACGGAAGAGCCCACCACTCCTGGGGAGTGTTGGAGGATTCCAGTTGGTCCAGCATTTTTGATCTATCAGAAGCCGGATACGATATCGAACTCTTCGACAACGCATCCGCAAACACAGATTGGATGGTTCGAAAGGGACTCTACCGTGCCGTTGAGACGGCGGTCGGTAAACCCGGGATGTATCTCGTCAAGGTCCAAAATACCGTCGACGATGCAGCTGATTCGCCAGCCCTGGAGTTAGTCACTCCTAGGGGAGAGCGGTCGTGGATAAATATCTACAACGTAGAACCAGAATTTGGCCCCATGGTGTATGACTTGGTAGGAGATCAAGACTTCCTTTTGACGATTGAAGGTGAAAAGTAATGAAGTTTAGTTATTCGTTTGACGATATAGTTGGCTTCAGCGATATCGTTGGAGTCCCCGAAGACTACGACGGGAGCCCAACACCGAGAAAGCTCCAGAGCGAATTCATTTCTCCCCGTCCGATCCCGCCTAACGTCCTAGCCACTGCGGGAGTTCTTGCCTTTCGACCTTTCATTGAAGGCAAGGTCAGCGTAGATGGTGAAATCGACCGGCCCGTTGCAGAAAGCCTCCAAAGCTACCTGGAGCAATCATTCGTTCACTTTTCCGCTGTAACTTTTAGGCCGAAAGATCCGAACAGGCGACCTAACTCAGCCCTCCTGAACACAACATCGAGTGGCCTCACATTGCCGCCGATCGACAACAGCTTCGATCAGGATCGCGAGTTTCAACTTACTTTCCACGATTCGAGCAAGCGCGTTGGTTGGAGCATGGACCTGCCCAACATTGACATTCCTTCTAACGCAGGAGCATTCGCTGCCCCCTACGCCCCCTTTACGCGCGAATGGTGGTCACCATTTATCGCGGTGACTGTACTATTTGCAGAGGCATTCGAGATTGGCACTGTCCGTCTACCCGTATTTAGGGGGCAAGGTGAACGGGCACTTCGAGACGTCTTGCGCTCAATTGACATGCGGTTGGTGATCGGTTAGTTGTTATCCAGTACCGCGTGGTTCATTATCCGTGACTAAACGGGACATACTTGGGGGCCGAAAATGATTCATCTTCGGCCTCACTTTTCAAATGCGAACAAGGCCACTCTCATCAGTAGTTGATTTCCGCTTGATTGGACTGCGTGCGTCCCGGAACTGCTTGCAGCTAAAGGTTATATTAACCATATCTCGTTTAAATGTTTAAAGACACTGCAGACAGAATCAGCCCCGTAAAAACTGGCCGTCGGTGGCTAAATTCCTGACTGCCCCACCGTCTCTGACCAAATCTTACCCTAAACTTATAAAAGCTGGCTATCGACTTTCTCCAGAAGCGTGACCGTACAGTTGCAGCAACGCGGCTTTGCCTCCAGCTTGAATCGACTCAAACTTTCGTAAGTTTCTGCACGAAAGAACAAATTCAACCATTGATTCATGATCGGGAAGGATGAATTCCGCCGGGTAAACAAAGGACGCTCCCGGCCACGGCCTAAGTACTCCGATGCCGCCGGCAAAGAATATTTCTGTGGCAGACACATGTGAGCCTTCGATGTCACTCAATGATAGTACAATGCCAAAGTTTGCCAGTTCTCGCTTTGGATTTACCCAACCTGCAAAATCAACGGCTTCTCCGAGATCATGGTCTTCGATATACCGTTGGCACTCTCGATAATAAGCCATCTCATCGGAATCGTTCGCGACCCACGGTAGATCAGATGGGTGTTTTCCGAGCAAAGTCAGGGTGTATTTAGGGTCTTTTTTTCGCAAGTCGGCCAATAGTCTTAGTGCCCTATGAAGGCCTTTCAGCTTTGGCACAACTCCCACCATCGCTAGCCTGTAGACGCGGTCACCATCATCACCTTGAACATACTCATTAATAGCTAGGTAGTTCGGATGGTATTCGATCTTCGTTCGCGGTATGCCGAAAGACAGTTGTAGCTCATCCATCAAGGCAGGTGCAATCACTACAAATTGATCAACGTTTTCTACCACTACATGCAGGCCGTAATTCCTATTCAGCTCAAACCTATGGACACGAATAGACAAGCGCTGATGAGGAAGCTTGTGCTCTGAATACCAAACCGCGTTACCGAGCATCCATTCACAGAAGATTACATCCGCCCAGGTCAAAAGCTCAATGCTACGACTTTCGTCGTGCTCGTCATGATCCGCCCAATCATCGAATCTAATATTGTATTGTCGCTCAAGAAGTGGCGTCGCCGGACGGATAAATTTCATGTCATGCCCGGCAATCACCATTCTTGGTTTTATCGACTGCAGAAACTCTTCGTACCTATCCGCAAGTATGAAGTCCCGGATCTCACTGTACCGATCACGATATGTATATTCAGCGACTACAGGGTAGCTCCGCAGAAGGTTCCCGAGGAGACGAAAAGCACTTCTACTAAATCCGCTGCGGTTTATTTCAACCATGCTTTGGATTGCCGATTGCAGAGCGACCTGCCCCCGTACAGCAAAGTAGTCAATGCCCAGCTCCATCAGAATCTGTTGGGACCTTGACCACGCTTCGACATGGTTTAGCATTTCAGCATCTCCGTACCGCTGAGTCGCCGAAATTTGTCCCCGTACGGTCGAAGCGTCATAGATGTACAGTGGCTCATTAGAGTATTCAACATCGCCTACAGCAAGAGCTTCATAGAGGAATACGGCATCTTCCGCCATATGTAGATCCGTGCACCACGTCAAGGAGTTCGCCGTTAGAAACTCGCGAGAGTATACGGCGGTCGGAGTGGTACTATGAAAACGGACGATAGCCTCTGCCCGTGCACTGCGGGTCCGCGCCTTTTTCCAACTCTCAATTACATTCATTACCCGATCCCCGCTGTCATCCCGACGTATCAAAGGAGCCCGGACAAAGTCAGCACCTGTTAGTCGTGCTCTGTCGAGCGCAGCAACAACACCTTCCGGAAGAAGCTCGTCGTCCGCATCCAGGTAAATCACATAGTCACCAGTTGCGAGGGTCAAACCGATATTCCTTGGCTCAGAGGGCGATCCAGAATTATGTGAGAGACGCTTGGTCGTGGCCCAATCTCTTTGGCTATAGAAATCGAGAATTTTGCCGTATGATCCGTCGGATGAGCAGTCATCGACGAACACAACCTGAATATCCATCAAGTCACGTAGAGCGTCAATAGACGTTAAACATCGTTCCAATTTCGGACCGGGATTGTAGATTGGAACAATTACGCTCATGTCTTGCTTCACTTTTAGCCCTCGTCTACTAGAAGTTGTCCGAAAGAGGAACCTTTCAAAATGGCTCCCAAAACTTCGTGGACTGCCCCTTCAGACACCAGGGTCGGCCCCATAAGGCCACGCTGCACCACATTGTATGCCTGTTGTTGATCTCCCGCGAATGCAACAGGATACGATGAATACTGGGAGTGAAGCAGTAGTTCCCGAGTTATAGTGTCTAAGTCCATAAAGCCCGGTATTTCATTCGAACATAATATAAGAAATTGTTCTGCATCTATTGCCCGAAGAACCTCTCCCCCGTGAGGAGCATCTTCTGCCAAACGAATCACTTGAACACCGTTACGGTTGTAGTCCCTTAGTAAAAGGCCATAGTCGAAAGGCTTAATAGCTGGGCCAACGATAATCACCCGATCTTTAATCGTTTGATCGTTTAGATTACACAACGTATCAAAGACCCGATCAATGTCGTGTACATCAGCAAGTACCGCGACAGCTGCAACATGCGGCGAAGTTGATTCGAAGGAAATGCCTGAGACCCGAACTATCTCCTCGAATCGTTTAGCATAGGTGTGGTCGCGCAGGACAGTACGAAGATTCCTTCTCCGCCACTCGTCTATATCTCCTCTACTCAATGAATCCAGAGCGCCCGGATCGCGATCAAGGAAGAGCACCGTATCCCCGAACATTTCGTCGATGCCCCTTGAGTAGTTAGATAGAACAAAAGTATTGCAAGCCATTAGCTCGAAAATCCGACGAGCGAACATCGTGTCCGACTCCGTTTCAGTATTGATAGTAATACCAAAAACGGATTCTTTATACGCCTTAGCCACGTTTTCCCCGGATAGCGGGGGAAAAACATATGGCGTGTAACGGAGTGGGTACTTGTGTGTGTTGTCGTCTCTAAAGTAGAAAAACCTGTCATAGATTTTAAGCTGGCGATTAGAGTCAATGACCGTGTCAAAAATGTGCTCCATGTCTTCGCATCGTTGGCTATGGTTCTGATACCAACCACCAGCGAAAACAGCATCATCAGTTCGCTCAGCTACCTCTACCGGGTTAAACAGCTTAGGTTGCGCCGCGAATTGCAGAACATGCACGCTAGGGTGCCCGTGCTCATCTCTATAGCGACGTACACAGTCAACGTCTGTGGTAAAAATATGATCAAACTTGAGAGCTGTATCGACAAAATTATGAACCCGATCGTCGAAATGTGATGGGTCCTCTTTGTTCCAGAAGACTGTCGGGATGCCCTGCTTCTTACAATAATCAAGCATTTCAAATAGGACAGTTCGATTCTCGTGCGGAAAGTTTTCCGAGGCATAGACTTTTCCCTGCCAGGGTCGCCTTTCTGAATCATGGCCAGACCACGCAGATTCACATAGAAACAGCTGAGGCGATAACTGATCGAATTGTTGTCTCCAATTATTCGGAGTTACTGACACTAGATTGCATTCAGGAGCGAAACTCTGGTACGAAAATTCGTCCAAAACTGCAGCGACGCGAATATCCTTCAGCTTCAAGCTATTTGTTAGTTTCTTTTGGTGTGGCCGTGTGATTCGAGGGCCGGTTCCTATTCTCGCCCCAAGCCGGCCCAAAGCCCTCTGAGTAACCCCTGCTCGTTCAGCTGCCCTCTGAGATTCACGCTCAAGCCTTACCAGCTTTGTGACTTCGCCTGCCCCAATTAGCGCAATCCCGACCCCATCTATCACAGATTGGAACCTGAGCCCACGCCTAGAAGCCCCAATTCGAGAAGCCACCATTGTCACGAACCCGAGGGCAGTAAGCCCAAGATTAATCCGAAAGAACTGAGGAAACTGCATGGCAAATACTCTACCCGCATACGTAACATGGAAACCACAACTATAGCTCTTTGACAGTCTTAATACTCACGACCGATAAATTACGCTGGACTTCCTGAAGAAACTCAGAAGATTTCACCTTCTTCCCTTCCCTCAAAAGCCCGGAAAACTCAGAGTATTGAGACGTAATCTCATCCGTCGGCCCATCCGCGATCACATCTCCCCGATGAATCCAGATACACCTATCACATGCACGTTTTACCGCGGCAAGCGTATGCGACACTAGGAAAATATTCCCAGCATCCTCCAAAAGCGAATCCATACGCTCCTGCGCTTTAGAGCCAAATGCGGAGTCCCCAGTTGAAAGCGCCTCGTCGACGAGCAGAATTTCCGGTCGCACTGCAGTAGAAATCGCGAAACTAAGCTTTGACCCCATACCTGAGGAATAAGTACCCATGGGGCGTGTTGCAGCCTCGCCTAACTCAGCCCATTCAATAATTTCAGGAACCGTGTCCCGCGCCTCCTGTGCTCGCATCCCCAACGCGAGAAGACCTAAGTAAGCATTCTGCTCACCCGTCAACCAACTTTGGAGTGCTGGTGCCACACCAAGAAGCGTCGGCTGGCTTGAAACATGAATGACTCCGGTAGTTGGCGCCTCACTTCCGGAAATTATCCGGAGCAGAGTCGATTTACCCGAGCCGTTACGCCCAATAATACCGATGGACTCACCTTTTCTTGCCACAAAACTAACGCCCCGCAACGCGTCAACTGTTCGCGAGCGCTTGTGTTTCCCAAAATTCCGACCACCGCTAGCAGCAGCTCCAGTGAGCACATATTCCTTGCCTAAACCCTGAGCCACAACAGCAGGCTCATCCACAACCGTCTCCTGCAGGCCTCCACGCAAACTACCTTGCCAGTCACTGTCGGACATTTATATACCTCTCTTCAGCACCCCAAAAAAAGACCAATCCCACGACCAGAAGACCCACACCCCAACCGGTAAGCGTCAACCACGTAGATAAAGACGGGACAACAGAATACAAAACACTATCCCTTACCGCGTCGAGAAAAACATAACCCGGGTTATACGAAAACAGAGCGTAAAGTGTCGGCGAATGAGCGAAGCGCTCAAGCGGGAAAAAAATTCCAGAACTAAAGAACCAGCCCCGGAGACCAACATTAATAATGACCTTAAAATCCGGAAGAAACGAGGTAATACGCGCCACGATAAACATCAGGCCAGTCCCGAACGCCCACATCAACAGAGTCAAAGGTACGACAAAAATAATCGTCCAGGACAATGGCTTATTCCACTGCGTAACCAACCCCACAAAAACAGCCACGAGCAGTGTCGGCAGATTATCGATAAGATATCGCAACGACTGGGAGAAAACCAGTGTCGCTTTAGGAAAAGAGAACGCCTGAATGAGATTCCTAGAAGTTTGAATCAGAGACTGCCCACCATTGACAAGAGACGTCATAAACCCAAAAAACGTGACACCAAGAATCAAAAACCCGACAAAATTATCAACACCCCGCGATGTTTTCAGCAGGAAACCGAAAATCAAACCGTACATCGCAGCATCCAACATCGGCTGAGCGATCAGCCAAAACCTCCACAAGTTGTAGCTCTTTGCCGTACGGAAAGCACGATACCGCGCGTCTGTAACAATAAAATACCGCCGCTCCCAAAGCTGAGCCATATAAAGCGGCAGCGCAGGACGAACATTCAGCTTGCGCATCCGCCGCATATTGACCACCAATGTCTCAGCAGCGACACCCTCTGACGAACCACCAACACCAGCGGCACCCGATTCCGAGTGACTTCGACCCATTCCCGGACTCCTCTCAATCTATAATCCAAATACTACTGAAGGCTAAGGAGCGACCCGAAATGCCCAAACACACTAAAATGTACATACGAACAGCGCGTTCAACAGCAACACTCGTCAAACGCCTAATCCTACAAAAAGCACCAAAACCAGTCATCCACCAACTACGCCGCACCCAGAAACTCCTCAGGACAGCAAAGCTCAAACACGCATCTGCTGGTGGTTTCCCTTCCGTCACCCCGGGCAGCGAGCTATCCACGCCGCTTGGCAAACCACATTTTCCCTTCACAGTTGGGTGTATTCTCGATGAGTTCTCGTACGCTGCTTGGAGTCCAGAGTTTGCACTTGTACCACTAGAACCAGGTACACATGTGCCGCCGGTAGATTTTGTCCTCGTGGAATCCGCTTGGGCAGGCAATGGGGGAAAGTGGCAGTTTCAGCTCGTAGGAAAGAATGCGCCCTCGCCTGCTCTCCGCGAGATAATCGAACAGTGCCGATCCCGTAATATCCCCACAGTTTTTTGGAATAAGGAAGACCCGTCACACTTTGAGGACTTTCAGTCCACAGCGGAATTGTTTGACTTTATCGCAACGACGGACTCGAACAAGGTGGCTGAATACGAGAGTCTTTTTCCATCTGCGACGGCATTTGTCCTTCCATTTGCCGCCCAGCCAGCGCTACAAAATCCAGCGCGCAACGGAATTATGGAAACCGCTGGCGACATAGCTTTTGCCGGTACTTATTTCCGCCATAAATTTTCAAACCGACGACAGCAAATGGACGTAATACTATCCGCGGCGCACCGTGTCAGTCAACAATCTGACGCGACTTTCACTATTTTTTCTCGCCATGCGGGAGGGGACTCCAAGTACCAGTTTCCACTCAAATGGCGCCAACATGTAGTTGGCTCACTCCCATATGCAGAAGTCCTCGCAGCTTACCGATCTTTCAATGTGTTTCTCAATGTGAATTCCGTGACCGAAAGCCCCAGTATGTGCGCGCGTCGGGTATTCGAAATCGCGGGTTCAGGCACACCGGTTGTAAGCACCGAATCGATGGCTTTACGAAACTTTTTCAAAGTAAATGAAGTACCCTCAGTCCGCGCTCAGGATGCTGAGTTAGTTTTGCGTGCGTTGTTGGAGTCAGACCTGCTTCGACGACGCACATCCCACCTCGCTTTACGGCGAGTTTGGGAAGAGCATACCTATCGCCATCGAGCGAACTCACTACTCCAAGCCCTTGGGTTTAGGGACGAAAAATCATCGCCACCGCTCGTGAGCATCGTATGCTCAACTAATCGTGACATAGAATTAAAGCATCTCCTCACGCAGGTTGCTAGGCAAACGTACAGCAACATTGAATTAGTCGTAGTGGGACACGGGGTCCACCTCAACCCTAACCTCGGTAAGCAAGCTAGCGCACTAGGAATAGAGAGGCTTACAGTTCTACACCGCGACGCATCGACTAGTTTGGGGGAATGCTTAAATGCTCTTGTACAAGCTAGTTCGGGCGAGATAATTGCGAAGTTTGACGATGACGACTTTTATCTTCCAAACTACCTCCGCGACCAAGTAAATACGCTGATAAATATGAACGCAGATCTAGTTGGTAAAGGATCAATTTACTTCTATCTACAGGGCAGTGACGTCATAGCTCGTCGTTGGAAACATCAAGAGCATATTTGGCGAAATTTCGTAGCTGGAGCAACTTTGGTGGGATGGCGGAGTGTGTTCGTCGAAACGCCATTTGCAAATCGCACAAAGGGCGAAGATAGCGATTTCTTGCTAAGGCTCGAAAGAAAGGGCCGACGAGTATACTCAGCGGACAGTTTCAATTATGTTTGCGTCCGTGGGAATGATAAGCACACATGGCAAATTTCTGAAACAGAGATCCTAGCGAATTCTGAAATAGAAACGTTTGGTAAAAACTTGAAACATGTGGAGGTGTAGTAGTGAAGCTGTCGTACGAACAAAAGCGAGCCTACCGACGTCAGCTTGTACATGCACGCCGCGCATTATCCCGTTCAATTGCAAGTTACCTAACCCCAGAGCTTTTTAACGTGCCCTCGGATTCGAGAATTGCAAGAGACCGGGCGGTCGGTTTCTTCCCCACGATCCAACGTGTGTGGCCGAACCTCGATGTTTTTCTGGACACTCACCACGTCCGCAAGGGTGTGCATTCCGTGTGGCACCAAGGCTTGCCGATCGACTTTCAACTCACTAGAACACGGGCCGACGTATTACTTGTAGTCTTTCATGGTGCTTTAGAGCTCAACGCTGCATTGCCCTTATTCCCGGGGGCGAATGTAACCCGTGGCCTCAGAGCGTCTCGTTTAGCATTCACAGACCCCAGCTTGTATCTTTCTCCGGAGCTCCCCCTTGCGTGGTACGCAGGTAGTGTTTTTCAGCCCGACCTTGCGAGCCAAATCACTAAGATCATTCGCAAGGTTGCACGCTCCACACGCGCGAAGCGCATTGTTCTGTTCGGATCGTCAGGCGGTGGTTTTGCGTCTCTCGTTCAAGCAGCAGCAATTCCGCAAGCCACAGCACTCATAGCAAATGCTCAGACCAACGTACTTCTGTACCATGAGTATCACGTACAGAAATATCTTGATATTGCTTGGGGTGGAGACCGCAAGAAATTTGTGGCAGCTGGCCAAAGCTCCGCAATAGAGAGGTTAAACGCGTCTATGCCTAGGCCACGCGTGCTTTATATGCAGAACTCCACCGACGCCTTCCATATCCGCAGACACTTAAACCCGTTTATGCAGCGACTTGGCTCAGAACTGAATGTCCAGCTGCTTCTAGGTAATTGGGGAGATGGCCACGTCGCCCCACCGAAAGAGTTATTCCGTGCCTCGCTCGAGGCTGTGGTGGAAAATGACGACTTAGCGCTCGAAAGGATAGGATTCGTTCCTGGGGTAAATTACAGCCCAGAATAGAGTTCTCCATAGATACGCGCCGCGTCAGCCCAGGTAAATAAATGAGGCGATGCACGCACTGGGCTATGCAGTGCATCGACGATAGCTGAAGCTATATCGCGGGGAGAACCTGGCGCTACATAACGTTCCACGCCACGGGTTATCTCACATAGAGCCGGTAAGTCGCTGGCCACAATTGGGATACCAAATGCCTGAGCCTGTAGTGTCTTTATCGGTGTGATGTTACGGGTCACAGGCGTATCTTTGCGGGGCGCGACAAATACATTAAGGGCGCTATAATAGCGTGCAATTTCGTCATGTGATTGGTAACCGGAAAACACCACACGATCCAATAGTTGCTCAGCCCGCGCAAGGTCACGTAGAACTGACAGATGGCTACCGTCACCAACGAGGAGCACTGAAACGTCTCTAGGGAGATGATGAAGCGCGAGAATTAGATCATCGAATCCTTCATAATCTACAATTGAGCTCACAGCGCCTACGTATTGTCGCGGCGGCAAACTAAGGCTGCGCTGGGCCTCCTCTGCGGGAATGCGCTGGCTAGACCACTGCGGGTCAACAGCATTTGGGACAATTTCAATCAGACTCCTTATCCCGCGATCGCGCAAGGAAACAGCGGAAACTTCGCTCAGCGCAACTACGGCAGCTGCGGCATGCATCGCTTCTTCTTCTTTCAACCGAGAAGCTTTATAGAAGGCCGTCGATTGAGGATCAGACCCCTTGGGTTGATGTGCTTCCCAAGTAGCTTCAGGCTCTCCCCGGACCTCGTAGACCCAAGGTATCCCGAGTTCGCGTGCAGCGAGGGATGTAGCAGCTGCATTTGGCCATGGAGTTGTTGTGTGGAGGACGGTAGCACCACGGCGGAATGCCTCATCCCTAATCCCCCTTGCGTATTCTTTAATTTGGTTTGCAAACAACATTGGGCAAAGAGTTGGAAGAACACGAGCGTAAGTTAGCCCCTCGAAATCTTCGCATGCGCTCGAGGGAAAACGTCCAACGTTGACAGGATAACAAATCCGGGTGATCGCAGATGCACTCATCCCCGCATCTCGCTGAGCTTTCAGGATCTGGTGGCTCCGGACCGCATACCCACCGGTCGAATGAGGATATGAGTTCGTCAAGATATGCAGGGGCGCAGCGGAACCGCCACCAGTTGGTGAATCAAAGATGGGAACACGGAAGTCTCGCTGGCGATGTTCAGGTGCCAATGGTCGCTTGAACCCGCGCCCGAATAGGCGGGCACTTGCTTTAGAAGCAAATGCTGTAGGGTTCCGCACCACCTGCATAGTGTAGTTCGTAATAGCTAACGGTAGGTAATCCAACTTCATCAACGTAACCTATGCGCCCATTCAAGACAATCAGCAAGGCTTGCGGGAGATTCAGTTTCCCGCTGATGATGCACCCACTGCTTCCCGGTTTCAGGCAATTGGAGCTTTGATCTGTTTTGGGCCAAATTTACCCACATCTGAGCCAAAGCCTCAGGATTTTCCGGTTCAACCACATCTCCAGCTTGCAGCTTGCGAATAATTTCAGCGGTCTCACCCGCCACAACCCCTGAGATATGCAGTCCCTGGTTCATAAGTTCATATGTTTTCGAAGGCACAGCCTCTTCAAGCGGGGCCCAGTCAGTCAGATGAACAAGAGCAGTGTCCGCCCATTGATAGCACTCTTGAAGCAGCTCTGCGCTACGTCGCTGCTCGAACGTAGCCTCAACGCCTAGTCGCGCCGCCTTTTCCATCAGCTCAGCCTTCGCAGCACCAGCTCCTACGAACCGCAAACGCACCTGCACACTAGCATTCTCCGCTTTTTTCGCGGCCTGTAGCGCGTTTGCAAGGTTCTGAGCCCGCCCCAGAGTCCCAGCGTACAAAACGTTCAGTACATCGCTCGGCCCGCTAAGCCGCGGTTGCTTCACAATTAGCGTTTCTGGAGGGAAAACATTCCTCACAGTGAAAATCTTCTGGCCAGCAGAAGAACGTTTTTGCAAGTTCGTAGCTAAACGGCTCGAAGTAGATATGACCGCGGTGGCGCTAGCTAGCACCCTGTTCAGCCACATATTTGTGACCCCCACTACAACCTGCAAAGGTCCCCTTGAAAGTACCCGTTGACGTAGAGAAGGATTCCCAACTGCGGCATTCCATCGGTCTGACACAGAGAATAGCTCAGGCCAGGCGTCACGTAAGTCAATGATATAGGGAACCTTAAAACGCCATGCTGAAATCGCGGCTACAAACGCCGTGGGAATAGCCGGAACCGTCCCTATCACTACGTCCGGTTGAAAACTCGCTAGCGAACCGGAACGCCGAAAAACAACATGCAATTCACCAACGGCAACGGCTAGCTGATTAAGTACTTTGCGGGTAATAGAATTTCCGCCGGGGACGTAGCCGGAGCGAAGAACAATTCGAGCGGTGCTGACATCACGCTCTTCCTCACGACAACGATACCCCCTCCTAGCAATCCACTCCTTCAACGATACGTTTCGCTGATAGTGTGGAGGCGGAGCTACTACAAGGATTTCATGGCCTGCTTTTTCCAACGTACTCGCCAACCAAGCCCAACGACGCTGGGGAACACCATTTTCTGGCTCCCAATATTGAGTAATCAGGAGGATGCGCACCAGTATCTTCCTCCTGCTAGCTATAAATCGTAAGACCAGCAGGAGCCCGAAACCGGAACCGACGGAATATAACTCCGCGATCCCAATCGACGAACTATAGCCCCGGCTAGCAATCTACCGATGTCAATTATAGCCATCGCACCCCCGTGGGCAACAATTCCTGCTATACCCCATTTCTGGTTCAAACTCAGCAATTCGTTCACCAACTCCAGTCAACTCCGCGATCGCAGCAATCACCCGGGAAGACGCTCTACCATCACCATAAGGATTCACAGAATTTGCCATCATCTGGTAGCTCGAATCGTGGTCAAACAGATCTCGAACCTCTTTCACGATACGTTTTCGGTCTGTACCGACTAGTTTAACTGTTCCAGCGACAACTGCTTCTGGCCGCTCCGTGTTTTCTCGCATTACAAGTACCGGTTTCCCTAAAGACGGGGCCTCTTCTTGGATACCGCCAGAATCGGTAAGCACGAGATACGACCTCCCCATCAGTGCAGTGAACTGATCGTAAGGGAGTGGGTCAGCGATAATCACATTAGGAAAATTTTGAACTTCAGGGAGAATCGCATCTCTTACCTTCGGATTCAGATGCAGCGGCAGTACAAATGCACAATCGGGGTACGATCTCGCCAAGTCTTGAACCGCGCCAGCAATCTGCTTCATCGCCTCGAAATTTTCTCGGCGATGAGTAGTCACTAGAACAAGGCGGTTCTCACTAAGGCGCAAAGTTTCTAGGCGAGGATCCTCAAAAGCCACATCCCACGTTGAAGCTGTTAAAAGCGCATCAATAACTGTATTCCCTGTAACGACAATATCCTCGGCGCGAAGGTTTTCGCGCAGCAAGTTTTCCCTCGCAACAGACGTCGGTGCCAAATGCAAGCAAGCAAGCTGACTGATAATTCGTCGGTTCGCCTCTTCCGGGAATGGCGAAAAAATATCCTGGGTTCGTAGGCCCGCTTCCAGATGAACGACTCTTACTCCCCTATTAAACCCCGCGAGAGCCGCAGCCATAGCAGTGGAGGTATCACCCTGAGAAATAACGACGTCGGGCGCCTCTTTCGCAAAGAGAGAATCAAGCCCTTTTACTGCGCGCCACACCAGCTCATTGAGGGACTGCCCCGGCTTCATAAGGGCCATATCGTAATCAGGTACGATGCCGAAACGCTTGTTAACCTGCTCTAGCATTTCGCGGTGTTGACCGGTAGAAATAAGAACGGGTTCAAACCGATTATCTTCTCGCAAAGCACTCACGACTGGAGCGATCTTTATCGCCTCTGGGCGAGTACCGTAAACGGTCATGATCCTAGGTTTTGGAGACATGGCTTCATTTACTCTTCAGTGGGGTGGGAAAACAGTACATTCATTCCAACCTAGTACATTGCATTCGACTTAGCATTCCATCCCTGGGGTTGCCGTTTGCCCCAGCAACGCTACCAACAAGTTATACGGTAGGACGGACGAAATCAGTGGTTCCAGGGCTTTCTCAACTAGGCATAAGCAAGGATGCCCGCCGAACCTGCGTATGCACATTGTCTAACTACCACAGCGTGGAATTCAAGTACGCAGCGAGGCGATTACGTAAGGTGGACCGCCACTCCTTAGCCTATCCATTTCCTCTAGTGTAGGTAGACATGTACCAATTCGTTGTCGGAGCAGCCGCCGGGTACGTGTTCGGCACGAAAGCCGGCCGCAAGCGCTACCACCAGATTGTCAACGCCACCCAAGCGGCGGTGAACTCGCCGGTGACCAAGCAGGTCGTTGAGTCCACCCGTAAGGCCATTGCGAACAAGATTGACCCCGAGCCGCGCATGCGCGAGGTGAAGGATCTGCGCAAGGGACGCAAATTACGGGGCAGGAAGAACGCGGAGCTCGAGGACCAGATCCTCGAGCCCGACGAGGACTAGTCCGCGAGCAGGCCGGCGACGATACCGTCGAGGATGTCCTTCTCGCTGATGATGAAGGAGGACGCGCCGGCCTCGTCGGCGAATGCGTCCATCATCTCCTCCACGACCGTGGAGCCGGAGCCGATGACGTCGGCACGACCGGGGTGCATCGGGCCGTACTCGAGGCGTTGCTCGGCCGTACGGGCGCGCAGATCCGTAGTGACTTGCCGCATACGGTCGAAGGGGATCTCCGACATGTGGATGCGCGTGGGGTCGTAGGAGTCGAGGTTCTGGGCGAGTGCGGAAAGCGTCGTAAAGGTGCCCGCACAGCCCACGAACGTGCGGGCCTGGGCGAAGGGGACGACCTCGGCGGCCTCGGCGATGCGATCGCGGATGTAGGCGCGCGCGGACTCGGTTTCTTGGGCAGTCGGTGGGTCCGTGCGCATGAAGCGCTCGGTGATGCGGACACACCCCATTTGGGTGGAGCGCGCGCCCTGGTCCATGACGAACTCGGTGGAACCGCCACCGAGGTCGATGACGCAGAAGGGCCCGCGGGCGGGGTCGATGTCCGCCGTGGCGCCGCGGAACGACAGGCGCGCTTCCTCGTCGCCGGAAATGACTTCAGCCTGCGCACCCGGCTGGATCTGGCCGAGGAGTTCGCGGGTCATGGCGAAGAAGTCCTCGCGGTTGGAGGCGTCGCGGGTGGCGGAGGTGGCGACCATGCGGACGCGCTGCACGCCCTCGGCACGCATGCGCTCGGAGTAGGCGGCAAGCGCCTGGCGGGTGCGCTCGATGGCCTCCGGGTTGAAGCGGCCTGTCTCGTCCACACCTTGGCCGAGCCGCACGATGGTGTTCTCGCGGGTGACCTCCGTCAGCGTGCCGTCGTCGCTGCGACGCGTGATCAGGAGGCGGATGGAGTTGGTGCCGCAGTCGACGGCGGCGACGGTCAGTGGTGCGAGCTGTGGAGAGGTCATGCGAGCCCCTCCCCTGCCTCGTCGAGGGTGATGCCCAGGTCCTCGAGCGTGGGCCAGTCTGCGGGGATCGCGGAGCCGCGGAGGTTGCCGTGCTCGGCTGCAAGCGCGACGGCTTCGTCGCCGAAGCGGACGCGGCCTGGGCCCTCTGCAAGCGCGTAGGCGATAAGCACGTGGAGGCACTTCACCCGCTCCGGCATCCCGCCGCCCGAGAAGTCCGTGCCCAGGTCCTCGATGGCGTTGCGCTCGGCCAGGTAGTGCTCGTGCGCGGCGAGGTAGTCCTTGCGCAGCGCCTCGCCGCTTTCGGAGTCCTCGTTTAGGCGGGACTCCATCCACTTCATCACCTGGGCGACCTCGAGCCGCGACGCTTCGGCGGTCAGGCGTGGGTCTGTGAGGTAGTAGAGGGTTGGGAAGGGCGTGCCGTCGTCAAGCTTTGGCGCGGTCTTGAGCACCGCTGGCTGGGCGTCGGGCGTGCGGTAGGCGATGGCGAGGACGCCGCGGGGCGCGCGGCCGAGCTGCTCGGCGACGGTGGCGAGGTCCTCCTGCGTGGGGGTTTCGTGTTGCATGGGGCTATTGTCGCATAGCGTGCGCACGGGGCACTTGGCGCGGCGGGTAGGTTGAATGCAGTGTCTGGCCACGATTGGAGGAACCGTGCACCCTGAGCGCGACTACTCGCGGTACACGGGCGACGTGTACACGTACGGGAGCCTCGACGAGTTTGCGACGAGGAACGTGCCGAGCGGGATCCATGCCATCAGCTACGGCGCTGGGGCGTTGGAGGTGCGGCTGGTGCGGCGCCCGAGCAACGCGCTCGTGGTGGCGTTCCACGCGGCTATCGATCTTTCTTCTGCCACGATTCCGGTCTTTACGGGCCAGAAGGTGACGCAGGATCTCGACGCCTCCGTGCTGTTCATTTCAGACCCGTCGCTGGAATTGGGGCTGTCCATCGGCTGGTTCGCGGGAGACCGGGAGCGGCCACTCCAACGAGATCTGGTGCGCGTGATCGAGCACGTGATGGAGGAGCTTGGTGCCGAGGTGGTCGTGTGCCGGGGATCCTCAGCCGGCGGGTTTGGGGCGCTGTACTACTCGCTGCAGTTGCCGGGGTCGCTAGCAGTGGCGATGAACCCGCAGACCAACATTCTGAAGTACTACCAGCCGCGGGTGCGCGACTACATGGACACGTGCTGGCCTGGAGGCGCGGATAATGTGACCACAGACTTGGTTGCGGCGTATTCGGCAGCGATGCCAAACAAGGTGCTCTACTTGCAAAATCGTGACGACGCGTTCCACTTGCAGCACCATTTTGGTCCGTGGGCATCGCGGCTGCGAGAGCGCTACGGCGTGGACTGGTGCGCAATGCCGGGCGACTGGGGCGACGGGCACGCGGCACCGCCCTCGTTCGTGCAGTCAGCCGTGCTGAAGTACGCCCTGTCGTTCGGTGGGGACTGGGACGCGCTCATGCGCGACGACGAGTTCCGGGAAGGGCTGGCAGTCCTTGGAGCGTAAAGTGCACACCACTAAATTCCCTGGAGCCCGTTAGCTGACTCTACGATTCATTAGGATCGCAGTGTATGAGTGAGCGAGTGGCCGACGAGGAACGCCGAGGGCCTGCATCAAACGATGTTGCCGACCGTCTGCTGGAAAAGAGTAAGGAAACATTCGCGCTTGCTGTCGAGTTATACAATCGGCCAACGCTGAGATACCACGCAGAAGCTTGCTCGATCTTTCTTTGCAACGCTTGGGAGCTCATGCTTAAAGCTCATTTGATCAACGTGGACGGCTTGGAATCCATCTACTACCGGGATAATCCGGATCGAACAATTTCGCTAGAAGATTGTCTGAAGAAAATCTTCACCAACGACAAATCACCCCTCCGGAAAAACATGCGCGAACTCATCAAGTTTCGCAACACCAACACCCATTTCATTACTGATGAGTATGAACTCTTTTATGGGCCTTTTCTACAAGCCGCGGTGACGAACTACGCTGAGCAGCTGGAAAACCTCCACTCTGATTCGGTGAGTGACATCATGCCAGAAAACCACCTCACCCTAGCTGTGAGGCGAGGGGCGATTCAGCCCGAGGTGATCCGCGCTAAGTATGACCCTGCTGTGGCGGAGAAACTTCTCCGAAACCAGAGGGACTTAGCCAGTGTTGTAGGGGACGAGGGGAATAGTTCTGTTGCTGCCATTTACGAAACGTCCCTCCGCCTGGTGAAACGCCAGCAAGATGCTGACCTGAATGTCTTTATCACAAAAGACGCGAGCACAGGAGTGAGTATCGTGAAGGATGTTCGCGACGCCAGCAGCTACTACCCGTTTCGGACGAGTGCCTGCATCGATAAAGTTAACGCGCGCTTAAAGGGCCGAGGTGTGAAAATCTTCTTTAATGGAAAAGAGGTCCCGCGTTTTAACAGCTTTCATTTCAACCTCTTTGTAAAGGGCCATAATTTCAAGGGCGATAGCAGGTTCAGTTACAACCGAAATAGCGCTGATGAAACCCCTATTACGTCTATAGCCAGCAAGCTCTCGAGTTTATTGTGGAGCGCCTCTCCAGA
Organism: Corynebacterium sp. NML180780; assembly: GCF_007786415.1. Classification (NCBI taxonomy): domain Bacteria; kingdom Bacillati; phylum Actinomycetota; class Actinomycetes; order Mycobacteriales; family Corynebacteriaceae; genus Corynebacterium; species Corynebacterium sp. NML180780. Next base: position 10,374 of record NZ_VNKN01000019.1, on the reverse strand, counting down.
GACCCGGATACGTATCTAGATAAGTTAAAACACCATGTGACCGGTACAAGATAAGAGACACCAACCCCCGGAGCAAAGGAATTCTCGGCCTTAAGCCTTACTCCCATTCGGGAACCCAGCTTTATCCTTCTCGGGTTGATGCCTAGATACAACGATACTGCGGCAACGAATCGTCGGCAACCGCAAAATGAGTAGCGTGCGCTACTGCTGGGTTCCGATGGTGCCTGCCCCATCAACCGGTGCTACATCCTCCGACACGGCTTCCGGGTTCGCGGCATCCGGCGCTGGGGCGGGCTGATTATCTTGCTCCTCCCCTGCCGGGGGCTCCACGGACTCGGGGGCTTCCGGGGCTTCCGGGAGCTCGCGGAGCGAATCCCACATGACGGCGGGCCAGGAGCGCTCGTCGGGAAGCTCATCGGTGGTGATGGAGGGGCTGTGGGACATGCGCGGGTCGATGATGCGCCAGGCGGACTCCCCCTCCGCCATCACGCCCAGGCGGCGGCGAGTCTCCTGCTCCACGTAAGCGGGGTCGTCGTACTTGGCGATGTCCTCTTCCAGCTGCGCTTTCCGGCGCTCGAGCTGCTCGATGGAGGACTGCGCACGGGCGATCTCGGCGCGACCCTCGTAGTAGTTGCGCAGCGGGACCGCGATGGCGATAAGGACTGCAATCACGAGCGCGATGAGGATGGCCATGCTGGTGATGTCCTGCTGGAACAGCGCGGGCAGGCGGCGCTTCTTCACGCCAGCGGCGGCCTCTTCGGCGCGGCGGCGCTGCTCGCGCTCGCGCGAAGCCACCGGCACCCGCCTGGGTGCTTTGTTGCGCCCGCGTCTCCGGCCGGGCTCCTGCGTTACGCGTGAGGACATAGTGATTGGAAGTGTAGCGCTCCGGGCCAGGCGCGCGTGTAGGCGCGCGGGCGACTAAGGCAGCTGGATGCCGTACTTGGAGAGGTCGATGCCCAGCCGCGGCGCGAGCGCCACACCGGCCCCCAGGGCGGCGAGGACGCCCAGGACCACGGCGACGGCCGTGCCCGCGGTAGTGCTGCCATCGGTACCGGTGCCTGCGGCAGGTGTCTCCGGCGCAGCCGGCTCCTCCGGCTTGTCCGCTCGCGCCTTGGCCAGCGCGACGGTGGCGCGCCGCAGCTCCTCCCGCGCGTCCTCCACAGCCTGTGTGCGCACGGAGAGTTCGACGCGTTCGGTTTCGGCGTCGATGTTGGCGTCGTTGACTGCGTCGGTGGCGTCGGCAAGCGCTTGCTCGTCAGCGGCGTCCGCGTCGAGCGCCTCGAGCTTGCGCTTTGCGACGTTGCGCGCCTCCACCTTCTGACCCAGCGTCACCTGCGCGGCGTCAACCTTGGCCTGCTGCGCCTCAACCGCCTGCTTCGCCTCCGCGAGCGCGGCCTTCGCATCGGTCACGGCCTGCTCGGCGGCGGCGAGCTGGGTGGCGTGGGTGGATGCAGCGGCGGTGCCTGCTGTCTCGGTGGCGTGGGCGGATGCAGCGGCAGCAGGTGCGAGCGCCAGCATGACGGAGCCGGCCGCCGCGATGACGAGGGCGCGCGCGGAGCGGGGAGACACGGGGTGGCCTTTCTACGAGCATGGGGATGACACGCACAAGCCTAAGCGCCCGCCCACAGTTTGTCCCAAGGCGGGCGGGTACTGCGCCCCTCCCCTAGTGTCAGGGCAGCTGGATACCGAACTGGGAGAGGTCGATACCCAGTTGCGGGGCGAACGCGATCCCCGCGGCGAGGATTGCCAGCAGGCTGGCGACGACCGCGATGGCGGTCCCAGCCGTGCTGCTGCCCCCGGGCTCCGCGGGTGCGTCGGCCGCCGTGGTGGTCTCGGCCGGCGTGGCCGCGGTGGTGGCCGTAGTCGTCTCGGCCGACGTGGCCGCGGTGGTCGTCTCGGCCGGAGTGGCCGCCGTAGTCGTCTCGGCCGACGTGGCCGCCGTGGTCGTCTCGGCCGACGTGGCCGCCGTGGTCGTCTCGGCTGGTGTCACGTCCTCCGGCGTCGTAGCCGGAGCGGGAGCCGGGGCCGGCGGCTGCGGTTCCCGGGCGCGCACCTGCACGAGGGCAGCGCGGGCGGATTCGACGGCGTTGCGCGCGGGGCCCTGCGCGTCCGAGAGTTCGGCGGCTGCTGCACGTTCCGCTTCGAGGGTGGACTTGGCTTGGTCGAGGGTGACGGTGGCGTCGGCAAGCGATTGCTCGTACGGCTCGCGCGGGATTGCGCGCTTGCGCTCCAGCGCTGTGGATGCGGAGGTCAGGCGGGCCTTCGCGCTGACGACCTCGACGTCCGCGTCCACCTCGGCCTGATCCGGGTTCTGCTGCGCGGTGGTGGCCTCGTCGTGCGCGGCGTTCGCCTCGTCGAACTGTCTGGTGAGGCGGTCCAGCTCCGCGGAAGCCGCAGCCGCCTCCTCCGCGGCCTCGGTGGAACGATGCTCCAGCGCGATGTACTGCTGGGTGAAGGACTCGATCGCCGCGGAGTGATCGACGGGATCGACAGACGGATCCAGTCCTGCATCGGTGTACTCGGACTTGTCCAAGCCGTCGAGGATTAGATCGCCGTAATCTCGTTCGTCGCCGGGGTTGAATTCTGGGTTGGCCAGGGATTCTGCTCGCATGAGGTCGGTCGCGCCCGCGGGGAGGTAGAACGGCTCGCCGCTTTCCAACGCCTTGCGGGTCATCTCGTCGAGGCCGTAGCTACCAGTATCAGTGCGTGCGTCTTCGATGAAGAACATCGTGGTTGCGAAAATTCCGCCTTTGCTGTCGGTCGCGATGCCCACGCCCATGCGCTGCACATGCGGTGCGAGCATGTTCCGGTTGTGCCCAGGCGAGTGGCGCCACCTGTCAAAGAACATGTACGGGACCGACTCCCAAGTCTGGCGCGTCCACGCGTCGACCTCTTTGCCACGACCCGAGTTGTAATCAAAGATGATGTTCTCTCCGGAATGGCCCCACCCGTCCATATCCGAGTGGCGGAACGCGGCGTCGAGGTCGCCGGACTCGTCGTAGTCACGCGCCATCACTTCGGACCAGGCCTCGGCTTGCTCGGTAAATACGGGGTGCACCGTCAGCGGGTGGAGGCCGTGGGCCTCGCGGTACTCATTGATCATTTCCTCGATGGACTGGGAGGCAAGGCGCTTCCAGTCCTGGACGGAGTAATCCGAACCGGAGATGTCGCGGCGCTCAAGGTCGTCGAGCTCCGCGCCGACGGAGAAGAGCTCATCTTCCGCCTCGTCGCGCGTGCGCTCGCGCTCCTCGAGCGTGCCGGCCTGCGCATCGCGCCGCTGTTCCGCCTCGCCGAGGCGCTTTGCCGCCTCAGCTTCCGCGGCCGCGGCGTCCTGGGCAGACTGGGCGGCTGCCGACGCGGCGGCCTCCGCAGCAGCGAGCGCGTCCTTCGCCTGCTGCACGTCCCGCTCCAGCGCGGTCACGTCAAGGTCGGCTAGGTCGGCCTTCGCCTGCTCGTACCGTGTCGTGGCGGCGTCCAGGTCCGCCTGCGCCGCGTCGGCCTTCGCCTGCTGCTGCTGGGCTTCCGATTGCGCGGCGGCGAGCGCTGCGTCGGCGTCGGTGACGGCCCGCTCGGCGTCGGCGAGTTCCTGCTTCCAGGCGGCCAGGTCGGCCTGGTACTGGTCCGCAGGATCAGCGGTGGTGGCGATCGTGGCGCTGGCGGTGTCGGAGACGGCGGCGAGCGCCGCCGGCGCCTGGACGAGGGCAAGGGAAAGTGAGGTCGCCGCAGCAACGGCGACGAAAGTACGGGAATACACGGGAACGGCCTTTCTCGGCACGGGAAGTTGCATACACAACCCTATCCGCCCGCACACAGAAAGCCCCAAGCATTACCCAAGAAAATTGGAAGAACATGCGCGCACGCGAAACCCCCTTGCACTCCGCAGCGTTGGGCGGGGTGCAAGGGGGCGTCGAAAAGCGCTTACTTCTTAAAGCGCGGGAACGCGGAGCGGCCGGCGTACACGGCGGCGTCGTCAAGCTCCTGCTCGATGCGCAGCAGCTGGTTGTACTTGGCAACGCGCTCGGAGCGGGCCGGGGCACCGGTCTTGATCTGGCCGCAGCCCAGGGCGACGGCGAGGTCCGCGATGGTGGTGTCCTCGGTCTCGCCGGAGCGGTGGGACATCATGGTGCGGTAGCCGTTGCGGTGAGCCAAGTCGACCGCGTCGAAGGTCTCGGTAAGCGTACCGATCTGGTTGACCTTCACCAGCAGGGCGTTCGCAGCCTTCTCCTCGATGCCGCGCGCCAGGCGCTCCGGGTTGGTGACGAAGAAGTCGTCGCCGACGATCTGGACCTTGTCGCCGATCGCGGCGGTGAGCTTGGTGTAGCCCTCCCAGTCGTCCTCCTGCAGCGGGTCCTCGATGGAGACGATCGGGTACTGCTCAATGAGCTCCTCGTAGACCTTCGCCATCTCCTCGGCGGAGTGCTCGCCGCCCTCGAACTTGTACACGCCGTCCTCGAAGAACTCGGAGGATGCGACGTCGAGCGCCAGGGTGATGTCCTCGCCCGGCTTCAGGCCGGCCTTCTCAATGGCCTCGACGATGAGGTCGAGCGCAGCCTTGGTGGAGTCGACGGACGGGGCGAAGCCGCCCTCGTCGCCCAGGCCGGTGGACAGGCCCTTGGCCTTGATCACGGACTTCAGCGCGTGGTAGACCTCGGCGCCCATGCGCAGCGCCTCGGCGAAGGACTCGGCGCCGATCGGGGCGATCATAAACTCCTGGACGTCCACGCCGGAGTCAGCGTGAGCGCCGCCGTTAACGATGTTCATCATCGGGACCGGCAGGACGTGCGCGTTCGGGCCGCCGATGTAGCGGTACAGCGGCAGGCCGGCGGACTCCGCAGCGGCCTTCGCGGCTGCGATGGACACGCCCAAGATGGCGTTGGCGCCCAGGCGGGACTTGTTGTCGGTGCCGTCCAGGTCAATCATGGCCTTATCAATCAGGCGCTGGTCATCAGCGTCAATGCCGGCCACAGCGTCAGCGATCTCCTCGTTGACGTTCTCCACGGCCTTCTGCACGCCCTTGCCGTTGTAACGGTCGCCGCCGTCACGCAGCTCGTGGGCCTCGTGCACACCCGTGGACGCGCCGGAGGGCACGCCAGCGACGCCGTTGGACATATCGTCGAGCAGCACCTCTGCCTCGACGGTGGGGTTGCCGCGGGAATCAAGAATCTCGCGGGCGAAGGCGTGGATAATGATAGCCATTTGGGCTCAACTCCTTGAGAGTGGACATTGAAGTTTCCGCCTCCCAATTGTTCCAGAGTTTTGCCGAGAATGCTCGCCCCGACGGGGACTCGGTAGCCCCGTTTGCGTTTGGATGCGCCCGGTCGTGTGGTTTTAGCGAGGCGCTGACTGGTTGAGCGCGTAGTTCGCCGCCGCGTTGCGCACTTTGCGCACGTACTCGTTGGACTGGTTGTAGGCGTGCACCGCGTCGTACCAGCCGTCCTCCGTGGCCAGATCGCGCCCGTCCGCGCACAGGAGGTTGGCGGTGCCGAGGGCGGCGTCGTCGATCTGCTGCGGATCCGGGTAGCCGTCGCCGTTCGCGTCCCGCCCGTAGCGCTGCCACGACTCCGGGATAAACTGCATGGGCCCGAGCGCGCGGTCAAACGTCGTGTCGCCATCAAACTCGCCGCCGTCCGTGTCGTGGACCACCGCGAAAGATTCGCTGCCGTCAAGCTGGGGGCCGATTATCGACGGCACCGCCACCCCATCCTCACCCAACCGGGCAGAATCAAACGTGTGCCCCGTGTACGTGCCGTGGCGCGTCTCCACCCAGCCGATGCCGGCGAGCGTATTCCAGTTCAGGTGGCAGGCCGGCCACGCCTCCGCCGCGATAAGGGCCGCGTTGCCGTAGGCGCGCACCGCCTGCGCGTCGACGCCCGTCTGCTCGGAGATCGGGGCGGCCCACCCGGCAAGCTGGTCGGAGGTGCGGCCGGGGGCGTGGACGTCGATGAGCGGGGGCGCCTCGGCGGCCGCCGGGGGGATCGTGTCCGGGACCGGGGTGCGGGTCTGGCGCGGGATCGGCTGCCCCCAGGAACGACAGGACCCACGCCACCACGGAGATGGCCAGCACGACGGCGAGCGTCATGACGAGGAGGCCGACGCAGCCGCAGCCACGGGCGGCGCGACGGGCGTGAGTCGAATTTGCCATAGCTGCCGAGCATACCGGCCCCGCGGTGCCAGACAGGAACGGGCAGGCCGTGAGTCACATAAGTCACACGCGTCACTTGCGTAACGTGTAGGCTGTTGCGCGGACGGCCGAACGGCCCACGCCACGTACCCGAAAATTCTTGCTTCCCGGAAGGAACCCCCATGACCGCAATCGCTGCACTGCGCCGCACCGCCCTCGCCGCCGCGGGCGTCCTCGTCGCCACGTCGCTCATCTCCCCCGCCACCGCCGGCGCCGACACCAGCTACGTCGAGCTGGTCCGCGTCCTCAACGGCAACGTCAAGACGATGGACTGCAACGCCCTGCGCACCGTCGTCCGCGGCACCGGGCTTGCCGACGAAAACACCACCCGCTCCCAGTTCGTCGGCAACGTCAACAAGGCCGTCGGCGAGGACGCAGCCCTGCGCCTCGTCGCTGCCCCCACCGTGAACACGCTCGGCGACCGCGCCCTCGAGTGCGGCGTGGTCAAGCCGGACCAGGCCACCCCGCTCAACCAGGCCATCGCGATGAGCTCGCAGATGTCCTCGCAGGCCGGCCTGCCCGAGATCCGCAACCTGCTGCCCGCCGTCGCCGCGCAGTAACCGCGGCTAGTCCGCCTCGCGGGCCTTGCCCTCCGCCCAGAGGCGGTCCTGCGTCGCCTGATCCACGATCCCCGTCGACCCGTCGAAGAAATACGGGGCCCGCGACCGCATCTTCGCCACGAACGCCGCAGCGACGTCGCCGAAATCGAACGCGCCGCGCTCGTCGGCGATTTCGGCGTGGAAGAGGACTTGCAGGAGGACGTCGGCAAGCTCATGCTTCAACGCCTCATCACCCGCGCCCTGCTCGATCGCCTCCGCCAGCTCGGCTGATTCCTCGCGAAGAAACGGCAGCAGGCTCACGTGCGTCATCTGCCGCTCCCACTCGCCGCGGCGACGGGCGTCGCGCATGACGCGGCGGGCCTCCACGATCGGGTCCTCAAGCGACGGCACGCGCACGACGTCCTCGCCGGCCGCGGCGCGCTCGCGCACCTCGGGGTCGGCGGGATCCGTCGTGACCAGCCACGGCTCGCCCACCGTCGACGGCGCGCTCAGCGACCACCGCACCGACACCGGCACCTCCGCGGTGAACGCCAGCGGCCCAACCAGCCGCTGCACCACGTCCACCGGCACCATCTGCGGCCACCGAGCATCAAGCACCAACACAGTCATACCGCGCATTGTAGCGGCCACCCGGACATGCAAGGATGGACGCATGACAATCGCAGAAGCGCTTCACGACGCCACCCCAACCCCCGAGGACGTCGCCACAGACTCCTCGACCTTCTCCCCCATCCGCTGGAAAACCGGATGGCCGCACCACCTCCGCCGCGTCCCGCCGTTCCGCGACGACGCCACCGCGTCGCTGACCCGCCGCGACGTGTTCCTCTTCGCTCAGGACGTGGTCGACTCGGAGTACAACCGCGACCAGATCATCGACTTCCTCGGCGCCGCCTTCGCGTTCGCGGCCGGCCAGTCGAACCAGGTCATGCAGCTGCAGCAGTTCTTGCGCAACAAGCACAAGGCTAACCAGCTGCTGCAGGCGATCCGCAACATCGGCGGTAAGTCCGCGGTGGACGCCTACGCGTCGCTCGTTGAAACCGGGCTGGCGCCGAAGTTCGCGTCGCACGTGGCCTATTTCCTCGCCGGGCCGCAGGAGGCCGGCGACGAGAAGCCGGTGATCATCTGCTCCAAGCGCGCCGCCGGCGCCGGGCTGTCCAAGGACGCCGACTGGACCGCCGAAGACTACGCCGAGTACCTCACGGCGCTTCGCGAGGCCCGCGACGCCCACGACTCCTCCCTGCCGCTCGACGCGGTGGAGTACGCGCTGCGCAAGCACGCCGACGCCTAACGCCCGCGCAACGCAGACGGCACCCGTCCCCCAATGTTTCGGGGACGGGCGCCGTTCGTTTTTGGGCGTTAGCTGCTCAGGCCGCTGATGCCGGTGAGGCCGAGGTTGCTGAACCTGTAGCCGAGCGCCAGGACGATGCCGACGACTGGCGCGAGCATCGCGACGGTCGGGTCCGTGGTGATGGTCTTCGGAAGTCCCTGAAACTCCGTCACCTTCTGGCCCTCGACCTCGCAGGACTGCATGCCGGCCTTCGCGTTGGAAAGGCAGAGGATGCGGTCGCCCTCGAACTTGCCAAGGACGCGGACGCCGTCGGCGCCGTAGTCGAAGAAGCCGGGGTCGCCGAAGCGGATGACGTCGTAGCTGCGCCACGTGGTGGCGTAGCCGGGGTCGGACGGGAACTCCTCTTCGGGGACGTAGTAGCCGCCGGTCCAGTCTTTGCCTTCGAACGGCTCTTCTGCGGACGCGGGGGCGGCGTTGATGACGGAGGTTGCGGACAGGGTCAGGACTGCGGAGAGGGCGGCGACGCGGGCCGCGCGGTGCTGTGTGCTCATACTCATTTAATCTACGGGAATGCGGTGCGCGTTACAGCTGTTCGGAAGTTTTTTGGCACGCCAAAGCGGCGCAGCCTCACCGGCGCGCCTTGGCGTGAGCGTTTACGGGGACGTCGGTGGCGGCTCCCCGTCCACTGCGGAGTAGGCGCGCCCCGTCGGTACGACGTGGCCGCCCGGGCTGATCCACACGATCCGCCCGGCGCGCCGCTCCACCCGTCCGAACTGTGGCAACCCGTTGACTCCGTTGTGGAACGAGCACAGCCAGCACAGGTTCCCGGCGTGCGTCTCGCCGCCGTCGCGGTATTCGTGGATGTGGTGCGCCTGCGCCTTCGCGGCCGGCGCGCGGCAGTCCGGCCAGCAGCACCGGGCGCCGTCGGTGTCGATCATCCGGCGGTGCTTGTCGTGGGCGAATCGCGCCCGGTACGTGTTGAGCGGCCCCTCCATCGGCGAGACAAGCGTGATGTAGCCGTTGCCCTGCAGCTTGCGCTCGAGCAGTTCCGCGCCCGTGAGCACGGCGCCGTTGGACATCTCGACCCGGATGTCGTCGCCGTCGCAGGTGAGGATCCGGACGTAGTCGGTCACAGTGAGCACGACGTTGGCGACGGCCGTGGTTTCGGCGACGGGTTTGCGGCTGAGGAGCCAGGCGGTGGCGTCGAAAAGCGAATCGCTTTGCGCGTCGGCCTCCATCGAGTCGACGACGTCCTGGAGCTGCGCCGAGGGCCCGACGAAGGAGAGCCGCATCGTGCCGTCGGCGTAGCGCGCCACGCGGTAGCCGTGCGCGGGCGGCGGCGTGGGTGTGCGTTTGAGGGCTCGCGCTTGACGACGCACCTCCGCCCCGTCGCCAGACGTCGCGCACAACGCCTCGCGGAACTGCCAGCGCTCCGTGGGGTCGGTGATCGTGCGCGACGCCCGGGCGATGTACGCGAGCGTGTCCAGGCGGTGACCGTTTTCCAGCGCCTTGTCGCGGCAGCGGCGCTGGTAGGCGCTGTGGGAGGTCGGGCCGTAGAAGGTGGTGGCGACGGTGACAAACTGCTCGGCGCGATCCGCCTCCATGCCGCGCGCGGTGAGCTCCGCGGCGGTCATGCCCGCGACGAGGCCCGCGAGCGCGATGGCGCGGCGGTCCAGGTCGATGAGCGCGTCGATGTCTGTCAAGGTGTCCAAGCCGACCACATTATGGGCCCATCGGGGCAGGTCACAAGGGTTTGTGATTCTTCTCCGATTTTGCCGCCGCGAGGGAACCGAGGCGGCCTCCGCTGCGTCTAAAAGGGGTTAGGCGCGCGAGGCGCGGTCGTTGAGCTCGCGGCGCGCCTGCTCCAGCGCCACGAGGTCCGAGAACAGGGCGTTGTAGGCCTCCGGCTCCTCGGAGGGGCGCATGCGCTGGAGCTGGGACTTCAGCTGCGCAATCTGGTCGCCCACGCGCGTCTCCTGCAGGCGCGAAAGCACGGAGTCGACGTAGCGGTCCATGTCGTCGGCGTGGATCGGCTCGACGGCGAGCTCGGAGACGAAGTTGCGGCCGGCCAGGTCGCGCATCTCCGCGGCGACGGCGGCGAGGAAGTTCGCGCCGTACTCGGTGGCGGAGGCGACGCCGCCCGCGCTGGCGATGGCCTCGCGGACCTGGCGGTAGGCGTCGTTGGTGAACGCGTCCGGGTTGATGCCCTCGAAGTAGGTGCCCGCCTTGTCCGGGTATTGCAGCGCGATCTTCAGCGCCTCGCGCTGCGGCCACAGGAGCGGGTCCTGCGGGTTCGGCGGTTGCAGGGCCGGGGGCTGGCCGGGGGCCGGTTCGGAGCCGGAGGG
>NZ_VNKN01000018.1:0-41270 GCF_007786415.1 Corynebacterium sp. NML180780 | reverse complement strand
CGAGCGTGAACTTGGTACCGACGCGTCGGCTGTAGACACTGACGGCGATGGTATTCGCGACGATGTCGAGGTCCTTACCGATGGCACCGATCCGGTAGACGCGAAGTCCTTCAAGCCTGCTGCTCCGAAGCCGGCTTCGGATCAGGTCCTCCCGTCGATCGAATCTTTGTCGGGCACCATTAAGCGTGAGCAGGATAAGGACACTCAGGGCAAGGACATCCCGCTCCTTGGCATCACGAATGCTGACGCCGCACCGGTCAAGATTGTCGCTGTGCCGACTGACAAGCTGGACAAAGACGATGAAGGCAACCCTACCTATAAGACTGATGACGCTATTGCCGTTGCATCGCTTGACGACGCCGCCGCCATCGAAAAGGGCGAGTTCAAATCCGGCAAGCTTAAGCTCGAGGACGGTACGGAGTACACCCTCGTTGCGGAGTCCCCGAATGGCGAGCGCACCAAGGGTGGTGCTTTCAAAGCGACCGATGCTCCGACTGAGACTCCGGCTCCGTCGATTACCACTGGTTCTGAGAAGGATCAGGTTCCGGCTGATGGTTCGGAGAAGACCTTGGATGACAAGGTCAAGGATCCGACTGATGGCATGACTGGTGAGGTCCAGGACAAGGACGGCAAGCCGATTGATGGTGCCAAGGTTGAGGTTGATCCGACCACTGGTGGCATCAAGGTGACGGTGCCGGAGGGTACTGGCGCGCAGGATGCCAAGGTTGTTGTCAAGGACAAGGATGGCAAGCCGGTTGGTGATCCGATTGGTGTGACGATCACCAAGCCGAAGGGCGAGACTGAGACTCCGGCTCCGTCGATTACCACTGGTTCTGAGAAGGATCAGGTTCCGGCTGATGGTTCGGAGAAGACCTTGGATGACAAGGTCAAGGATCCGACTGATGGCATGACTGGTGAGGTCCAGGACAAGGACGGCAAGCCGATTGATGGTGCCAAGGTTGAGGTTGATCCGACCACTGGTGGCATCAAGGTGACGGTGCCGGAGGGTACTGGCGCGCAGGATGCCAAGGTTGTTGTCAAGGACAAGGATGGCAAGCCGGTTGGTGATCCGATTGGTGTGACGATCACCAAGCCGAAGGGTGACTCCGGTGAGCCGTCGAAGCCGACCGACCCGACCGGTACTCCGGCCCCGCAGGAGCCGGCGATCGATAAGGGTAAGTGTGCGGCTTCTGCTGTGGGCTTCGGTCTGCCGCTGCTGGCGCTGATTCCGGTTGGTCTGGCAACGCAGATGTCCATCCCGGGTATCTCTGACTTTGTCGAGAACGTCTCGAAGGAGATCGAGCGTGCGAATGCGCAGATCCAGCAGAACCTGGGTATGTTCAACCCGCAGACTGCGCAGTCGCTGTCGCAGATGAATGAGCAGCTGCGTAAGGCAGGTTTCGACCTGGCCACTGTCGGTGCCGGTATCGCGGTGATTGCTGCTGGCATCATTGCTGGCACGATCATTTACGACAACTGTGCTCCCGGTGGTCTTGGTGGTAGCTCCGCCAAGCTGGATGGTTCCTCTAAGTAGCCATCCCGAACGCGGTTAACACCGTGTAAACACCGCACCGGCGCAACGCCCCACGAGTAGGGGGTGTTGCGCCGGTGCTTTTGCGTCTGCAGAGGAGGGGAGTGCTCGCTACCACACTCAAACGCGGGTAGCTCGGAGCCGACTAGTCTTACCTTTACCGGTACAATGGATCGCGTTTACTGGCATCTCGAACCAGGCCGTGAAACGCCTGGACACGAAAGGCGGAACCCATGGCTCAAGGCCACTCCCTGCTTCTTACCGCGGCCAACTGCACGCTGGAAGACGTCGACGTTGACGCGCTCGCAGCTCAGTTGAATGTGCGCCCCGCGCGCGTCGAGGGCGAGACCCTCGCCGAGGCGTACGCGCAGGAGCTGCTCGCGGACGGCGACGCGCTCATCCTGGGTAGCGGCGACTACACCTTCGACGCAGAGGTCGCCGCAGCGTACGGCGTGCCGGTCGTGCTGGTGACCCCGACTCCGGAGAAGACCGGGCACGTTGAGGGTGTGCTGGGTGAGAAGGGGGCGGTGCTCGCGGGCGTCGTGAAGCAAGGAGCCCTTGACGCGGACTCCCTGAAGGTGGACGCGGCGGCTGAGCCCGTGATGAGCGCCGAGGTGTTTGAGTCTTGGCTGATTGGTCGCGCAAAGGAGAAGCAGGCGCACATCGTGCTGCCCGAGGGCGACGATGACCGCATCCTGCAGGCCGCGCACCAGCTGCTGGCCAAGGATGTGGCGAAGCTGACCATCCTGGGTGACCCGGCGGACATTGAGCGCCGCGCAAACGAGCAGGGCCTGGACCTGTCCAAGGCGCAGGTGATCAACCACCTCGAGTCCGAGCTGCGCGAGGAGTTCGCGGCTGATTTTGCGGAGCTGCGCAAGAAGAAGGGCATCACGCTCGAGCAGGCTCGGGAGACGATGGAGGACATCTCCTACTTTGCCACCATGATGGTGCACAAGGGCATGGCGGACGGCATGGTTTCCGGTGCCGCGCACACCACGGCGCACACCATTAAGCCGTCCTTCCAGATCATCAAGACCGCCCCGGGCGCATCCGTGGTCTCCTCCATCTTCCTGATGGTCATGCGTGGCCGCCTCTGGGCATTCGGCGACTGCGCGGTGAACCCGAACCCGACCGCGGAGCAGATCGGCGAGATCGCTGCGGTCTCCGCCAAGACTGCTTCGCAGTTTGGCATCGACCCGAAGGTCGCCCTGCTGTCCTACTCCACCGGCACCTCCGGCTCGGGCCCGGACGTAGACCGTGCCGTCGCCGCGCTCGAGGCTGCCAAGGCCGCGGACGCGGACCTGGTCGTGGACGGGCCGCTGCAGTTCGACGCAGCGTGCGACCCAGGCGTGGGCAAGAAGAAGGCTCCGGACTCCCCGGTGGCCGGCCAGGCAAACGTGTTCATCTTCCCCGACCTGGAGGCGGGCAACGCGGGCTACAAGATCGCGCAGCGCACCGGCGGCGCCCTGGCCGTCGGCCCCGTGCTGCAGGGTCTGAACAAGCCGGTCAACGACCTGTCCCGCGGCGCGACCGTGCCGGACATTGTCAACACCGTTGCAATCACCGCTATCCAGGCAGGAGCAAAGTAAATGGCATACGCACTGGTTATTAACTCTGGCTCGTCCTCCATCAAGTTCCAGGTCGTGGACCCGGAATCCAGCGCCTCGGACGACCCGTTCGTGTCCGGCCTGGTCGAGCAGATCGGCGAGCCGCAGGGCCGCATCACTATCAAGCACAACGGCCAGAAGTACGTGGTGCAGCGCGCCATCCCCAACCACAAGGTGGGGCTGGAAGAGAGCTTCGGCCTGCTGGAGAAGAAGGGCATCGGCCCGACCCAGATTGACATCCAGGCTGTCGGCCACCGTGTTGTCCACGGCGGCATGGTCTTCTCCCAGCCGGAGCTGATCGTGGACCAGGTCGTGGAGATGATCCGAGACCTCATCCCGCTCGCCCCGCTGCACAACCCCGCGAATATCGACGGCATCGAGGTCGCCCGCGAGCTGCTGCCGGACATCCCGCACGTCGCCGTGTTTGATACCGGCTTCTTCCGCAACCTGCCGCCGGCCGCCGCACTGTACGCCATCAACGCGGAGGTGGCGGAGCGCAACCAGATCCGCCGCTACGGCTTCCACGGCACCTCGCACGAGTTCGTCTCCGAGCAGGTTCCCGCCCTGATCGAGCGCGACCCGCTGCACACCCGCCAGATCGTCCTGCACCTGGGTAACGGCGCGTCCTGCTCCGCAGTGGAGAACGGCCACGCGATCGACACGTCGATGGGCCTTACCCCGCTGGCCGGCCTGGTCATGGGCACCCGCTCCGGCGACATTGACCCGGGCATCATCTTCCACCTGGTCCGCCAGGGCAACATGAGCATCGACGAGATTGACAACTTGCTCAACCGCCAGTCCGGTGTGAAGGGCCTGTCTGGTGTGAACGACTTCCGCGAGCTGCGCACGATGATTGATGAGGAGAACGGCGACGCCTGGCTGGCGTACAACGTGTACATCCACCAGCTGCGCCGCTACATCGGCTCCTACATGATCGCCCTCGGCCGCGTCGACGCGATCACGTTCACCGCCGGCGTGGGCGAGAACGACCAGCACGTCCGCATGGACGCCCTGGACAACATGGAGATGTACGGCATCAAGGTCGACCCGGAGCGCAACGCGCAGCCTAACGACGGACCGCGCATCATCTCTACCGACGACTCCAAGGTGAAGGTCCTGGTGGTCCCCACCAACGAGGAGCTGGCGATCGCGCAGAAGGCATCCGCGATTGCGAAGCAGATGGCGTAAATCGCCCCTCCACTGAAGCCGCGGCCCCGCGTTGGGTCGCGGCTTCTTGCATCGCAAAACCCTGCCGGTAAAGTAAAGGGCACGTAGGCTTTTCCTGGAACATCCATAACGTTTTCCAGGAAAGCGGTCGGTCCCCGCCGTGCGCGGGCAAACACAGGAGGAGCGGCCATGGGCACGCACAGCTCGTCACGTCGTCGGGGCGCCTCGCTCGCCGCGTGCGCATTCGGACTCACACTCGCGCTCTCGGGCGTCCAACCCATCGCCGCGCAGCACACACTCCCCGCCGCCCACGCTGCGCCCCGCACGACCGTGCACTGGGACACACTGCGTCCCGCATTCGGCGAGTCCGCCACCGCACCCGCCTCCGTGCGCGCACTCGGCCTGTTCGGCCGCGCGGCCGAGCCCACATCCTGGGCACTCAGCGAGGGGTTCGAGGTCCCCGAGGGCTGGAGCATTGAGCTTGACGACGCCGGCGCTGTCACCGCCCAACCACCCACCCCATTCACCGAGGGCGCGACCGATGAGTTCGACGTCCCCGTCCAGGTGACGTTTGCGGACGGCACCTCCGGCGAATTTTCCGCACACGTGGAATTGGCCGACGAGCCCTACCTCATCGCCCCCGGCGACAAAACCTACTGGTCTGGCCGCCTCATCCTGCCCCTCTACCTGCGAGCGGTGAACGTGCCGCTCGGCTCCAAGCTGGAGCTCGACGGGCTTCCCGACGGGCTGTGGACCACCCTCCAGGCCCCCGGTCTCAAGCGCAGCCAGTACTTCTACGTCAACGGCCGCCCGGAGGGCACGGGCGAGTACCCGGTGACCCTGCGCGTGGTCGACCGCCAAGGCGAGCCGGTGGAAAACGCCGCCGGCCCGCTGGAAAACGAGTTCACCATCACCTTCCGCGACCCGGCCGACCTGGAGCCGCTGGAAGCTGACCTGGCGGATTCGCCGGCGGAACCGGTTGCCGCTGGCGAGCCCATCCGCATCCCGATCTCCGCCGACAACGCCGCATCCGTCGAAGTCTCTGGCCTGCCCGACGGCGTGGAGTTCAACGGCGAGGACAGCGTCATCGAGGGCACCCCGGAGGAGCCGGGCACCTCGAGCGTGACTGTCGACCTCATCACTGACGACGGAGAGCGGCTCGTCGACACCTTCGACCTGGTTGTGGCGGGGGAGCCGAGTGCGGAAAATTCCGCACAGGCGGAAACTTCCGCACAGGCGGAATCTTCGACGCTGGAGTCTGCGGAACCGACCGCCAAAACTTCCGCACATGCGGAAGAATCCGAAGAGCCCAACGCGACGACTGCCGGGGAGACGAGTGTGGAAAGTTCCGCACACGCTGAATCCTCTGCGCCGGAGTCTGCGGAACCTACCACCAAAAATTCCGCGCAGGCGGAAGAATCTGCGGAGCCCACTGCGACGACTACTGGGGTGACGAGTGCGGAAAGTTCCGCACAGGCGGAAACTTCTGCGCTGGAGTCTGCGGAGCCGACCTCTAAGAATTCCGCACAGGCGGAAGAATCCGCGGAGCCTAGCGCGATGACTGCTGGGGTGACGAATGCCAAAACTTCCGCACAGGCGGAAAAGCCCACCGCCCCCGTCGACCCCGCGGGCCCGGAGGAGATCGACCAGTTCGAGTGGGACGAGTTCACCGTCGCGGCCGGCGCGGAAAACGCGGTCGACCCGGTGCGCAGCGAGCGCTCCGCCGTGGTCACCGCCGAGGCGGGCGCTCCGGACTGGGTGACCGTCTTCCGGGGCGGCCAGGTGTACGCGAGCCCGTCGCGCGACGTTGCGCCCGGCGAGTACCCGGTGCGGGTGCGCACGAGCAACGGGGAGACGGACACCATCCATGTCCGGGTTGTGGAGGCGGCGAACGACGCCGAGCGCTACACGCCCACCTACGCCGTTGCCTACGCCCGCGCCGGTGGCAGTGTGCAGTCGCTGCCGCCGCGAGCCACCTTTACGGTCCGCTCCTCCGAATTTGATAACCAGCCGTTGCCGGAGGGGACGAGGTTTGAGGTTGAGGGGGATGGGGTGAGCGTCGATAGGCATGGTGCAATTACGTACGCTCCGCCGCTGGACGCGCAGGTGGGCAAGGCGAAGCTGGTGCCCGTGAAAGTGGTGTACCCCGACGGGTCGAGCGAGGGGACCGTGGCGCGCTTCGAGGTGCTCAAGGCGCGAGACGCGGAGCTGTACACCCCTGCCTACCAGGTGGAACGTGAGGCAGGCGCGGGGGAGACCGCTACCGTGGCGCAGACCGCGCGGGACCTGCCGGCGGAAACGGAGTTCAGCCTGGACTCCGCCGCGAACCTGCATGGGTGGGACGTGCGCGTGGACGCGCGGACCGGCCGCGTCGAGGCCACCGCTCCCGAGGCGCCGGCCGACCTGGACGTAAACGTGCACGTGTCGTACGCGGACGGGTCGGAGGAGACCGTGCCCGTGCACGTCGCCGCGCGGCGCACCGCCTCGATGGCGCAGTCCACGGAGCTGCGTTACGACGACGCCTACGCGGCCGCCGACGGCACCATCACCATCGCCCCGCGCGGCGCGGTGCCAGAGGGCGTGGCTTTCGCCGCCGCGGGCGCGACGCCGGTGCAGCTTGACGTGGAGCCGTCGACAGGCGTGATCACCGCGAAACTACCTGATGGCGCCCCCGCGGACACCTCGTACACCCTGGGCGTGCGCGCGGCGTTCCCGGACGGATCCGCAACCCAGCTGAGCGCGACCGTGACCACGGACTCGCAGGCGCGCCACGCCGACGTGCGGTGGCCGTCCGTCGCGGTCCCGGTCGGCGCTGATGCCGCGACCGCCCAGGTCACAGGCGCGCCGGCGGGCACCACCTTCGCGCTCGCCGCCGAGTACTCGGGCTCGCCGTGGCCCAGCAGCGTCGACCCCACCACCGGCGCACTCACCGTCGCCGCCCCGGAGGGCGCGAACGCGGGCGACGGCGCCGAGGTCCCGGTCGTGGTGACGTTCCCGGATGGCTCGCAGCGGCTGGTGGGGGTTCGCGCGACCGCGGTCGATGCGATGGCCGGCGCGCAGCCCACCGAGTACGGCGCCGCGGAGGTCCGCCCCGGCGACTCCGTGACGGTCAGCCCCGCGTTCGCGGCAGCACAGTTCTCCCTGGTTGAGAAGGTCGAGGGGCTCTCCACGCGTATCGACGCCACGTCAGGCGCCCTCACCGCCACCGCCACCACACACGCAGCCCCCGGCCCGCGCCGCGTCCCGGTGCGCGTGACCTTCGCCGACTCCACGCAAGCCACGGCCTACGCCACCGTCACGGTGCTTCCGGCGGACGTGACGGCGCAGGCGCAGGGCGAGGGCGAGGGTGCTTCCGCGGTTGGGAAGCTCGTCGCGCTCGCGCTGGGTATCCTCGCCAGCACGGGTGCTGTCGGGTTCGGCCTGTACGAGAACCGCGAGTTCTTCCGCACCTTCCTGGCCTTCCCGCCCCGCTAGACCGCCGCTCCGCCTTCCGCACAGAAAGGGGAACCGATGCGCCTCAGGCCCGCCCGCGCCGCCGTCGCCGCGCTGACCGCCGTCGCGCTCGCATGCGCCGGCGCCCCCGGCCCGGCCGCCGCGGACATCACGCAGAGCCGGTTTGCCGTCCAGCTCACCACGGGCGCGCCGAGCGGGTTCCACACCGTGGACGTGAACAAGGGCCGCGTGTCCTGGCTTACCTTCAACCACCCCAACCAAACGGTGCACGTGCTGCAGGACGCGCTGTCTATCGACGCCACCGCCGCCGGCACCCAGGTCTCGTACGCCGGCGACGACACCGAGGTCACCGAAGGCGCCGGAGCCGCCGGTGGCACGGGTGGCGCTGCCGAGACCGTCACGCTTACCCACCGCGACGACCGCGCCCAGGTGGAGATGGTGCGCACTTTCCGCGTCTCCGCGGACTCGGTGGAGGTGGACGTGCAGCTGCGCAACCTGGCGCAAGACCCGCGCGAGCTGAGCGTGGACTTGGCCCACGGCACGCTGGACAGCGACTTCGCCGTCACCGCCGACCGCGACGGCGACGCGCTCGACCTGCACATCGGTGAGGCTTACCAGCTGCGCCTGGACCTGGCGGGGGCGCAGCGCATCGGCACCGGCGCCGACCGTGATGCCGCGCTCGCGGCCCTCGCCGGCTCCGACGGACCGGGCTCGGACGAACCTGGCACGGACGCCCGCTACCAGGCCGGCCGCTTCGCCGGCACCGTCGCCCCCGGCGAGTCGCTGCACGCCCGCGCCACGCTCACCGGCACCGCGGACGACCGCCTCAACGACACGGATGGCGACGGCTTCCCCGACGTCTTCGAGGCGCAAGGCTTCACAACCGCCGACGGCACCGAGTTCCCCCTCAACGCGTGGGGCCTGGACCCCAACCGTCCTGACCTGCTCCTCCAGCTCAACTGGATGAAGTCCGAGTGGGAGACGCTGGGCTGCGCCACCCGCCGCGCTTACGCGCCCACACCGGCCGACTTCGCCGCCTTCACCGCCTGCTCGCGCGCGAACACGAACACCTACCGGCCTTCGCGAGCCACCCTGAACCAGCTCGTCGAGGTGTTTGACCGCCAGGGCATCAATTTGCTTATCGACGCCGGCGCCTACTACACCAACATCCCCGCCTACACCGACTTTCACGGTGGCCCCACTGAGGACTACGCGGAGTACTACTTCGGAGGGGCGTCGACAAGCATGCCCTACGCGGCGAAACTCCTGGCCGAACGCGACCGGCTGCTGGGGGACCGCGCGGGCGTGTTCCGCGTCGGCGTGATCGGCGGGCAGCAGGCGCCCGGCGACCTCTCCTCCGGGACCGGGCTGGTGCGCGACGGCTCGTTCTTCGTGTCCAAAAACGAGCTGATGACGTCGCAGGAGCAGCTGCGCAACAGCATTCTGCACGAATACGGCCATAACCTGGGGCTCACGCACTCGGGCGCGTACAACGTGGCGCACCCGGATTCGGCCTACGTGCCCAACTACCGGTCCGTGATGAACTACCTCTACCAGTTCGCCTACTTCGACTACTCGGATACGGAGGCGCGCCCCGACGCCGCCGCGCCGCTGCCGCGCGCCTGCACCGATGGCTCCGTGACCTGCTACGACGGCGACTACGACATCGCGCCGGACTGGGACCACATCGAGCTGGTCAACGGGCGCATCGGCACCGCCCAAGGCACCGCCGGCACGAGCACGGCGGGCGGGGAAGAGACGTCGCACCGCGCCGACGTGACCGTACGCGACCTGGAGAAGCACGCCGCCGAGCACAACAACGGCAAGGCCGGCTTCCGCGTGCTCAACGACCCGGACTCGCCCAACGTCATCGTGGCCAACCGCACCGACTCCACCGTGCGCGTCGAGCTGTCCAACCTGGGCAGTGCGCCGCACCGCTTCCGCGTCCAGGCGTCCTACCCGGGCGGCGAGTGGTCCGACACCGTGCAGGTCGCCTCCGCGCTGTCGAGCGACTCCAAGCGCACCGTCACGGTCCCCATCGCCCAGACCGCCGGCTACCGCGACGCCACCATGCCCATCCAGTTCCGCGTCTACAACGAGGACGGCCGTCTCGTCGCCGACGAGACCCAGGACTTTTCCGTGCTCACCTACACGAAGGCGCAGATGCAGTCGCTTATCGACGAACTCCAGCGCACCCGGTCCCCACTGCTCGCCGACGCGCAAGCCGCGCTCCTCGGGCCCGGCTCGGGCTCGGGTGCTGGCCAGGGCGCTGCGACCCCGGCTCCGGTGCCGACGCGCCCCAACTCCGCCCTGCCCACCCCGACCCGCGCCCCGGGCGTCACCGACCTGGCGCCGGCGTCGCCTGCTGAGCCTGCGTCACCTGCTGAGCCGGCTCCGGCGGCTATTGCTTCGCCTGCGGGCGGTTCGAGCTCGACCGGCATCGCGATCGCCGTGGTCCTCGCGTTGCTCGCGGCGCTGGGGATTGGCGCGGGCGTCGCGGCGCAGGCCGGGCTGCTGTAGCGGTCGGCTGTAGCGCCTACCCCGCCTTGCGCCGCCGCCAGTCCACGCCCGCTTGGGGCCGGGACGAGGTGGCGGGGGTGAGTGGGGCGTCGAGAAGCGACGAATGCTCCTTGAGCTCCAGGATCTGCTGCACGACGCCTGCCTCATCGCGCAGCAGCTCGCGCGGAGTCACGCGCACGACCTCGTAGTGCTGCAGCCGGAGCCAGTTCTCGCGCTCCAGCTGCTCGA
Organism: Corynebacterium sp. NML180780; assembly: GCF_007786415.1. Taxonomy (NCBI): domain Bacteria; kingdom Bacillati; phylum Actinomycetota; class Actinomycetes; order Mycobacteriales; family Corynebacteriaceae; genus Corynebacterium; species Corynebacterium sp. NML180780. The sequence goes on along the minus strand of NZ_VNKN01000018.1, from coordinate 30,764 downwards.
GCGCCGCGACCTGGCCGTTCGCCGCGAACTTTGCGTCGCCGTCGACCTCGATGATCAGCTGTCCCCACAGCAGGTCCGGCCGCACGAACTGCCCAATCCACATTTGCTCCGCCACCTCGATCCCGCGCTCGCGCAGCACGACCCGCAGCAGCGACTCGTACGGCGACTGCGACTTCCTCGAGCACCAGGCCAGGGCCTTGCGCGCGTGGGCGATGCCTTGCTTACCGACGAGCCTGTCCACCACCTCCTCCAACTCCGCCAACACCCGGTGGTGGTCCTTGCGTTCCACCTGGTAGAAGAGGGAATCCATCGCCACCACCCCGTGCCGAACCCCGTGGAACCGCGCGATGTCCACCGCCGTCCGCGCGGCCGTGGTGACCTGGACGGTGTCGCGCTCCAAGGTGAAGGCGTAGCGGTCCGCCTCCGGGATGCGCAGGCGCCGATACTGCACCCCTTTCGGCCACGACGCCTTCCCCGGCACCGCCTGCTCCGGGTAGGACAACGTGACGGGCGCGTGCCGGTCGGGCAGGACCCAGATGCCGCTCACCACGGCGGCTGAGCGCCCCACCAGCACGGCCGTCTGCGCCGCCGCGCCAACCGCGTACGTGCGGAGAAACTCCTGCTCGTGGGGCTTGAGCTGCTGCCACACCGATGTGGCGATGAACTTGGTTGCGGACAGCTTCGTGCAGGCGAGCTCGTCTGCACTTCCAGGCCGGATGAGATGGCCGATGAGCGCACGTTTATCCATTGGTGTTCCCCCGATCTGTTGGCGCGATCCCCCCGATCGCCACTAGCTGCCAATGTAGCAGCCGCCGGCTGGCGTGGTGTGGAAACGTGCGAGCTGCGGCCTAGATGACGAAATCACGATGACGAGGATGCGACGAAACTCTCGTACCCTCGTCACCCTGATCTCGTCAAGTAGCAAGGAAGAGGGGCACCCGGCCCCCGCCTAGAACCAGGTCGCGGGCCGGACCTTGTTGGCCATGTCCACCAGGGCGAACCGGTGCCTGGCGTACGGGGCGACGCGGGCCTGTTCCCGCAGCGTGATGGCCAGGCCGCGGCGGAGTCCGCGGAGGCTGAATGTGTACTCGAAGAGCGGCATCGTGGAGTCGGCGCGGCGCAGGTTGTTGGCGCGCAGGTAGGTCAGCGCGGCGCGGAGGACAAACACCTTGATCTGCAGGAAGCGCGGCTCGGTGTTGGGGATCTGGTCCAGGCGGCGGGCGGCGCGGCGGATGCGGGACTCGGTCAGGTCGCGGGAGACGAGGCAGAGGATGGCGGTGAGCTGGGCCATCCGGTTGTGGCGCGACGAGTTGGGCACCTTGTCCAGGGCGGCGACGGCGAGTTCGACCTCGCCCTCGTTCATGAGTTGGCGGGCCAGGCCGAAGGCGGAGGACACCGTGGTCGGGTTGGTCACCCAGACCAGGGCGTAGAGGCGCATGGAGTGGAAGCGCAGCATGGCGGGGTCGTTGGTGATCAGGCCCCACTCCCGGTCCAGGAGGCCGCGGTCGTGGAGGTCCTCGAAGAAGGATTGGTCCACGTCGTCGAGTTTGGAGCGGAGGCCGGCGGAGGCGCGCGCGAGGGCGTCGTTAAGCATTGGCTCTTCGTGGAGGCCGAGGCGTTGGAGCATGAGCTCGTTGACGGCGGCGATGGCGAGCTTGGGGGCGGCCTCGCCGGGGAGGAAGGCGAGGACGCGGGCGAAGTCGCGCTGGGCTGCGGCGTAGTCGCCGAGCAGGGTGTTGACCACGCCGAAGTACCAGTAGAAACGCCAGTTGCCGGCGAGGCGGGAGCTCATGCTGGCCAGCCACGTTTGGGCCTGCTGGGTCAGGCCGAGGTCCAGCATGGAGCGGACGACGCCGAACGGGATTTCCAGCGACTGCTGGTACTGGTCCGTCTGCATCGCCTGGCGCAGCGTTTCCAGGGTTTCCTGCGGCTCGGTGTAGGAGGAGCCCTGGAGCATGCCGGCGCCGACGTCGTCGCGGTTGATCAGCGGGGTGGGCAGCGCGGAGACTACTTCCTGGGGCGTGATTTCGACGGTGCGGGTGATGCCGTCGATGAGCTGGTCGGTGCGGAAGACCAGGTGCTTCGTGCCGAAGGTGGTACGTTGCGGCGAGAACTGGGATTGCTGGGCGGGGAAGGTGCGGCCGTCGCGAATTGCCAGGATCTCGCGCAGCACGCCGAGCAACTGCGCCTGCAGCTCTTGGACGGAGCTGTAGCGCTTCGCCGGCTCGGGCTCGCAGCAGCGCATGATCACGCGGTAGAGCGAGATGTGGCGGCGGAACAGCGGCTCCTCGGTAGGGGTGGGGATGTGGCGCTTGTACACGCCGTCGACCTGCGGCAACTCCACGACCAACGCGGCGAGCGTGCGCCCGATGGTGTAGATGTCGGAGTGGACGGACGGCCCCTCCGAGGCCACCTCGGGCGCCTGGAAGCCGCGCGTACCGTAGATGAAGCCGTAGGCGCCGATGCCGGAGACCGCGCCCAGGTCGATGAGCTTGACCTGGTCCTCCGTGACGATGATGTTGTCCGGCTTCAGGTCGTTGTACACCACGCCGCGCGAGTGCAGGTACCCCAGCGCCGGCAGCACCTCGAGCATGTAGCCGATCGCCACGTCGGGCGGCAGCTTGTGGTCGGGCTGCTCGTTGCAGCGCGTGCGCAGCGACGGCCCGCCCACGTACTCCATCACGATGAAACCGCTGGTCACGCGGGGGTCGTCGATGAAGTTGAAGATCTTCACAATCCCCGGGTGCGTGATGTCCGCCAGGAACTCGCGTTCGGCCTCGGCGGCCGCCGCCTCATCAGCGCTTTTCGACGAGTGCAGCCCCTTCAACACGACCACCCGCTCCGCCACGTTGTGGTCTTGGGCCAGGTAGATCCAGCCCATGCCGCCGTGGGCAATCACGCCCATGATCTCGTACTGGCCGGCGACGATGTCGCCCGGGTGCAGGGCCGGGGCGGGGATGCCCTTCTCCACCTCCGCGGTGCGCGGGTCTTTGAGCGCCTTCTGCGGTTCGGTCGGCTCGACCCAGGGCAGCTTCACCATGCCGTCGGCGACGGTGCGGTCGTCGCGCCGGGTGCCGCGCAGCTCGCGGAATGTGTCCAGCGCCAGCTTGCGCGAGCGCGACGAGGTCTCCTCCTTCACCGACCCTTTGCGCAGGTCGTCGAGGTCTTTGAGCAGGCCGGCCATCTCGCCGAGCCCGGAGAAGTCTGCCTCGTCTTCGTCCTCGTCATCGTCGGCGAACGGGTCGAACGCCACGGCCTCGGTGCCGGGGTCGGTGTCGTCGGCGAAGGGGTCGAAGGCGACGGCTTCGGTCGCGGGGCCGGCGTCGGTAGGCGGGGTGTCCTCGGGGTCGCGCTTGGGGGTCGGGTCGCTCACTGTTCCTCCTCTTCGCGGTACATCAGGGGCGGCGGGGTGGGCTCGGCCAGCGAGCGGCCGAGCCAGGTGCGGTGCATGGTGGACCAGGTGCCGTTGGCGCGGATGCGCTCGATGGTGTGGTTCACGGCGCGGACCAGGTCATCGTGGCCCTTCTGCACGCCGACGGCGTAGAGCTGCCGGGCCAGCGACTCCGAGACGATCTCGGCGTGGGGGTCCTGCGCGGCCATGCCGGCGAGGATGGCATCGTCGGCAAGCACTGCGTCCGCCTGGAACTGCTGGGTGGCCATGAGGCAGTCCGACCACGAGCGGGTGCGCAGGACCTCGGACTCCGGGGCGACGGTGCGCGCGAGGTTGAGCAGGTTGGTGCCGTCGACGATGCAGACGCGCATGCCCGCGAGGTCATCCAGGCTCTCGATGCCGCGGTCGCGCGGGGCGAGCAGGCGCACGTACGAGATCATGTACGGGGTGGAGAAGGAAACCTTTTGCGTGCGTTCCTTGGTGATGGACATGGTGCGGATCACCACGTCCACCGCACCGGATTGCAGCATCTCCGAGCGCGAGGCGGACTCCACGAAGCGGAAGTCGACCTTCTCCGGGTCGCCGAGAATATCGGCCGCGATCTCGCGGGCGAGGTCGACCTCGAAGCCTCGCAAGTCGCCCGCCGACGTATCGCGGTAGGACAGCAGGTACTGCGATTGGTCAATGCCCACGATGAGGCGGTCGCGGTTGCGGATCTGCTCCAGTGAGCCGCCGATGCCGTCCTCCTCGTCGTGGGGACGCAGCGAGCCCTGCCAGTCGAAGTCCGCGGTGGCGAACTCGCCCTCCGGTGCGATCCCGGGCGGGTCCAGGATCGCGCCCGGCGGCAGCGGGAGGCCCTCGTACGTGGGCTCCGGGTCGCTCGGCGGGGTCGGGGAGGGCTTGGGCGCGGGGGCGCAAGCGGACAGGGCGAGCGCTGCGGCGGTGGCGGCGGCGGTGACGCGGCGGGAAGTGTTCACAGGAATTCTCCGATCCTGCGGCGGATACCAATCCAGATGCACACCACCGCGAGCAGCGACAGGAGCGCGACCGCGCCCGAGACCAGACGGGTCGCGTCGAGGGATGCGGTGATGTACTCGCGCGTGGACACGCGCGACAGCGTGATCAGGTCCTGTAGGTCCGCGTCCAGTTCGCGGTACGCCGACGCGCCGACGTCGCCGGCCTCCTCGGTCCCCGGCTGCTTGCCGGTGAGGAGGACCACGGCCTCCTGGTACTGGCCGGCGTCGATAGCGGCGAGGAGGGCGTCGTGGTTGGAGGACCACTCGTTGAGGGACTCGTGGGCGGAGGCGATCGTTTCCTCGGCCGCGACCGGGCCGTCCTGCGCTTCCACGCCCCGCGCGTTGCGCAGCGCGGGCGTATCGCGCGCGTCCAGCGCGTTCTCTGCGGCGCCGAGCGCGTCCTCCACCCGCTGGTACGTCGAGTCAAAGGAGCGCGAGGACTGTGCCACGGACTGCCGCCGCAGCAGCGCGAACGTTTCGTCGGTGCGGGCCTCTTGGGCGTCGATACGCGCGGCCGTCAGCTGCTCCCACGGTTCCGCCGCCCGCGCGAAACCGACCACGCCCGCCTGCCACAGCTGCAGGTTGGACACGACCACCCACAGGATCGCCACCACCATGGACGCGGTGGCGACGAGGAAGCCTCGGTTGAGGCGGCGCCGGAACGTGCGCCACAGCCACCACTGCGCCAGGAGCAGGAAGAACAGGGCGGCGAAGAGCCCCGACAACGGTACGAGCTGGGGCGCGGACAGCCGGGCCATCTCGCGGGCGACCTGGCGTTGTGTGAGTTTGTAGAGGCGGTCGGCGTCGCTAAGCATGTGCTCGCGCATGATGCCGGAGGCCTCGGACATGTACGCGACGCCCACCGGGTTGCCCATCCGTTGGTTCACCAGCGCGCGCTCCATCAGCGCGGAGTAGAGGGGGATCTGGCGCTGGATGGAGGTGACCAGGCGCTCGATCTCCGCGCCGTCCTGCCCGTTCTCCGTCTCCACCGAGCCGCGGAAGACGTCGTTGGACGCGGAGACCGCGCGGTCCAGCGAGCCTAGGTACAGGTCCATTTCCTCTTGCGTGAGCATGCCCGGCTGGACAAAGCCGGTGGTGGCGACGGTGTCTGCCTGCGACAGCGAGGTGAACAGCAGGTGCGCCGAGTTACTCATCGGCTCCGTGGCCGTGACCAGGGTGTCCAGCGAGTCCTGCCGCTTGGACATGGAGCTACTCATCGCCGCGCCGGCCGCCAGTAGGGCGAGCGTGAGCACCAGCATCATCGCGATGAGCTTGCCGGGCGTGGTGGCGAGGAAGCTCGCGCTGCGCCGGGCCATGCGTGCCGGGCCGGTGGCGTAGTCGCGCACGATCGCGCCGAACGTGCGGCGGGTGGGGACGCGCTCGAGCTCGTCCAGCCACGCGTCATCAGACGTCGGCGCGGCCCCGTCCTGGGCCGTGCCGGGCAGCTGCACGTTGTGGCTCATTCCCCAAGAATAACGTGTCTGTCTACAGTGGGGGCATGCTTGGCGACGGAAACGGATGGGTCATCGGACCCCACGGTGAAAAGTACTGGGGCAAATTCGGGGCGGCTGGCCTCTTCCTACAGGCAGGCGACGCAATCCTGATGCAGCACCGCGCCGCATGGACCGCGCAGGGCGACACGTGGGGCATCCCCGGCGGCGCGCGCGATTCGCACGAAACCGCCAGCGAGGCCGCGCTGCGCGAAACGGTGGAGGAGTGCGGCATCGACCCGGACCGCGTGCGCCCGCTCGAGGAAGTGATCACGTTTGAGGTCCCCGGCTGGGCGTACACCACCGTCATCGCGCGCACCGACGACGGCGCCCAGCTGCCGGTCACGGCGAACGAGGAGAGCGAGGAGCTGCGCTGGGTTCCGCTGGGCGCGCTCCGCGAGCTGCCCCTCCACCCGGGGTTCGCTGCCGCGCTGGATCGCCTTATCGGGCATACTGAACCGCATGATTAAAGTACAGGGACTGACCAAGCATTACGGTCCGGTCCGGGCCGTCGATGACCTCACCTTCACCGTCAAACCTGGCGTGGTCACCGGCTTTCTCGGCCCAAACGGATCGGGCAAGTCGACGACGATGCGGATGATCCTCGGCCTGGACACGCCGACCGCGGGCAGTGCGCTTATCGACGACACGTTGTACCAGCACCTCCCCAACCCCACCCACCGCGTGGGCGCTTTGCTGGACGCGAAGGGCATCCACCCGAACCGCTCGGCACGCAACGCGCTGCTCTGGCAGGCGCAGGCGGCGGGGCTGTCGAAGCAGCGCGTCGACGAGGTCCTCGGACTGGTCGGCCTGACCGACGTGGCGGACAAGAAGGTTCGCGGCTTCTCGCTCGGCATGGGCCAGCGCCTCGGCATCGCGGCCGCCCTGCTGGGCGACCCCGAGTACCTCATCCTTGACGAGCCGGTCAACGGCCTCGACCCCGAAGGCATCCGCTGGGTCCGCAGCCTGCTGCGCCGGCTTGCCGACGAGGGGCGCACCATCCTCGTGTCCTCGCACATCCTGTCCGAAATGGCGCAGACCGCCGACAACCTGGTGGTCATCGGCCGCGGCCGGCTGGTGGCGGACACGTCGGTGAACGAGTTCATCGCGTCTAACTCGAACGTCACCACCGTCGTGCGCACCGCCACCGTCGCGGACATGAAGGGCCTGAGCGCCGCGATCGGCCAGGCCGGTGCGCGGGTGGAGCGTGGCGTCGATAGTGCGCAGCGCGAAGTGCTGGAAATCCCCGACCTGACCAGCGACGAGGTAGGCCGCATCGCCCACGAGGCGGGCGTGCAGCTGGCGGAGCTGACGCAGCGCCACGCCTCGCTGGAGGACGCGTACATGCACTCGACCATGGACAAGGCCCAATACGTCGCACCGGAGGGAAACCGTGCTTAACCTGATCAACGCAGAATGGACCAAGCTGCGCACCACCGCGTCGTTCTACGCGTGCGCGATCGTGGCGCTCGTGCTCTCGCTGCTGAACGCCGCGCTCACCGGCTGGATCTACAACACGATGTCGTTCCCGAAGCCATTGACGACGGCAGCCGTCATCACCGTCGTACTCTCCATGTACACGCTGGTGCAGACCTCAATGATGGTGACCACGGAATACCGGTTCGGCATGGCCGCCACCAACTTCCGGGTCGCGCCGAAGCGCTGGCAGCTTGCCCTGGCCAAGCTGATTCTTGGCGCGGTGCTCGTCGCCGTGGTGTCGCTGGTGAGCCTCGTCCTGGGCTTCACAGTGGCGGACCTGGTGGACAACAACCCGGTCGGCTGGGCCAGCAACTCGTTCGTGCACCGGGCGCTGTGGGCGGTCCCGCTTGGCGAGGCACTCCTCGCCGTCCTCGTCCAAGGCGTCGGCTGGCTGCTCCGCAACACTGCGGTCACGGTCTGCGCCGGGCTGCTCATGATGCTGCTTGTGGAGCGAGTCCTGCCCGTCATCCCCAAGATCGGCGAGCACGTCGACCGGTTCCTGCCGTTCAAGGACCTCAACGCGTTCATGCTCAACCAGAAGGCGCCGAATGACGACCCACTTGTGTCCCTCGGCATCTTCGTCGTCTGGGCCCTCGTCGCCTGGGTGGCCGGCGTGGTGCTGCTGCACAAGCGCGACGCGTAAAAGTTTGGTTTGTGTGCCCCTGGGCAGCCGGTTGCGGCTGGTCGGGGGCTTTTTGGTGGGGTCTTGCGGGGGCCGAGTGAGAGATTTCTGCGCTGCGTGGTTGGGGCGTGGCGTGGCCCCAGGTCGGGGTGGTTTAGATAGGCAAGCTATGGGAGATTTTGCGCATTCTCGTCATCCAGCGCCCCGCCTACTGCAGCGCGGAGGTCAGCTTCATCACGTTGTCCACGTAGCGGCGGTACCAGGGTCGGCGGTTCCATCGCTCCGGGGTGAGTTCTCTGGAGACGGATAGGTAGGTGTCGGCGAGGCGGTGCAGGTCGCGGAGGAGGGTGCCCTCGGCGACGAAGAGGCTGGACTCGTAGTTGAGGGAGAAGGAGCGGATGTCCATGTTGGAGGAACCAACGATGGCCACCGGCCGCCCACCCCCAGAACCAGCCCCAACCCCCGGATCCGCCAGCGCGAACTTGGTGTGCAGGACGTAGGGGGCGGGGAACTCCCAGATGTGCACGCCGGCGTCGAGAAGCTGCTCGTAGTAGGAGGATTGGGCGTGGTTGACCATGAACTGGTCGGCCTTTTCGCCGACGAGGAGGTCGACGCGGATGCCTCGATAGCAGGCGGTGGTCACCGCTTCTAGGAGGGATTCGTCGGGGACGAAGTAGGGGGAGCAGAGGATGAGGCGCTCGCTGGCGTGGTGGATGAGGGAGTTGAAGCTGCGCAGGTTGGGCTCGGTCTGGTAGCCGGGGCCGGAGGGGAGGAGCTGCACTAGGTTGACGTCCTCGCCGTGGGGGCTGGGGAGGGACGCGGGGGTGTGGAGGTCGATCAGCTCGCCGGATTCGGTGTACCAGTCGACGGCGAAGAGTGACTCCATGGAGGCGACGATGGGGCCCTCGAGCTCGATGAAGGTGTCCACCCACTGGCGTCCGGCGCGGCGGTGGTTGGGCATGAGGTAGCCGCGGTCGATGAGGTTGAGGGAGCCGATGAAGCCGACGCGGCCGTCGATGACCACGAGCTTGCGGTGGTTGCGCAGGTCGGGGCGCCGGAAGCGGCCGCGCAGCAGGTTGAGGGGCAGCATGAGGTGCCAGTCGATGCCAGCGTCGGTGAGCCGGCGCTTCAGGGTCCGGAAGTGCGGGTACTTCATGGAGCCGATGTGGTCGAAGAGGAGGCGGACGTGGACGCCGCGCTGCACGGCCCGCTCCATCGCCTCGAAGACGGGGCCGGTGGTCTGGTCCCACGCCACGGCGTAGATTTCGACGTCGACGTAGGAGGTGGCGGCGTCGATAAGCGTTGCGAGGCGGCGCATGACTAATTCGTAGTCGGTCCAGGTGTGGCGGACGCGGCTGTATTCGGCGGGGAAGCCGGTGAGCTCGCGGTTGAGCCGGATCATCGACGCCACGTCGGGGGCCAGGCGAGCGTCGACGGGATGGTCGGGCGTGCGCGTGTAGATGTCGTTGAGCGCGGCGGTGGCGCGCTGCTGGATGCGGTGGCGGCGGCGCGAGACCAGGGTCGATCCCATCAGCAGGTAGAGGGGCAGGCCGACGATGGGTAGCAGGAGGATGAGCAGCAGCCACGCGTTCGCGGACGCCGGGCGCCGGTTCTCCGGCACGATACCGATCATGACGAACTTGATCGCGTAGTCAATGGTCATGGCAACGAGCTGCCAGACCGAGAGGTCGAACGAGAACGTCATCGCACTTGGTCGATGTCCAGGCCGTGGGTGTCGTAATCCACGATCACGGGCGCGTGGTCGGAGGCGCCGGTGCCGCGGCGCTCGTCCACGTCCACCCAGGCGCGGGTCGCCTTCGCCGCGAGCGGCGCGGTGGCCAGCTGGAAGTCAATGAGCATCCCCTCGTTGCGCGGGAAGCGGCCGGACTTGTAGTCCCAGAACGAGTAGAGGTCGTCGTGCGTGATCTGGGTCAGTCCCGTCTCCTCCAGCATCTGGAACGCGGCGCGCTCCGGCTCCGTGACGTGCGTTTTGCCGTCGAACCAGTCGATGTCCCACACGTTTTCGTCGCGGGGCGCGATGTTGAAGTCGCCGGTGAGCACCTGCAGGTCGCCGGGCCGCACCGTGTCCTGCAGCGAGTAGAGGAACTGCAGCTTGTAGTCGTAGTGCGGGTCGCCGATCTCGCGGCCATTCGGCACGTACAGGCTCCACACCTCGACGCCGCCGCAGTCCGCGCCGACGGCCCGCGCCTCCAGCTCCGGCTCGCCCTTCTTGGCAAAGCGGGGCTGCCGCTCGAAGTGGTCGCGCACGTGCTCGAGCCCGACCCGCGAGGCGATCGCCACCCCGTTCCACTGGTTGTGCCCCACGTGCGCGACTTCGTAGCCCGCCGCCTGAAACGTGGAGTAGGGGAACTTGGCGTCCGCCGTCTTCGTCTCCTGCATGGTCAGCACGTCCACGTCCTGCCGCTCGAGGAATGCGGCGATGCGATCGGCGCGCGTCCGCACCGAGTTGACGTTCCAAGTGGCAATTCGCATGCCCACCACCTTAGCGTTTTCGGGGCAGTGCTTATCGACGCCACGTCCACCCCCGCCCGACTCACCCCAACAACCGGGCGTACCGGTGCCGGTGGTGCTCCAGGAACCCCAGCTTGTGGTACATCGCCAGCGCAGCCGTGTTGCTCACGCGCGCCTGCAGGTAGGCGCGCTCGGCGCCCTGCTGCGCGCCCCACGCGAGCAGCTGCCGGGTGAGCTGGGTGCCCAGCCCCTGGCGGCGGCAGTCCTCGGCGACCTCCACGGCGGAGTAGCCGAGCCAGGTGCGCCCGTCGTCGGACTCCGTGAGCGTCGCGCGAGTGACGGCGACGGTCCGCCCGCCCCGCTCGAGCCGGGCAAAGGCGATGCGGCCCTCGATGTGCGACGCCAGGTCGAGCACCGCGTCCTCCGGCAGCGCGGCGCCCCGGAAGTGGTACATGGAGAGCCAGTCGGCGTCGGGCGTGTCGTCGACGCGGAAGTCAGCGCCAGCGGGTTCGGCGGGGGCGTCCTCGCACGGCGCCGTCATGACCAGGATTTCCTCGCCGAGCTCCCACCGGTCCTGGTGGCCCTCGATGAGGCGCAGCGCCGGTTTGCCGATGCGCTCCGGCACCAGCAGCTGCACCGGCATGTCGCGCTCGGCGTAGAACTCGCGGAGCGCGTCGAGCGGGACCGGCTGCAGGGAGGCGGAGTGGCCGATGGGGGCGGCGGAGTTGGATCGCTCGGCGATTTCGGCTCCGGAGCGGGCGAGCCAGCCGCTGATAAGCTGCTGCTCTTGGCCCGGAAAGGCGCGCGCGGTGGCGGTTTCGATCGCGCGGATGTCGGAGTTGCGGACGGTGCGCGGCGACAGCTTCTTGATGATGTGCACGTCCCGAATCTCCACCGCGTCCTTGAACGACGGAAAGCCGCCGACCTCCTGCGGGCGGATGACCAGCGGGTTGAGGCTGAGGACGTGGCCGATGACGTCGCTGGCCATCTCGCCGCGGCGCTGGCGCACGACCACGCGGTCGCCGACGGCCACCTCGTCGGAGCGGAAGATGCGCGACATTACGCCGGACGGCGCACGAGGAACACGCCACCTGCCGTGAGCAGCAGCGCCAGCACGATCAGGTTGAGCATCGGCGTGCCGGTCTCGGCGAGGTCACCCTCACGCTCGTCCTCCTCGGTGGTGGTGGAGGAGGAGCGGGTGCTGTTGGTCGTGCGCGTGGTGGTCGACGACTTGGTCGACGAGCTCGCCGACGTCGTGCGGTTGTGCAGGATCGCGGTCGCCGACGTGCTCTCGGATGTGCTGCTCGAGGAGCTCGTCGTGCTCGACGCGGTCCCCGTGGTCGTCTCCGCCGGCGAGCTGGTGGACGATGAGGTTTCGGTGGTGCTGGTGGTGCTCGACTCGCTGGAGGTGGAGGACGAGGTCGTCTCGTCGTCCTCTTCGTCGCTGTCCGCGAGCACGTTCGCGCGGTACCGCACGTTGGGCTCCTCGGTCGCTTCGGTCTCTTCGGTCGCTTCCGGCTCAGCGCTCGTACTTGTCGACGCTTCCGTCGACCCCGCCACCGTCGTCGGCTCCTCCGCGCGCTTCACCTCGGTGGTGGCGTGGGTGGATTCCGGCGCGCAGTCGAAAGCGATGCGCTTGTCGCCCTGCTCGGAGCGCTCGACCGCGTCCATGGCGGTCGTGCCCAGCAGGCCGCCCAGGCCGGTGTCGCCGGCGACGAGGCCGGGGAGGCAGACCGCTTCGTCGTCGCCGAGCACCTCGGTGCGCAGCTCACGGACCGTCTTGCGGTCCTCCTTGATGGCGTCTGCCGCCTCGGTGAAGGCTTCCTTGTCTTCCTTGCTCAGGGGCGTGCCGGACTCCTCGGCTTCCTGCTCCGCGTGTGCGCGCAGCTCGCGCAGGTCATCGGCGGCGTCGATGAGGTCGATGCGCCACTCCTTCAGGGTGGCGCGGTAGGCGTCCTGGGCCTCGACCAGCGCCTCGTCGTCACCGGATTCCTCGGCGGCGTCGATGTCCTCCTGCTGGGTCTCGAGGGTTTCGGAGTGGGAGTTGTGGGACGCGGTGACGTCGATAAGCAACTGCTCCAGCGGCTCCTCGGCCGATGCGAACGGCGCTGCGGCGAGCACAATCGTGCCTGCGGCGATGGCGGCGGTGGTACGCATAAATTCCTTCCCTCGTGGGCTAGTGGCCGAACGGGTCCTCGTCGGTGCCCGGCAGCCACGTGTTGCCCGGCTCGGTCCAACCATTGGCCTTGATCGCGCGCTTGGCCTCGCGCTTGTAACGGCCGGTCAGTACGTCGGTGTACACCTTACCGTCAAGGTGGCCCACCTCGTGCTGCAAACAGCGAGCGAAGAAACCGGTGCCCTCGATTGCAATCTCGTTGCCGTGCTCGTCCAGGCCCGTGACCTTGGCCCAGTCCGCGCGGCCGGTGGGGAAGCCCTCGCCGGGGACGGAGAGGCAGCCCTCGTCGTCCTCGCCGTCGTCGCGCGGCATGGTCTTGGGGATCTCGCTGGTCTCCAGCACCGGGTTGATCACGGTGCCGCGGCGCATCTCGTCTCCATCCGGGCAGTGGTACACAAACAGGCGCAGGTCAACGCCCACCTGGTTCGCGGCCAGGCCGACGCCGTGCGCGGCGTCCATCGTCTCGTGCATGTCGGCGATGAGCTCCTGCAGCTCCTCCACGGGCTGCTCCACCTTGCGGGTCGGGTTGTGCAGGACAGGGTCGCCGTAAATCACGATGGGTCGAATCGTCATGCCTACTATATTAAGCATGCTCTCGACGCTTTCCGATTCCGACCGCGAACTCCTCGACTTCGAAGCCCACGCGCCCCGCAGCCTGGGCGCGAAGGAGGAAGCGATCCGGCGGGAGCTCGGGCTGAATCCCACCCGGTACTACCAGCGGTTGAACCTGCTGTTGGAGTCGCCGGAGGCGCTCGCGTACGCGCCGCAGCTGGTCCGGCGGCTGCGCGCGGTGCGAGAGACACGCGAGATTGGGTAGCGTTTTATGCTTGACGACGATCAGCGTTCGGCGTGTCACACGCGCACCTCTACCTCAAGTATGGCTTGAGGGTTTAGAGTGGCGCATGTGAATACTGTGAACCCTGGTGATGGACATCGCGGACGAGACGAGTTCCCGCGCGAACGTGACGACTACCGTGGCGCCCACCGGCGCGCCGACGAGCCGGAAGAATACGGTGACGGCTACGCCGACGACAGGTACGTAGACGACCGCTACGCCGACGACCGCTACGCCGACGACAGGTACTACGACACAGCGTACGAGGATGCGGAGTACGTAGAGGCGGAGCCGGTCGAGGCCGAGCTGGTTGATGAGGAAGAAGAGCGCCGCGGGGCGCTGGGCGGATCCACCGTGGCCACGGCCGGCGCTGCGGGCGCAGCTGGTGCGGGTGCAGCTGGTTCGCGCGACGCAGCCGCCGCTGGTTCGCGCGACGCCGGCGCTGACTCGCGCGACGCGGCGGCAGCGGGGCTCCCGAAGCGCGGCCTCGGCATGATCCTGCTTGCAGTCGGCGTGTTGCTCGCGCTGTGGGCCGTCTTCGCGCTGAACAAGGGCGATGACTCGCCGAGCAACACTGCTGAAGAGACCCAGAGCAGCCAGGCAAGCAGCGCCGCGCAGCCCAACGGCGCAGGCGAGAACGGTGCCAACAACGGCGCGGCCGCACCGGCGCCGGGCCAGGAAAACGCGGGCCAGAACGGCGACGCGCAGAACCCGGATGCGCAGAACCCGGACGCCAACACCCCGGACGCACAGAACCCGGGCGCAAACGCCGACGCCAACGCGAATCGCGATGCCGGCGAGGCCGCCCCCGCTGCGCCCGCCGCTCCCGCTAACAACCCGGCCACCCCGGGCCTGACGGCGCAGGACGCGCAGATCTACGTCTTTAACAACTCGGGCGTGCCGGAGCTGGCCAACAAGACGGCCGGCGAGCTGGGCGGCCAGTACCACGTGGCCAACCAGTCGCAGGACCCGGCGGCGATGAATATGCCGGAGCAGACGTTCGGCGTGTTCCCGGAGACGTACGTGTTCTACAACCCGCAGGTGGCGGGGGCCGACCAGGTGGCGGCCGATGTGGCGCAGCGCGTCGGCGGCACGCCGCGTGCGAACAACGACCTGCCGGACGGGGAGACCCAGCTGCCGTCGGAGGCCATCCAGAACCGCAACGCGATTACGGTCGTGCTCGCGGGGCGGTAACGGGGGCGTCGATAAGCAATTGCCCTGAAACAAATTGACGAAGTTTCGGGGCACCCCGACTTACACTTGACCACATGGATCCTTATCGCGATTTTGCTCGATCCGCGGAGCCCACGCTGGGCGTGGAGTGGGAGATTTGCGTCGTCGACCCCGAGACGCGCGACCTCGTTCCGCAAGCCGAAAGGGTCATTGAGCAGGTGGAACGCGAGCACCCGGGGACCCGGCTGGAGCGCGAGTTCCTGCAAAACACCATCGAGCTGGTCACCCCGATCTGCCGCAATACTCGCGAGGCGATGGGTGCGCTCAGCGCCGACCTGGGCAAGATCCGCAGCGCCGCGGAGCAGCATGGCCTCCGGTTGTGGGCGAGCGGCGGTCACCCTTTCTCGGACTTCCACGAGCAGCCGCTCAGCCCCAAGCTGACGTACCAGGAGATCATTAACCGCACGCAGTATTGGGGGCAGCAAATGCTGCTCTGGGGCGTGCACTGCCACGTAGGCATCAGCCACGAGGACCGCGTGTGGCCCATCATCAACGCGATCATGGTGCACTACCCGCACTTGCTGGCTATCTCCGCGTCGAGTCCGGGGTGGGACGGCATTGATACCGGCTACGCCTCAAACCGCACCATGCTCTACCAGCAGCTTCCCACCGCGGGCATGCCGTACCAGTTCCGCGACTGGGACGAGTGGGTCGGCTTCATGCGTGACCAGCAGACCTCCGGCGTGATCAGCCATACTGGAAGCATGCACTTCGACGTCCGCCCGGCCGCCAAGTGGGGCACGATCGAGGTGCGCATTAGCGACGCCCCCTCGAACCTCCGCGAACTCGCCGGAATCGTCGCCCTCACGCACTGCCTCGTGGTGTACTACGACAGGAAGCTGTCCGCAGGCGAAGCGCTGCCGACGCTGCAGCCCTGGCACGTCGCCGAAAACAAGTGGCGCGGCGCCCGCTACGGCATGGAGGCGCTCGTGATTACCAGCCGCGACACCGACGAGCGCTGGGTAAAGGATGAGCTGCGCGACATGCTCGTGGAGCTCGCACCCATCGCGGAGGAGCTTGACTGCGTGGAGGAGCTGGAGCTCGTGCGCGAGATCTTGCGCGACGGGGCGGCCTACCAACGACAGCGGAAAATCTACGAGGCAACCGGGGACTGGAAGCGCGTGGTGGACGCGACCTGCGACGAGATGCAGGAGATGCAGCCGCCTCGGTAGCCTAGAGCGGCGACCTGCCAGCGGCGAGCGCTACTCCGCGGGCGCGTCCGGGTTGACGCGGCGCGGGTGGTAGGCGGCCGGTCGGTCGTTGCGGGTGAGCTGGTCCTCGGAACCGTAGAGCCCTTCGCGCCTGGCCACGCGGCCGAGGCGCTGCGCGGTGACCGGGTTGGTCATCAGCGCGAACAGGACCAGGAGCACCAGGATGCCCAGGTCACCGCGCTCGTGCACGGAGAAGCTGGGGGAGCTGACCAGCCGGATGATGGTGCCCACGAACATGAGCAGGAGACCGGTGGTCTGCGGCTTGGTAATCGCGTGGACCCGGGCCAGGGTGGAGCCGAACCGGACGGCGCCGACCGCCGCCGAGAACACCATGAAGGATCCGGGGAGGATGAAGAGGAGGGAGATGGCGTCGAAAAGCATTGCCCAATTCACAGCGAACCATCCCTCTTGCGGAAGCGGGCGACGGAGATAGAGGCGATGAAGCCGAGCAGCGCGATGACCATCATGACGTTGACCACCGTGGTATCCAGCGTCCAGCACACGTAGAGGGCGAAGGCACACTGGAGGGAGGCGGTGATGGCGTCGTTGCCCAGCAGGCGGTCCATGGAGTCGGGGCCGACGATGACGCGCCAGGCCAGCAGCAGGAAGCCGACGGCGATGAAGACGGCGGCGATGCAGAGGAAGACGTTGTACAGGGTTGGGTCCATGGGGTTAGCTCCTGCTCTCAAAAATGTCGATCATCTGGCGCTCGAGGGCGGCGACGTTATCAATCTCGCGCTGGATGGCGTGCGGGTCGGCGGCGTCGAGGACGTGGATGGTCCACTCGCGGTCGGCGAGGTTGATGTCCGTAATCGAGCCGCCGGGCTGCAGGTTGTACGCGCAGGTGGCCAGGTACAGGACGAACTCGCTGCTCAGCCGCATGGGGACGGTGAGGATGGCGTTCTTCGGTGGCGCGGCGGGGCGCAGCGCCAGCCAGATCACCTTCGCCGACGCGATGAGCAGGTCGCGCAGCCACACCAGCCCGAACAGGACGAGCTTGCCCCACCGGACCTTGTAGCCGGTGTTGGGGATGTGCGGCAGCGGCAGCAGCAGCACGATCAGCAGCGCGAGCCCGAGCCCGGCGGCGACGTTGCCCCAGCTCAGCTCGCCCATCAGCAACACCCACATGAGCGTCAGCCACACCACAAACAGCGGCCGGAACCGGTGCCTGACGCCTTGCATCGTCTCCAGCATCTACTCCTCACCTCCGTTGGGGCTCATGCTTGTCTGCGCCTCCGCACCCGGCGTCGCTTCCTCCGTATCCCCAGCGACGGGCGTGGGCACGGTCTCCGTGGAAACGCCCTCGCCGCCTTCGGGGCTCCGCTGGTCCCGCTCCACGTGGTGGCGGTCCAGGTTGTCGGACGCGCCGTAGTCCGAGTGCGGGGTGGTGAAGCGCTCGGGGCGCCGGGTCGGCTCGTCGCTGTCCGCCCCCAC
Source organism: Corynebacterium sp. NML180780 (assembly GCF_007786415.1). Classification (NCBI taxonomy): domain Bacteria; kingdom Bacillati; phylum Actinomycetota; class Actinomycetes; order Mycobacteriales; family Corynebacteriaceae; genus Corynebacterium; species Corynebacterium sp. NML180780. The sequence goes on along the minus strand of NZ_VNKN01000018.1, from coordinate 13,405 downwards.
GGGGCCCTCCAGCACCGCGTTGCGGTAGATCGAGCGGTCCTGCGCCGACTCCGCCGCGCGGTCCGTGATGCTGGAGATCGGTCCCGCCAGGAAGGTGATGGACACAGAGGCGGCGACGAGCAGCGCCGTGGAGAGGAGCATGCCCGCGGGCAGGCGGCCGACGTCGTCGCGCTGCTCGAACTGGGTGGTTTCGCCGCGCTCGGCAAGCAGGGATGGCCGCGCCATGGCCACGTTGCCCTCGGGGGCGTCGGCGCGGTCGCGCAGGAAGCCCTTAGACCAGACCAGGATCATGGCGTAGAGGGTGAGCAGCGAGGTTACCACGGCGCCGCCGATGAGGACCCAGGCCAGCCAGGACCCGTCGTCTGCGCCTGCCTGGATGAGCATCACCTTGCCCAGGAAGCCGGAGAACGGCGGGACGCCGCCCAGGTTGAGCGCGGGGATGAAGTACAGGATGGCAATGATCGGGGCCGTGTACAGCAGGGAGCCCAGGCGCCGCAGCTGGGCGGCCCCGGCCTGACGCTCCACCAGGCCGACCACCAGGAACAGGGAGGTCTGCACGAGAATGTGGTGGACCGCGTAGAAGATCGCGCCGGACAGGCCCGTCATGGAGCCGAGCGCGATGCCAAAGATCATGTAGCCGATGTGCGAGACCAGCGTGAACGACAACAGTCGCTTGATGTCGTTCTGGGCAAGCGCGCCCATCACGCCGATGATCATGGTCAGCAGTGCCACCCACATGAGCAGGGTGTCCAGGGTGCCGCCCGTAAACACGGTGGAGCGCATGCGGATGATCGCGTACACGCCCACCTTGGTCAGCAGGCCCGCGAACACGGCGGTGACCAGGGAGGCCGCAGTGGGGTAGGAGTCAGGCAGCCACGCGTCCAGCGGGAACACGGCCGCCTTGATGCCAAACGCAACAAGCAGGGTGGCAAAGATGGCGGCGCGGGTGCCGTCGGGGATCTCCTCCATGCGCATGCCCGCCTGCGCCATGTTTACGGTGCCCACGGCGGAGTAGACCAGGGCCAGGGCGAAAAGGAAGACCATGGACGAGGCCATGGAGACCATCACATAGCCGATGCCGCTGCGCACGCGCCCGGGTGAGGCGCCGAGGGTGAGCAGGACGTACGAGGCGACCAGGAAGATCTCAAACCCGACGTACAGGTTGAACAGGTCGCCGGCCAGGAAGGAGAGGTTCACGCCCATGCACAGGAGCATGTAGACGGGGAGGAAGACGGCGATGGGGTCGTCCTCGCCGCCGTCGCGAAGCCCCTGCGAGATGCCGTACCACATGACGGCGAAGAGCACGGTGGCGGAGACGAACAGCATGATGGTGGACAGCCGGTCCGCCACGAGCGTGATGCCCACGACGGCGTCCCAGCCGCCCATGTGCACGGTCTGGATGCCGTGGACGTCGGCGATGATAATCATGGCGCCGGCGATGAGGGCGAGCGCGAACAGCGTGGTGAGCGCGATGGCGCGCTGCAGCTGGACGTGCTTGCCCGAGACCAGGATGAGCGCCGCCGCGATGGCGGGCAGGATCAGCGGCATCACCGTCAGGTACGGCATGGCGGGCAGCGCCCAGTCGGCGAAGTCGAGGAGACTACTGGTCATTCTCCGCCTCCTTCACGGGTGTCTCGAACGAGCGCGGGCCGAAGGAGTCACCGGACAGGCTCGGCTTGCCGGTCTCCGGGTCGTCGGAGCGGTCGTGGTCCGGCGCGGCTGCGGGCGTGGTCGGCCGCTTGGCAATCGCGCGGTCCTCCTCGTCGCGCTCGATGATGTCGTCGGTGCGGTAGCGGTACTGCCGGTACGCCAGCGCGAGCATGAACGCGCTCATGGCCATGGAGATCACGATCGCGGTGAGGATCATCGCCTGCGCGAGCGGGTCCGCGCTGTCCGCGTACTGCTCGGATTCGCGCCCGAGAATCGGTGGCGAGCCCGCCTGCCCGCCGGACTGCAGCAGCAGGAGGTTCGCCCCGTTGCCAATCAGCAGCACGCCGAGGATCATGCGGGTCATCGCCCGATCCAGCATCATGTACACCCCGCACGCGATAAGCACGCCCGAGCCGATCAGGAGGAAGAGGTTCGCTTCCATCTACTTGCTCCCTTCTTGGGCTTGTTTGCTTATCGACGATCCCGCTCCCCCAGCCGAAGCCCGCTCGGACTCCCTGGCGGCGCGCCGCTGCGCCTGCTGCTGCCGGCGCCGTTTGTTCTTCACTTGCAGCTCACGGGCGCGGTCGCGGGCCCGCTGCTTGCGGGTGTCTTCCTCGCGGTCCAGGTACGCGCCCATGGAGCCGAGGATGTGCAAGGTGAGGCCGACGACGATGGCGTACACGCCGGCGTCGAAAACCAGCGCCGAGGGGACGTCGAACTCGCCGATGAGCGGCAGCGCCAGGGAGGCGTAGCCGGTGGTGAGCGGCGGGTTGCCAAAGAAGAGCGGTACCACCACGCACGCGGCGGAGAGGAGGATGCCCGTGCCCAGGATTTTCGCGGGGTCGACCGGCAGCGCCTCGTCGATCTCCGCGCGGCCGCCCGCCAGGTAGCGCAGCGTGAACGCGAGCGCGGCAACCAGGCCGCCCGCAAAGCCGCCGCCGGGGGCGTTGTGGCCGGAGAAGAAGAAGTAGAAGGACAGGAGCATGATCGACGGGAAGAGGATGCGCGTGACCACATCGACCATGATGGAGCGGTTCTGCGCCGTCTCCGAGTCCACGCCCGAGGCGAGCCAGCGGGGCTTGTTGGTGGACAGGGTGGGGCGCCGGGACTCGCGCCCAAACGTGCCCGTGCCGAAGATGAGGCTGGCCACGCCGGTGGCGGCGATGACCAAGACCAGGATCTCGCCAAAGGTGTCGGCGGCGCGCAGGTCCACGAGCAGCACGTTGACGGTGTTGCGGCCGTGGCCGATCTCGTACGCCAGGTCCGGCATGTACTTGGACACCGGGTCCTGCACGCGCGCCGACATCGCCGTCATGGCCACGATCACCACGGAGAGGCCCGTGCCGATGGAGAGCCAGGCGCGCAGCCGGTTGTCATCGTTGCGCGGCTCCACCTCCGTGGGCATCTTGCGCAGGACCAGCATGAATACCACCATGACGATGGTCTCCACCAGGGCCTGCGTGAGCGCGAGGTCCGGGGCGCCGTGCAGCGCAAAGATGAACGCGAGCGAGTAGCCGGTGAGACCGACCATGACCACGCCGGAGAGGCGGTTGCGCTGCAGCGTGGCAAAGATCGCCATGGCGCACAGGATGCAGACCACAAGGCCCTGCCACGGGTTGTCCCACAGCAACATGTGGATGTCGTTGCTCTGCCCCAGAATCAGCGCGGCGAGCGGGACCACCATGAGCGTGGCAAAGATGACCGCCAGGTTGATGGTCAGCGAGCCTCGCTGCGTGGACGCCGTGAGCTTGAGCGACGCGTTGCGGAGCTGGTGGAGGATGAGATCCCAGATCTCGTCGGCGTCGCCAAGCGCCGGCTTGTCAAAGCGGACCCTGCGGATCAGGTCGCGCTGCCAGAACAGCACGGTGCCGGCCACGACGATCACCACGGTGAGGACGAGCGGGGTGGTGATGCCGTGCCACAGCTTCAACGGCGCGCCCTCGACGTGCGGGAAGCGGACGTCCAGGTAGGAGTTGATGGCGTTGGACAGCCAAGCGGGCAGGAGCCCGAACGCGATGGTGGCCAGCGTGAGCATCGCCGGGGAGGCGGACAGGAGCGGGCCGATGTGGTGCATCTTTGCCACGGCGGGGGAGACGCCGGTTTCGCGGTGCTGCGCCTTCGTGGCGAACGCGCCCCACAGGAAGTACAGGGAGTAGCCCATTGTCAGGATGGAGCCGACCACCAGCACGACCAGCGTGATGTGGCCCGGCATGCCGTGCAGCGACTCCTCGTGCAGGATCGCCTCCAGCGCCGACTCCTTGGCAATGAATCCGAACAGCGGGGGCAGGCCCGCCATCGACGCCGCCGACACGACCGCCAGGAACGCGACGAACGGTTCCTTGCGACCCAGGCCGGAGAGCTCACGGATGTCGCGGGTGCCGGTGGTGTGGTCGATGGCGCCGACGATCATGAACAGCGTCGCCTTGAACATGGAGTGCGCGAACGTGATGGCCAGGCCCGCCATCGTCGCCTCGCGCGAGCCCACACCGATCACCGCGGTGATAAACCCCAGCTGGGAGACCGTTCCGTACGCCAGGATGAGCTTGAGGTCGCGCTGCCTCAGCGCCATCCACCCGCCGAGCAGCATGGTGAACAGGCCGGTGGAGATGACCACCAGGTGCCAGGTGCTCACGGCCGCCATATCCGGCGCCAGGCGGGCGACCAGGTAGATGCCCGCCTTCACCATCGCCGCCGAGTGCAGGTAGGCGGACACCGGGGTGGGCGCGGCCATCGCGCCGGGTAGCCAGAAGTGCCACGGGGCTTGGGCCGACTTGGTCAGCGCGCCGAGCATTATGAGCACGATCGCCGCGGAAATCGCGGGCGTGTTCTGGATGTCTGCAAACTGCGGGATCTGGCTGAGCTTCCAAATGCCCGCGTTGAACCCGAGCAGGTTGATGCCCACCAGCATGGCCAGCCCGCCCATGGTGGTGATCATGAGCGCCTGGATCGCGGCCCTGCGTGACGACGCCCGCTCGCCGTAGTACGAGACGAGCAGGTAGGACAGGATGGACGTCAACTCCCAGAACACGTACATGAGCAGGAAGTTGTCAGAGATGACCAGGCCGTACATGACGGTGGCGAACATGGTGAGCTCGCCGCCGAACTTGGCCAGCCGGCGCGGGTTGGAGTCGAAGTAGCCCCAGCAGTACAGCAGGACGAGGGCGCCGACGCCCAGGATGATCAGGGAGAACAACCCGGCCAGGGGGTCGAGGCGGAACTCCAGGTTGAGGTTGACGGAGGGCATCCAGGCGTAGCTGGCAACGATCTCGCCTTCGTCGGTAAAGATGCCCCGCTGGAACAGGCTGGCCATCCAGATGAAGCCGCCGAGTGGGACCGTGGCGAGCATGCCGAACGCTGCCCGGCCGCACAACCTGATGAGTGGGGGTGCGGCAATCGTCGCGATGATGAGCGCGGCGAGCAGCGTGAGCAAAGTGCGGACCCCTCCTTGGGCATGTACGGATCGAGTTCTCTTACCGAGCCCAACAAGCCCAACAAAGCGGCCCAAGGAGGCACAGAGCGGCCATGAATTGGAAACTCGTGCGAGAGCGTGGGGCGCGTCGAAAAGAATAGGCGCGGCCAATGCGTCCAACTGTACCGATTAGATAACTATTTCGCTACCGAATTGTGGCCGCATCGTGACCGCGCCCTGAGCGGCCGAGGGTGGCTTACTTGCCGTACTGGCGGAGGAAGCTGGCCTCGGCGACGGCGATGCGCTCGATCTCGGTCGGGTCGACGGACTCGTCCACGCCATGGATGCCGCAGGCGGGTTCCTCAACGCCGTAGAGGGCGATCTCAGCATCCGGGAACTGCTCCTGCAGCGTGTTGGTCAGCGGGATGGAGCCACCCGAACCGATGAGGGTGAGCTTGTCGGTGCCGTACGCCTCGCGCAGGCACTCGCCGAGCTTCGCGGCGGCTGGGCGCTCCGGGTCGGTGGCAAACGGCGCGTTGACGCCGCTGATTTCCACGGTCACCTTGGCGCCCCAGGGGGTGTGGGCCTTGATGTGCTCCTCCATCTTCTGTGCGATCTCGGCGGCGTCTTGACCGGCCGGGACGCGTAGGTTGAACTGGGCCTCGGCGCGCGGGTTGACCGCGTTGACCGCCTCGGCGACTGGGGTGGAGGTAAAGCCGATCATGGTGACGGCCGGGCGTGCCCAGCACATGTCGGCGGGGTCGTCGTCGACGGTGCCGAGGAGCTGGACGCCGTCGAGGACGCCCGCGTCGGTGCGGAAGGTGTCGCGCTCGTAGGCGTCGCCGGTCCACTTGGCGGTGGTGTCGACGCCGTCGATGGTGGTGCGCCCGTGCTCGTCGAAAAGCGAATCGGCGATGCGGATCAGGGCGTGGGCCGCGTCGGGGGCGGCGCCGCCGAAGCTGCCGGAGTGGATCGCGCCCTCGAGGGTTTCCACGGTGACCTTCACCTGGGCGCCGCCGCGCAGGGAGGTGGTCAGGGTGGGCTCGCCCACGGCGGCGTTGCCGGAGTCGGCGATGAGGATCGCGTCGGCGCGGAAGATCTCCGGCTCAGCCTCGATGAGCTTGCCCAGGCCGTCGTCGCCGCCGAGCTCCTCGGAGCCCTCGACGACCACCTTCAGGCCCAGGTCGGTGCCGCCGGCGGCCTCGACTAGGCGCAGCGCCTCGAGGTGCATGGCCAGGTTGCCCTTGCAGTCGGCGGCGCCGCGGCCGTACCAGCGGCCGTCGCGCTCGGTGAGCTCGAACGGGTCATTGGTCCACACGGACGGGTCGCCCGCCGGGACGACATCGTAGTGGGAGTAGAGGAGGACGGTTGGGGCGTCGCCCGCCGGTTCCTTGACGGCGACGATGGTGTCCGCGTTGTCCACGGTGGCGTGGCGGGTCACGTTCAGGCCCAGGCCCTCGAGGGCGGAGACGGTCCAGGCGCAGGCGGCCTCGTGCTGGTCGGCCAGCTCCGGGGTGGAGTGCGGGGAGTTAAAAGAGACCAGTTTGGCCAGGTCGGCGAAGATGCGTGTGCGGTCCGGTGTGAATTCACTCATGGGGGCGACGCTACCATTGGGGAAACGGTGGGCGTCGATAAGCAAATGGTGCTTGCACTCGCTGGGGGTGAGTGCTAAAAATGGGTCCTAGCACTCGGAGACGCCAAGTGCTAAGCGGGTGAGGCTGCACCACTCAGCAGCCGTGCCGTCGCGGGCGCCTGCTTGAACCGACGAATTGAGTACTCGTTCCACAATAAATAAGGAGCAACAAACTCACATGGCAAAGACCATTGCATTCGACGAGGAAGCACGCCGCAGCCTCGAAAACGGCCTGAACACCCTGGCAGACGCCGTGAAGGTGACGCTTGGCCCGAAGGGTCGCAACGTCGTCCTGGAGAAGTCCTGGGGCGCGCCGACCATTACCAACGATGGCGTGACCATCGCGAAGGAAATCGAGCTCGAGGACCCGTACGAGAAGATCGGCGCCGAGCTGGTGAAGGAAGTTGCCAAGAAGACTGATGACGTCGCTGGCGACGGCACCACCACCGCAACCGTCCTGGCCCAGGCGCTCGTGCGCGAGGGCCTGCGCAACGTTGCGGCCGGCTCCAACCCGATGGGCATCAAGCGCGGCATCCAGGCCGCGACCGACAAGGTGTCCAAGCACCTGCTCGACTCCGCGAAGGAAGTGGAGACCCAGGAGCAGATCGCTTCCACCGCCGGCATCTCCGCCTCCGACCCGGAGATTGGCAAGAAGATCGCCGAGGCGATGTACGCGGTTGGCAACGGCACCGTGAACAAGGAGTCCGTCATCACGGTCGAGGAGTCCAACACCTTCGGTGTTGAGCTCGAGGTGACCGAGGGCATGCGCTTTGACAAGGGCTTCATCTCCGCCTACTTCGCCACCGACATGGAGCGCGGCGAGGCCGTGCTGGAAGACCCGTACATCCTGCTGGTCTCCGGCAAGATCTCCAACGTCAAGGAGCTCGTCCCGGTTCTGGAGCAGGTCATGCAGTCGGGCAAGCCGCTGCTCATCGTCGCCGAGGACGTCGAGGGCGAGGCCCTGTCCACCCTCGTGGTGAACAAGATCCGCGGCACCTTCAAGTCCGTCGCCGTGAAGGCACCGGGCTTTGGCGACCGCCGCAAGGCGATGCTGCAGGACCTGGCTATCCTCACCGGCGGCCAGGTCATCTCCGAGGAGGTCGGCCTGTCCCTGGAGACCGCCGGCATCGAGCTGCTCGGCCAGGCACGCAAGGCCGTCATTACGAAGGACGAGACCACCCTGGTCCAGGGCGCTGGCGACCAGGCCCAGATTGAGGGCCGCGTCAAGCAGATCCGCGCCGAGATCGAGCACTCTGACTCCGACTACGACCGCGAGAAGCTGCAGGAGCGCCTGGCCAAGCTGGCTGGCGGCGTTGCGGTGATCAAGGTCGGTGCCGCCACCGAGGTGGAGCTGAAGGAGCAGAAGATGCGCATCGAGGATGCGGTGCGCAACGCGAAGGCTGCTGTGGAGGAGGGCATCGTCGCCGGCGGTGGCGTGGCACTCCTGCAGGCCGCCAAGGAGCTCGAGGGCGACCTGGAGCTGACCGGCGACGAGGCTACGGGCGTGAAGATCGTCCGCGAGGCACTCTCCGCCCCGCTGAAGCAGATCGCCCACAACGCAGGCCTGGAGCCGGGCGTTGTTGCGGACAAGGTTGCCAACCTCCCCGCGGGCCAGGGCCTGAACGCCGCGACCGGCGAGTACGTTGACATGCTCTCCGAGGGCATCAACGACCCGGCTAAGGTGACCCGCTCCGCGCTGCAGAACGCCGCGTCCATCGCTGGTCTGTTCCTGACCACCGAGGCTGTCGTTGCTGACAAGCCGGAGCCGGCTGGCGCCGCAGGTGCCGGCATGGACCCGGAGGCCATGGGTATGATGTAGGCCCGTTTGCGCCCGAAACGCCCCAAGTAGCCCCGCGCTGCTTGGGGCGTTTTGCTGTCTCCCTCGGCCCCCTTCCAGCCCGTATACCCCCGGATGTGGGGAAATGTCCGGCTCTGTGGGGCATTGCTTATCGACGCCACCGCAACCCCCGTTACGCCGCCCCGCCGGAGTTAAGAGACAGTTAACTTAGTAGCACCATAACAAAGCTGTAACGGCGCAGGTTGGTGGTGAACCTTGGAATAAGGTTGCGTTTGGGTGAACAAACTCTCAAATGGGGGCCGAGTTTGGCGGGGAGAAAGTTTCGCTGGAACACTTGCGAGCTCACAATGCTGTGGCAAAATACTTCGTGTGATGCCCCACGGAGGGTGTCAGGACACTGTCAATCTAGAGCCAGACATTCTGGCACCTATACGTAAGGGGAAAACAATGGGTGACCTCTCTGCCATCATCGACATGCTGAAGGACTTCAGCAAGTTCGGTAAGAACATCGTCGAGCTGTTCCGCGGCATCCCGGATCTGTTCATCAACCTGGGTTCCCTGGGTGACAAGGAGACCGGTTTTGACAAGGTTTCCCCGGATAACCCGGACAAGGATGTCTGGGAATGGAAGGGCCCGAAGTCTAAGTAGGACTTCCATGCGTGCCTTCCGAGGTGCGTTCCAGAGATACAACACCGATAACCGGACTCAAACTTTTCTAAAAGGAGAACACCATGCAGGCTCTGAACAACTGGGCATTCCTTTCTTCTGACCACCACGTCGCTGGCGCGCTGCTCGGCGTGCTGAAGCAGGTCGCTGGCCTGGCTGGCAACCTGGCTGAGCTGCTCGGCCTTGTCGCGTAAGACAAACCGCCTGACAACCCCGCCGTTGCGCGGGGTTGTTTTGCGTTTAAGGCGTCTCTTTGGTCGCGTGCGCGGAACAGGCGAAGCCCCGCTAGAGCTGGAGGCCCCGCGCGCCGAGGCGATGCGCCCGGCGGCTGGGCGGGCGAAGACTTCAAAGCCGGAGCCGGAAGCAACTCAGCCGGCCAAGGATCCCAGCGCGCTCGCATCCGAGGAGAAGCTGGTCGCTCCGGTGCCGGAATCGATTCGGAAGGCCCCGGACCCGAAGCCCGCGGCGAAGGCCCACAACGCACACCAGGCGGACACCCCGGCGAAACTGACCTCCGATTCCACCTCTCAATCTTCCATCGAACACAAACCCCAGACGGGCGGTAAACTTAAGGACATGGCTGACCACAAGGATGATGAACTCCCTTTGATCGACCTGGCAGAGGTCGAGGGCTGGGTTGTTGACGATACTGATGAAGACGATCCGGTGCTCATGATGCCGGACGGCACGCCGATTCAGACCTGGCGTGAGAATTACCCGTACGACGAGCGCCTGAGCCGCGCGGAGTACGAGAAGGAAAAGCGCGCGCTGCAGATCGAGCTGCTGAAGTGGCAGAACTGGACCAAGGATACGGGCCAGCGCCACATCATCCTCTTCGAGGGACGCGACGCCGCCGGCAAGGGCGGCACCATCAAGCGCTTCAACGAGCATCTCAACCCGCGTGGTGCCCGTACGGTTGCGCTGGAGAAGCCCAGCCCGCGCGAGTCCACCTCGTGGTACTTCCAGCGCTACATTGAGCACTTCCCGTCCGCGGGCGAGATCGTGTTCTTTGACCGCTCCTGGTACAACCGCTCGGGCGTCGAGCGCGTCATGGGCTTCTGCACCGAGTCGCAGCACGCGGAGTTCCTCCGTGAGGTTCCGATGCTGGAGAACATGATCCTGGGCTCCGGCATCTCGCTGACCAAGTTCTGGTTCTCCGTGACCCAGCGCGAGCAGCGCACCCGCTTTGCCATCCGCCAGGTGGACCCGGTCCGCCAATGGAAGCTGTCCCCGATGGACCTGGCCTCGCTGGACAAGTGGGACGACTACACCCGCGCCAAGGAGGAGCAGTTCCGCTACACCGATACGGACGAGTCCCCGTGGGTGACCATCAAGTCCAACGACAAGAAGCGCGCCCGCCTCAACGCGATGCGCTACATCCTGTCCAAGTTCGAGTACACGAACAAGGACCACGAGCTCGTCGGCGAGCCGGACCCGCTGATTGTCAAGCGCGGCCGCGACCAGATCGGCGACTAAGCTCGCGCCTCATTGCCCGGTCCCCACGGGGGCCGGGCTTTTCGCTTATCGACGCTCCTACTGGTCCTCGTCCTGCAGAATCGCCTTCGACAGCTTCTTCAGGCTCTTGAGCTGCTTGGCGCTGGACGCGTCGAGGGCGCGGTCCTCGGCATCGGCGACCTCCTCGGCGAGCGTCCCCAACGCCTTGGAGCCCTTCTTGGTCGCGGTGACGATCTGGCGGCGCCGGTCCTTCGGGTCGCGGTCGCGCTTGACCCAGCCCAGGTTCTCCAGCGAATCGACGAGGCGGACCATGTCGGAGGCGTCGACAGCCAGCAGGCTGGACAGCTGCGACTGCGACAGTGCAGTGTTGTCAACGCAGGTGAGTACCCAAAAGCCGCGCATGCTCACGTCGTGCTTGAACAGGGTGCGCTCCACCTCTTCCTTGGTGTGGCGGCGGACCCGCTCGATCTGGAAGGACGGGGACTTGGTGAGTGCATTGGGGAGCTCGTCGTGCGTTGCCATGCCCACATCATACGGTTAGTTGGCTAATTCAATCAATTACAGTTGCGCGGAAAACTGCCCCCGCCGGGCGGTGTGTTTTGCCGGGGTAGGCGGCTATTCCGCGGGGAGGTCGGCGGCGAGCCAGGCGTCTGTGCCACCGGCGACGTTGATGACGTTGTCCCAACCGCGGGCCTGCTCAAGGTACTCGGCGGCGTGGGCTGAGCGGCCGCCGGACTTGCAGATGACGTAGATGTCCTGGTCCGGGTCGATCTTGTCTGCCAGGCCGACAAAGTTGGACAGCGGAAGATTGACGGCGCCCGCGGCGTGGGCGATGGCGAACTCGTCGGGCTCGCGGACGTCGATAAGCTGTGCTCCCTGCGGTACTTCTGTGACATTGACTGTTTTCATAGGGCCGATCCTATACGCTATTGCGCCATGGGATCCCGGAGACCGCGTCGCCCGCAGTGGGTGTATTGGGTGCGGCGCGCGATGGTGCTTGCGGTGCTGGTGGCGGTGTTAGCGCTGCCGGTGGTGTTGCTGAGCCGGTGTGGGGGAGGGGAGCCGGGTGAGGCGGGCCCGATTGGGCAGTCGCGGCCGGTGGAGATGGCGGTGCCGCAGATAGGCTTGCGCGCCGAGTTTGAGGAGGGGGATTGCCGGGTGAAGGACGGCGCGATCAATCCGGCGTCGATGGGCAAAGCGTGCGCGTACACGGCGGAGGGGAAGCCGTATCAGCTCCCGGGCCCGGGTGCTGGCGACGTTGTCGTGGTGGCGGGGCATACTGGCGCGGCGGTGCGCGGTGTGTTTGACGGGCTGTACGACGCGCGCGCGAATGCGCACAACGTGCGCGAGGGGGACACGCTTTACCTGCGCACGCAGGATTCGCGCGCGGCGGGCAAGTGGTTGGAGTACCGCGCGACGGACCTGCACGATCCCAAGAAGGAGGGGCTGGCTGACGACGCCTCCGTGTGGGGCACCGAGCCGATGCCCGGTCGCCTCCTCACCATCTCTTGCATCCAGCCGGTGAACCCACTCGCCGCGGCGGTACGCAATGCGGTGGTTGGGTGGCAGTTTGTGGGCGTGGTGGACGACGCGACGGTGGACGCCGCCGGGTAGCCAGCGCCTCCGCGCGACAATCGTTGCCAATGTGTTACGTGTGACTCCTGGGAAAACGCGCCACCTCTGTGTAAAGTCTAAAGGTGAACTTGAGAGTGACCCTTGCTCGAGACAGGAGACCACCATGAACCGCACTTCCCTCGCCGTCGCCTTTGCCGGTGCGCTCACGCTCACCGCGGCCCCGCTCGCCAGCGCGCAGGACCTCCCCGCCGAGGTGACGGACGCCCTCGGCGCCACCTACTTCCTCAACCAGGCAGGGGACCACTACGTGTCCGACGCCAACCTCGTCGCCACCCCCTACGCGCAGCTGAGCGCCGACGACCAGGAGCGCGCGGTCGACGTGACCAGGGCAGCGGTCGCAGGGCTTATCGACGCCCCCGCGCCCGCCCCCTCCGCCCCGGCTGCTCCCGCCGACGCGCCGGAGAGCCAGCAGGGCGACCAGCCTGCCACTCCGGTGCAGCCCGACGCGGACCAAGCTCCGGCGGAGAAGATGCTCGACGCGGACGCGGTGGACCCGAACAACCCGGCGCCAGTTGCCGGCGGATTGGTCGCGCTCCCGTCTGTGCTGAATGTGGACGGGCAGACCTACTACCTGAACAAGGACGGTGCCACCTACGTTGCTGACGTGGCCCGTGTCGCCGAAACCCCGACGCAGGAGGAGGCGGAAGCCGCGGCGCAGCTGGTGACGGACAACGCTGGTGTGATCCGCGAGCAGGGCCTGGAGGAGGCCCGGGCCGGGGGTAAGGCCGAGCAGGCCGACGGTGGGGCAGCACCCGCTGTGGAAGTGCAGCAGCAGGCCGCGCCCGTGACCGCAGATGCTGTCGCCGGCGCGACCGAGGTGCAGGCCCGCGGCATGGCTGCCGAGACCGGCTCCAACACAGTGGCTCGCGCGCTCGTGGCGCTGTTGATCGCCTCCGCGGTTGGCGCTGCGGTTTTTGTGGTGGGACGCCGCTACCTGGTGTAGCTCTGTGGAAGCCGCCGGCTGAATCGTCGGCTTGGGCGCTCGCTTGATGTGCGGGCGCCCCTTTTTTTGTGCCCTACCTCCTGGCTTTCGGGTTAAGCGACAAAATGTGTGCTTTTCTCGGCGTGTCGACTTAAGCGACAAAATGTGTGCTTTTTTGGGGGTGGGATGGGTGGTTTTTGGGTGTGTTGTGCTGGGGTTATGTTCGTCCTGCCCAGC
>NZ_VNKN01000017.1:0-41839 GCF_007786415.1 Corynebacterium sp. NML180780 | reverse complement strand
CCCAGGGCCCGTGGACATCAGTAGGAGAAGTCGAGCTAGCCACCCTGCGGTGGGTGCACTGGTGGAACACCAAACGTCTTCACGAGGCGTTGGACTACGCCACCCCACAAGAAGTAGAAACCGAGTATTATCTCACCGAGCCCATCAACACAGGGCCGTAAAAGAAGCGGAACCAAACCCAGGACGCTTCAAAAAGGAGAAACCAAGTCCGAGGCCAAATCTTTAAAGATTCTGGAGCAGGGAGACACAGAGAATCCACTCAGTTCAGAGGCAATCACTATGTCGAGTGCTACGCCGTTAGAGATGGGGTTCTAATTGCGCGCGGTCACGTAGACGTCCCCATTCTTTAGGCTCCAGAGCTCGCTCTAGCTGTCTGGACTTGATCTGAGCATCGAGCAGCCGAGAGGTTCTGGGCAACGCGGGGCGAGCACCACATCGCCCCCCTGCTCCGGCTACCGGAGCGGAATCTCCTCGAAGAAACTCGGGTCGGAGGCAAGTTGGACAAATAGATCCGTCGGCTGAGCTTCTTCAGGCGTGAGCGATACCCAGGTCATCTGCTTCGTCTCGCCAGGGGCAAGCATGTCACCGCATTGCGGGTTGCCTGGTACGCGCTCCAAATAGCCAGCATTGCCCAACGCAGAGCCATTGGACGCGATCTGAACTTCAAGGTCTTTACTGCATGCTAGGTCAACGGCTTCTGCGGAGTTATTCGTCACGTCTGCCGTAACGGAGACCTGCTTGAAGCTTTCGTACTCCGGCATTACGACTTCAGCGACGTTAGACGGGTCGGCTACGTCGATAACGTTAAGCACGAAGTCGCCAATCTCGTAACCGGCTCGTGCCGTCTCCTGCGACTGAGACGAGGCTGTTTCCGTACCGGAACACGACGCGAGGAACATTGCGGAGGCCGCTGCGAGGGCGACGATAGTTTTCTTCATGCCAGCAGACGTTACCCACTCAGTAGAAAGTGCGAAGCTGTAGGTTGAGTGACGGGCAGACGGACATGACCGGTCGGGCCCGGCCCCCGGAAAGTAGACACCATGGGGTGGTGAAATTATGGGGCTTACTCTAGCGCATTGTTACGCGGCGGGCGCTTCGTACTCTGTGGGGGTGAGATACTTGCACCAGGAGTGTCTTCGGCTGGTGTTGTAGCTCGCGCACCACGCGAAGACATCTCGCCGGCAGACGAGCTGGTTGGCAAAGACTTTCTTGTCTTTGAGGACCTCTCGTTTCAAGGTGGCGTTAAACGACTCCGCCAGTGAGTTATCGGCACTGGTGCCCACTGCACCCATCGACTGGGTGACGTTGAGCCTGCGACAGGTGGCCTGAAACTGCGATGAGGCATAGACACTTCCGTGGTCCGAATGAAAGATCGCCCCGGCAAGACTCCCTCGGGTGTGGTGCGCATGCTCGAGCGCTTCCTCGACAAGTTCGGTGCGCATGTGATCTGCGATAGCAAAGCCAACGAGCATCCGGGAATAGCAGTCAATCACCGAAGCTAAATACATATTCGACCCGTCCGCGATCGGCAGATAGGTGATATCGCCAACCAGCACCCTATTTGCAGCCGGGGCTGTAAAGTCCCGCTTGACCAGGTCAGCAAACACCACGCGATTGGGCTCACGCCTGGTGGTGGTGATCTTGCGTTTTTTGGTGTAGCCACGCAGGCGAAGCTTCTTCATGATCCGGGCGATGCGCTTATGGTTGACCGGCCCGTTGTCATTGTAGGCGTCGTTATGCGTCAGCTCTGCCACGATGCGTTTAGCACCGTAGAGCTGGTCTTTGTCATCGAAGACCGCCTTGACCTTCGCCCCTAGCATGGCGTCGTCGATCAGTCGGCGGTGCCGCTGGGCGCTGCTGGCCTTCCATTTGTAGTAAGCGCTGCGATTGAGCCCAAGGACGGTGCACATCCGCTTGATCGAGTACTCGGTGCGGTGGTCATCGACAAACCGAAAGCGGATCACCAGTTTGTCTCTTCCATGAAATATTTGGCCGCCTTGCGCAAAATATCGCGTTCTTCTTTTAACCGGGCGTTTTCCTGCTGTAGCTGGCGTACCTTTTCGGCATCCGTGAGTTGTTTGGCACGATCAGCACGTGAAACCGGTGGACTCTGGGTCTTTGCACCGGTGCCGTACGTGTCGACCCACGTGCGAAGCGTGGTGCGGTAGATCCCTAAGTCCTCGGCTGCGGCCTTGAGCGAGAGATTTGGATCGTTTTCGTACATCGCGACCGCGTCGCGCTTGAACTGATCCGAATAAACCTTCCTAGGCATGGAGGTAGATTACCTTTCCCCGACCCAACATGGCCGAAATCAGAGATGGCTACCAAACAGGGGTCAGGTCCCCGAAAGAGTTCGGGAACCTTTTGCCAGAGCCCCCTTTCCGCCTACTTTTGCTCGATTTGTCTACTTACATGGCATTTTCTTTCCCCCCCCAACCCGGTCCCAAAATGACCCAAAACTGACCTATCGGGTCGTGTGACGGCTTCTTTGCGCACATCGACGATCCGCCCGGCGACCTGCTTGGGTACCGAGTAATGGGCCCCATCGACAGTGATGTGCAAATTTCTTGGGCGACTTTGGCGCTTTTCCACTCGGCACGCTACTTTAGTGTGTCCGGTAGCGCACCGAGAACCTCGCGTTCACTGGCATCACAAGCCTCGCGTTGACTGTACTGTCAGCCTCTAAACAGCGTGGCGGGGCTGATCCCCTCGACCAGTTCGCGGATGCGGAAAATGGGCTCGTCGCAATCGACGCATTGGTAGTCCGCCAGGGCGTGGATGACTTTCTGGGTGATGATTTTCACCCCGGGTTCCACACTCGCTTAGTCATTAGTCCGCTTCGTCCTCGTCGGCGGGGCGTCGGTATTGCGGTGCTACATAAACTCCTCATCGGTGGAGATGATCCGCCAGTTTCGGTCAGCAGCACTGATTGCGTCCGATGCAGTGGAGGTGTTATCAGGCACGATAACCTCGGCGATACCGCCGAAGGACTCGAGCATTCGCCTATGCACATCCAGCCACGAATCTTGGCGTTCGTTCGGGCACGCCACGGCAAACTGCATCCTCGAATACGGCAGCGACTCCAAGAACACCTTGAGCTTGACACCTTGCCCGCCAGCGAGGTCGAACGGGCACATTGTCGTTCCCGCCCAGCCCACCTGCATGGTACAACCGAGAACATGCGGGATTCCGGCGGTCACGCCCACGATATCAACATCCTGGTCCACTGACTGGCGGAAGCGCTCGTGACTGCAATACCGGTGCCCCGCCCCACAACACCTGTAATGTCACCTTGTTGCAGCCGGTGCGAGCTATGACCGAGGCCTGAAAATGAGTCGAGACAAAATCACCCTGGCCGCTGCTTCGGCCGTCGACGAATATGGCATCAAGTTCGTCGGTGGTTAAACCTCCAACCTACTCAACCGTTGTAACCCCATGTGAGCGAGGTAGGACGTTCACGGCTACGAAATCGCAGTCGCAATAAGCTGAAGACGTGCCCGGTCTCGCACGCGGCAGACAGTCAAAACACCAAAAACGACTCCGCGTAAATTCCTCAGTTTGTTGTTGCCCTACTCACCCATGTTGCGCTGGCCGTAAAACGCCTACCTATCGTCTCATATCGGTGAGGTTACCTCCCACTGGTAGCGCTTTTTCGCATGCACTACCATAATCAACCCCGAGGTGTCCCTAAATGGGACACCGAGAGCGCCGCCCACCGTTTGGTCTTCTCGCGGGCTTATTTTAACGAAACAGACTGAAATTCGAGGAGCTCTTCGGGGTCGGCCCCCAGCGTCGAACATGTGTTGGAATCTATCGAGAATCAGAGGCGCCGTGCCCACCGTCAGGTTGTATTCGGAGAAATGTTGCACATAGTCGTCTAGAATTTGCCTTATGCGTAAACCAGAGGGGCCAAAACAGCTCTTACTCAGCAACGACGAAGGCTTCAGTGTCAGGTACCTGGGTGAAAACCCCGAGTACCACGAGATGTACGCTGACCACCTTGCGCAAGCC
Source organism: Corynebacterium sp. NML180780 (assembly GCF_007786415.1). Taxonomy (NCBI): domain Bacteria; kingdom Bacillati; phylum Actinomycetota; class Actinomycetes; order Mycobacteriales; family Corynebacteriaceae; genus Corynebacterium; species Corynebacterium sp. NML180780. Next base: position 37,828 of record NZ_VNKN01000017.1, on the reverse strand, counting down.
CTCCAAGGCATCAGTGAAATGGTGAGCATCGCGCACAAGACGCTATCCCCTGAAGATGCACGCAAAGTTCAGGTAAAAGTCAATGCCCTTGACTCTGGCTCCTTTGTGATCGGCTTCCAGTTGTTGCTCGACGGTCTCGAGCAGATTCATGGTCACACCGTGCAGTCCCTAGCCGCCCCAGGGACAGTCGCTGCCATCAACCTCTATAACATTCTCAAGGGCGCAATCGACGTGGTGAAATGGGTCCGTGGACGTACTCACAAGGCTACAACCGACGGCGATACAACGACCATTACAACTGAAGACGGAGAACAGAAGCAGGTGTCGCCAGTCATCTACAAAATTGCAGGTGATGCTCATTTCCACGGGGCGTTCATCCAAGCAACGAAGCCATTAGAAGACACCGAGTACAACCGCGTGGAGCTCCAGACGTCCTCTGGCCGAGTTGTAGGGGAATTTAACGAACAGGAGCGCGACTACCTGAGCGATCTCTCAGAGGAACTACGCGTACTGGATGTCTGGGTGGAAACACCCCAGCTCGCAGCCCCTCATCGCAAGTGGACATTTCGGCACGGCGGCCAGAGGTTCAAAGCCGAGGTGCTTGACATGCGCTTCCTCGACGAGGTTGACAATGGCGACATTCATATAAACGCTCGGACGAGGCTGCGGGTTCGTCGACTCGAGCAACGGATCGTGCAGACTGACGGGAAGATAAAGACGAACTATTTTATCGTGCAAGTGCTAGACGGGACCGACGACCGCTAAGTCTTACGCGGTGGCGCTTCGGCCTGCTGCCTCACATTCACACTAACCCAGCCACCCCAACGTCGCGTCAGCACCTGGTCCACTCGAGACTATCCCTATGGAAAAGTTCAACCAGGCCAACGTGCCGGAGAAAACCTGGGGCTAACAGGCCGACAGAGGCACTTCTACACCGGCACAGCCAATGACATTCACAATATTTATGTTGCGCGCTCTAGTCGCTTTGAAGTGCCCGACGACAACCCCAAATTCTTGCTGTCCACTCGAGCTCCCTCAACGCCTTGGGCGACGTGAGAGCGCATGGGTCGTGAGAAGAAGGCTGCGGTGTACTTCGTCAAGTGGAACCGCATCAAGTCCGAAGTCGACCCCGGCGCAAAGAGCGGGCCTAAGTTCGTGCAAACTGCGTACCCCCGGCGAAGGAGACCGGCGAAACGAACTACCAGGCTGCTCAGCATGACTTTCCACCACAGTCTCATCACCACGCATCCCGACCGAGACGACAAGGGTGCGCCCGCGCCTGCAACCAAGCTCCAACTTGCCCTCGAGTTCGACTGGCAGTAACTAATTCGCCTCAAGGCATTACCCGCCGCTACCGCGACAGCTCACGATTTCTCACCGACGACGTGGAGCCCCGCGAGGTTCCGTAATACGACATCGACGAGTTCCTCCATCTGCGTGAAGCATGCACCGCCCAGCAGACAGGTCTGTTGGGCGTGGAAGGCTAGACGTGGGAAAAGCTCAAACGCTGGTGGCGCACTGCATTGACTGACCATACGGGTCTTGCCCGCAAGGCTGGCAGCCCCTGAAGCCCCGCAAGAGGACGAGGAACGAGAGTTACTCGACTTCGCGGAGCTGCCGGACTGCTTTGAGGTTTAAAGCGATGACGGCGCGACCTACTACGTCAGGTTTGGCGCTTACCACAAGGCCACTGAAACAACGAGGATGCTACGCGCGGACGGTGTTCCGGCCGTACTGTGTAAGATAAAAGCGCCGACCGCTCCCGGTCTAAGGTTGCCTGTCCGCACGACTAAAGAATCTGCCAACCAGGAGGAGTGACGTCCTTCTCTGGGTACAACCCCGTGCCGCGCCTTTTGGTCTGCCGACCAGAGACCCGGTCCAGCATCCACCGCGGTACGGGGCAAGTACTCACGCTCCTTCTTGTCCACTGGTCGACGGCGTTGGTACTCAAGGAGATCGGACACTATACTCGCTGCCCTCGTTGAGTTTTCGTCTCGCGAAGACCTACCAGCGGTTGACAAACCCACAGTTCTAGCAGCCCGACACAGCCAGGCGAATAAGCCTTACTGCTCCTTCCGCACCGGAAGCTGCTCCACTCCTGCCTGGTTCAAGCAGTCCCGCACCAGCGACCTCGCGGTGTCAATGAGCGCAGCGTTCGCGGTAACGCTTACCTCCGCCTCGACCGGACTGAACGACTCTAACGGCAGCGGGTCATCGGAGAAGTACCTCATGTCTTTCGGCTGCCACAACACCAGCGGCTTGTCTTGGTCCCACTCAACGCTGCAACGCACGGTGTAGTCGGTGTTGCCGGTAACACCTCCGTAGTGGCGAACAAGCGCCAAGAGGTCGCCTACTAAGCAGGCAACCGCATGCGTGGACACTATCTGGTCTTGCGTCGAGAACGTCACCTTGTCCAGCCGCGACAGGACGGTGACAACCCCGTTTTCGTGCAGCTCGACATACGCGAGCAATTCTTGCGTGTCGTACTGCTTTCCCGAAAACGTCCAACACTTCAAACCCTTGCGGTAATTCGAGGCAGTCGCCGGAGACACCGACCCGTTGTATTCCAGGCGCAGCGGGTCGTCATAAGCGGCAAACCTTGCCACAGTCGCGTCACGCTGAGTAACGTCGCCGTTTCTTGCCGGGTACGTCGGCACCGCAACACCGACACCCCAGAAGCCGTCACTAGACCGCTTCGTGGCCACCTTGCTATACACCTCGTCTACTTCACGAGACGAGGCTTCTTCCCGTTGAAAACGCAGCCGGTACAGGTTCGCAATCTCAGGCTCACTCAACCAATCGGAGTGACTCCCGTTACGAGTAGGCGCAGCGAGCGCCGTGGCGTTTTTCTTTTCGGTGAAGTACATATGCGGCACTTGCTTACTGGCCGGCACCACGACGACGAATGCTTCGTGTTCGGGATGCTCGACCCGGTGAAACTCCACGCCCCGCAATGGCGGCGAAATGTAATCGGTGGCAACAGAGCGGTAGGCCTGCTCCAAGCCGGGGGGAATAGTCGCCGGCACTGACCCTTTTACCGGCGTGGTCTTTCATGTCGGACAGCTCACCCACGCCGTAAACAATGACCCCACCACCGCTGTTCGCCATAGCGCACAGGTCCTTCTTCACGTCGCTCTCAGGCCGAGTCGGCTTGCTGTCGATCTTCTCTTTGAAGTCGAGGTCTTGCCGCTCCGCAATGCGCTCCTCGACCAGCCGGTCGAGCATCTCGTTTGTGAACTCGTCGGTAGGCGCTATTCCAAGCGCTGAGTGCAAAGCGGTGAACATAGGTTTCATTGTACGATGCGGTTTCGGCGGTTCTGGCTCCCTAGCAACGAACACGCAGCACGTTCAAAGTCCCTCGCCCCGACCCCCGCAACGCACCCCGCCCCGAGCCCCGCCCCGTGTCGGCAACCGTTCCGACTAACGTGTCGGACTCCGAAGCGGTGAGCACGCACCCGAAACGGCAACCGGGTCGAACACCAAGGCGGCTCCCGAGACGAGCCCCACCGGACGCCGAGACGTACTCCGGGGCGGTGGCCGTGTCGCACTCCGTTTCGACTCGTCCGCTCGGGTCGGAAACCGAGACGGGCACCGGGGCGGGGTTTCCGTGACGGCTTGTTGAGACGGGGTTCGGTTCGGAAGTCGCGGCGGGACTCGATACGGGGTTTCCGTTGCGGGGCTCGGTTCGGTTTCCGGGACGGTGGGCGTGGCGGGGGTGTGCAAGGAAGAGTCAGAAAACGTGTAAGCCGCCGCTTCCGCGGCGGCGGGTCTAGAAGGTTGGGGAGTTTACTGAACGTCCCCCGCTGACCTGCTCAAATAGGTCAACGTGGGCTGCTTTTTATCCGCGGACGTTGCTGCCAATCACCGTCGGCAGGACTAGCGGCGACTCACCGAGCAGCGCCTCCAGGTTGCCGTCGCGCTCGACCGCGCTCGTCACCGCCTTCACCTTGGCGTTCGGCTTCCCTTTCTTGTCGGCACCGCGGGACGCACCCATGGGCCCGGCCGCCATCGCGCCGCCGCGGCTCCCCGCCGCGTTACCACCGGTGCCGCCCGCTGCGCCCTGCGTGAGACCGGGTGCTGCATTCCCGCCCGCGCCAGGCATGCCGTTGCCAACTCCGGACAGCGGGCGACCCGCCATCCCGGCCCCTGCACCCAGTGCGCCGCCGATGCCCGCTCCGGCCGCCCCGGCGCCAATGGCGCCCGCCGCCGACGCCGCGGAGCCACCGACTTCGCGCGCAGCATGACGCCCGCCGCCGACGCGCCCTGCGCCGCGACCTCGTGTACCTGCGCCCATCGGCCCGGCGGCTGCGCCACCAGCACCCGAGCTGGCACCGCCGCCCGCGGCGATGGTTTGGCCGGGCGCGAACCCGCCGGCAGCGCCAGCGCCCGCTCCAGCACCGGCGCCTGCCGGGACTGGCATCGCGGCGCCGCCCAGGGGCGCGCCGCCGGCCGGGACTGCCCCGCCGCCGAATGCGCCGCCGGGCTGCGGGGCGATCTGCCCGAGCCCCGCGGAGGCGGCCTGCGTTGCTGCGGATCCGCCCGGTGCCTTCGCGGCCACCTGCTCAAGGACCTCCGGGTTTGGCATCCCGTACTCGGCCACGACGTGGGCTGGCGTTGCTGCGTTCCCGAGCGCGGAAAGGCCAGCGGCGGAGAAGGCGTCGCGAAGCGTGCGCGGCAACGGCGAATCCTCGAATGCGGCAGCCACCGCTTCTGGCATGTCCGGCACCGCAAACCCGTTGCCCGGGATGGATCCGAGGTCAGGCAGCAGACGGTCAAAGACTGGGACCACCGGCTGCAGCGACGCGGTGAGCCGCGGCGGGAACACGCCCAGGTAGGAGCGCTCAAACGCGAGCCGCGACGGGCCCGGCAACCCCGCGTACACGGACATCGCGCCGTGTGCCATAAGCTGCTCCGCGCCCGCGACCTGCGCGAGGCCCGCCGCGTGCCCCTGCATCGCGACGGACCTAGCGACGTATTCTTGGCCGACGCGGGCGACGTCGCCAAGCTTATCGACGGCACGCGCCACAAACTCAGTATCCGCCGAATCAGCGAGCATCGCGGCGACCCCAGGCAGCTGCGCAATCACCGACTGGATCAGCGCCGCATTCTGGCCCCAAAACGCGGCCGCCGCGGTGGCCTGCGCAACCTGCGTGGTCATCAGCTGCCCATGGAGCACGGGTAACGACGCCTGCGCCCCAGCCGTCGGCCGTGGATTAGAAAAGTTCTTGGCGTTGTCATAGTGCGACATCGCCTGCGTCATCAGCCCAGACACGGCCCCCGCGCCGCCGGAGCGCTCCACCACGCCGATCGAGCCAAGAATCCCTGCGACGGAGTTGTCCGCCCGCGCCGTGTTCTCGGTGCTCACGCGGAGCACGTCGGCAATCGTCTGCAGCCACTCCCCCAGCACGCGGTTCGCCTCGGGCGCCGACGTGGACGACACCCGCGAGTGCGTCCGCCCCGCGCCGTCCAAGCCGGAGACCGGCGAGAAGGCGGCCATTCCGTTGAACAAGCCGTTAACTCCGGTGTTGCTGACCGAATCTGCAAGTCGTGTCAGCATCGATGCAGAATTGAGTACTCTTTCAACATCTAGATTTATTCTGTTCCCCATGTTTCCCCCCATTTAAATATGTTCCCCTAATACATAGTTAGCGTGAAGCTCCCCCGCTTCACTGTTCTCTAAAATATCTCAGACTCGGCCCTTTTGCTACGTTCCCGTCATCCATTGTTTATCGAGCGATAAAGATTTGAGAGTTCATTAACGGCCACTTTACAAGGGTCAATTCTATCTTTTTTCAAACCGCTTACGCTTATGCCTATAGACAAACCGCCTCTTTGCGTGTCGACTTGGGCGATGCACATATACGGGTTAACGGTGGGATTTTTGAATGTATACATCCCATCAACGCTTGATTCCACAAAAGAAAATTCATAATCAGCTGCGTTGGCAGCATCATTTGAGGTAGTTCGAGCCGCAATAACCGTTCGAGTAACAGCTGGCTCAGGCTGGTCGGTTCGACATCCCTGCGCATTTCCGCCAGACAGCGCTGGTTCGTTCTCCACCCCCGTAATCCCCGCCGCAGCAAATTCCGCTTCGGAGATCTCGGTGCAAGGATCGAAGAGGTCGTCGCCAAGCGTTTGCGGATCAAAGTCTCCGAGTTCGAGAGTCCCACTTTCGAAATGGAATGCCGGAACCTCGGTAGTCCCCGGACTTGAAGCTGCTTCAGCCTCGGCGTGCTGTTCGAGCACCGCGTTCTGGTCGCCGCACCCCGCGAGAAGCGTCGCCACCAGTACCGCGCCAATCACAATCGTCTTATTCTTCCCCATCAATCCCCCATTTTGATCTGCTTTCAGACGTCTCCATTATGGCCGACTTCTGTGACGTGCGCTACGCAAAACGGTTGCGATCGGCGTTGCGCTCTGCGGCCGCAGAGTGACATGTTCCATAAAACGGACCTACGCAAGGCCCAACTGGCAACAACCACCGCACCAGTTACAAAGACGTGGGGTTGCCCGCGGTCAAGTCCCGTGGAGTGGTGTAGCCGTCTAACTTTCGGCTCGGTTTGAAGTTCAGGGTTGGGTTAGGCGGCTAGCTGGTGTTGGTCACCATGGTTGTCTCCTGTGCGGTGCATGCGGTGTTTGGTGTGTTCGAGTGCGGATAGGGACATGGAACGTTTTTGCTGGGTCGTCCGTACAAGCGGACAAAAGCGAGCAACAACAGCAGAATCAAGATCACACTTCGACCGCGCACAATCACCTAACCGTTAGTGCTTCCGTTCTTCACCGGCGAGCGTTCCACGGGCTGGGCCGCCACCGCGCAGGCGCAGCTCTTGGGCGTCACTGCGGCAACCACACCAGCCGACCTGTGGCGGGGTGTGTTTGAAGGCATCGCAATGTCGTATCTGCGCGTCTACGAGCAGCTCAAGGAGGCAGGCGCGCTCCCCGATCGCGTCGTGGCCTCCGGTCGTGTCACGGCCGACCACCCGACATGGCTGTCGGTGCTCGCAGATGCGCTCGGCTGCGAGGTCGTTCCCCTGGAGATGAAGCGCGCCACTCTACGTGGCACCGTGCTCATCGCGCTGGACGTCGTCGCCCCCGAGGTGCGGCGGGCAACCCCGCCGTTCGGGCAAGGCCACCGCAGCGTCGATGCACACCGCGAGTACTTCAGGGAGCTCCGCGACCGCTTCGAAGCGGCGCATCGCGCGCTTGTCGTGAAGTAGCTTTAAAATCAGTCTGATTGTCCCAGTACTGATCTCACAAGGGAGCTCCGTTGGCACGCCACGCAACCCAGTCCTCACCGTCTCCGCTGCGCACGGCGCGCGGCGTGCTCGCAGCGTTCCTCGCGATTGCGGGCGTCGTCACCGTAGCCGGGCTCGCACTACTGTGGCCGGGCGGCAAGCACCCGGAGGTCCTGCCCGGGTTTGAGCAGACACAGACGTCGACGGCTGAAACTGTGAAGGCCACCGTCATTGAACATTCGGTGGCTCCCTGTGGTGGCGTCGCAACGCCAAACCACCCTGAGTGCGACTTCCTACGCGTCGAGCTCGAATCCGGGGGAACCACAACCATCGAGGCTGCCCAGCAGCCGGGCACCCCAGAGCTTTCGGTCGGCGACCGCGTAGTGCTCTCAGTGCACCACAACCCTAAGACTTCGTATTCTTTCCTCGACATGGACCGCTCGGTGCCGCTCGGCCTGTGGCTCGCGCTCACGCTGCTGGTGGTGGTTGCCGTTGGGGCGTGGCGCGGCTTGCGCGCAATCTTCGGTCTGCTGTGCACCTTACTTGTCATCTTCGGCTTCCTAGTCCCCGGGCTTCTGCTCGGCTACAGCCCCGTGGGGCTTTCCCTGGTGACGGGTGCCGCGGTGCTGTTCCCTGTCTTTTTTGTTGTGCACGGCAGGAATTGGAAGTCCGCGTCGGCCCTGGCCGGCACCCTGACGGCGCTGGGGCTTGCGGCGCTCGCGGCACACCTCGCCATCGACACGACGCAGCTTCGCGGGCTTGCCGACGAAAACAACCTCCTCATTCACATGTACCTCCCCCAGGTGCAAGTGCCAGGGATCATGCTCGCCGGATTCATCATCGGCGCGCTCGGCGTGCTCAACGACGTCACCATTGCACAGGCCTCGACGGTGCAGGAGCTGTACGAAACTTCGCCCGATGCGCGGCCCCGCGCCGTGTTCGCCTCCGCAATGAAGGTCGGCCACGATCACATCGCCTCGATGGTCTATACCCTGGTGCTGGCATACATGGGCGCTGCCCTCCCGCTGTCGATGCTGCTCCAGGTCGCCGATCGTCCCCTCACGCAGGTGCTCACCTCCGACGTGGTGGCCACCGAGATCATGCGCTCGAGTATCGGCGCGATCGCATCAGTCCTGGCGGTGCCGATCACCACGGCGATTGCGGCATGGACGATCCGCGCTCCCCAACCCACACCGTAATGTTGCTAGAGTCACGGTTGTGACTACTTTCAATCGACGCCGCCTCCTTCAAACCACCGCACTCGCAGTCGCGGGCGCAACCCTTGGCTCCACCGTGCAAGCCCACGCACAATCCCGCATCCTCGGCACCGTGATCGACTACTCAGCGGGCGTCCCGTCCGGCGCAGCCGTCAAGGCCGCCGGGCACATGGGCGCGGTCCGGTACGTCTCCCAACCCCGCCCCGGCGCGGAATGGATGAAAGGCAAGCCGGTCACCATCGGCGAGACCCAGGACTTCGCCGCCAACGGTCTGGCTACCGCGTCGGTCTACCAGTTCGGGCGGGCGGAGACTGCGGATTGGAAGGAGGGGGCGGCTGGCGTCGCTAAGCATGCCCCGCAGGCGATCCGCCTCCACCAGGCTGCGGGCGGACCGAACGGCCGGCCGGTCTACATCGCGATTGATGACAACCCCACTCGCGACCAGTACGTCAACCAGATCCGCCCCTACCTGCAGGCATTCCAGCTCGCACTGAAGGCGGCCGGGCTGCTCACCGGCGTGTACGGCAACTACAACGTGATCCAGTGGTGCGTCGAGGACCGCATCGGCTCGTTCTTCTGGCAGCACGACTGGGGCTCCAACGGTCGACTGCACCCCAGCGCCAGCATCCACCAGAAGGCTGGGTTCGTCGGCACGGTGGGCGGCGTGCAGGTGGACATCAACAACGTGTACGCCTCCGACTGGGGCCAGTGGACCCCGGGGCGCGCAAACCCGCTGCCGGTCCCGGACATCAACGCGCTGGTCCAGGGGTCGAGCCAGCTCTCGTCGCAGGTGGATTGGCGGCGTTTCCTGCCGTAGGCGGGGGCGTCGATAGGCGAAACCGCGCTAGGGTGAGTCCCAGGTACACCGAGACTCGGGAGAATCATGACAGCGTTGCGCGAAGGACAGATCCAGCGTTCCTACATCGTGGCTGACCGCGGGGAGCGGCCCATCATCCGCGGGTGGTTCCACCTCGTTGCGGCGGCGCTGTCCGCGCTGTCGTCGGCGGTGCTCATCACGTTTGCGTGGATGACGCTGCACTGGCATGAAGCGCTCGGCGTCACCCTCTACTGCGCGGGCGTCGTGCTCCTCTTCGGCGTCTCCTCCGCGTACCACCTGGTGCCCTGGCGGACCTCGGAGGCCGTGCAGTGGTGGCGGCGGGCGGATCACGCGACGATCTCCATCTTCATCGCCGCGACGTACACACCACTGTGCCTCATCGTCTTCGCGCCGAAGACCGCAGCAATCATGCTCACCGTGGCGTGGCTTGGCGGCGTGGGTGGGGCAATCCTCAACCTGGTCTGGATCAACCACCCGCGTTGGCTGGACGTGGTGGTCTACGTTGGGCTCGGCTGGATCATCGTCCCGCTGATCCCCACGCTGTGGCACTCCGCGGGCCCGGCCGTCGTGTGGCTACTGTTCGCCGGCGGGATCGTCTACACCCTCGGCGCGCTCATCTACGGCTTCAAATGGCCCGGCCGCACCGCCCGCTACTACGGCTACCACGAGCACTTCCACACGGCGACGATCGCCGCTGCCGTCTGCCACCTGGTAGCGATCTGGATGGTCGTGGTGCAAGCCGGCTGAGCGCATTTGCAGGCCAAGGGTTGGTAGCCTCTCCCCCATGACCCCAATCGTTCTCGTGAGCCTGCAGCTCATCGGCATCGTCGTCATCGTCCTGGCCGCGTGGTTCCTCGGCAAGAAGCTCCTCGGCTACCCGTGGTCCGCGCTCGGATGGGGCGTCCTCGCGTTCCCCCTTTCGCAGGTATTCCGCTTCCTGCTCATCTACCCGGTCAACTTGCTGTGGGGAGCTATTTTCGACGCCCACACAGCCCTCATCGCCACAACGCTGACCCTCATCGCCACCTCCGGCCTGTTCGAGGAGACCACCCGCTGGGTGGTCATGCGCTTCTGGGCCAAGCGCACCCGCGCCTGGCGCGACGGCGTCGGCTTCGGCCTCGGCCACGGCGGGATCGAGGCACTCCTCACCATCGGGTCTGCGAGCATCAACAATATTGTCCTGCTCCTCGCCGCGGACCAAATCCTGGAGGCCGTCGAATCGCAGCAGAACCCTGAGGCCACCGAAGCAGTCAACCAACAGATCGACGCGGTTCACAGCATCACCGCCGCGCTGGCAGGCATGAGTCTCTACGAACGCATCCTGGCCATCACCCTCCACGTCGCCATGTCGGTCCTCGTGCTGCGTGCGGTTCGCGAGCACCGCTGGGTCCTGTGGCTCGCCGCCGTAGCCATCCACATCGCGTTCAACTCGATCGCGGTCGGCATGATGCAACTCGGACCGGCGGCGATGTACTCCGCTATGACCGTCAGTACGCTCGCCCTCCTGTGGGCACTGCTCAAGGGGCCGCTGTCGCGCAAGGCCGTCGAGACGAAGCCAGCGGAACCCCCGCTGGCCGCTTAAGCTCTCTCGTGTGAATCGACGTACCGCGCTGCTGACTATCGCCTCCGGCCTGGCGCTCGCCGCCTGCGAGGCGGAGCGAAGCACGCGCCCCGTCCAGCGGACCTCGCGCTCTTCACAGCCGAGCCAGACGCAGACGAGTCAGCCACGGCCGAGCACGCCCGCCGCGCTGCGCTTCCCCTCCCCCGCCGCCTACGCGGACGCGCAACCGACGCAGTTTGGCATGCACTTGCCGGGGATCACGGATTTTCTCCCCACCCAGCCCCCGCTGCGCACCCTCGCGCTCACCTTCGACGCGTGCGGTGGCGAGGTGGACCACGCGCTCGTGGATACCCTGCGCGAGCTCCGCGTCCCCGCCACCCTGTTCCTCGCCGGCCCGTGGATCAAGGCGCACCCGGACTTCACCCGCGAGTTGGCCAACGACCCCCTCTTCCAGCTGGAAAACCACGGGGCCCGCCACCTCCCGCTGAGCGTGAACGGCCAGCACGTCTACGGCATCCCGGGCACCGCGAGCCCCGCCGAGGCGATTCAGGAGGTCGCCGAGAACGCGGAGACGCTGCGCGCCTTCGGGGTCAACTCCACCTGGTTCCGGGCCGCCACCGCCCACTACGACGACATCGCGGTGCGCATCCTCGCCGACAGTGGCGCGCGTATCGCCGGGTTTGCCACCAACGGTGATTTCGGCGCCACCGCCTCCCCCGCCCAGGTCACGCAGCAGATCCGCCACGCTCCCGACGGCGCGATCGTCCTCATGCACATGAACCACCCGCAGTCGGGCACCGCCGCCGGCGTGCGCCAGGCCATGGAGGAGCTCCACGGCCAGGTCCGCTTCGTCCAGCTCGGCGAGGGCACCCCCGCTTAACGACGCCAACGCCGACCCAACTTCAACGTCAGGCCGGCGTCGCACGCGGATGGAGTGTTTTGTGTGGCTAGTGGTCGACCGGAGCCTCCACGCCCACACCGGTCAGGGAGCGGACCTCCATCTCGGCCTGCTTCTCCTCAAAGTTGTCCGGCTTGCCCATGAAGGTGCCAATGATGCCGGCAAGGAAGCCGAGCGGGATGGACACGATGCCCGGGCTGGACAGCGGGAAGATGGCCCAGTCGGCGTTGGGGAACATCGCGGTCTCCGCGCCGGAGACTGCCGGGGACAGGAAGATCAGCACCAGGGCGGAGATGAGGCCGGTGTAGATGGACACGACCGCGCCGGTGGTGTTGAACCGCTTCCAGTACAGGGAGAACAGGATGGTCGGCAGGTTTGCGGACGCCGCGATGGCGAACGCCAGGGAGACCAGGAACGCCACGTTCTGGGACATCGCCAGGATGCCCAGGATGATCGAGACGATGCCCAGGATCACCACGGTGATGCGGGAGACGCGGACCTGCTCGTCCTCGGTGGCCTCGCCGTCACGGATCACCGAGGCGTACACATCGTGCGCGATGGACGCGGAGGCGGTGATGGCCAGGCCGGAGACGACGGCAAGCACCGTTGCGAAGGCGACCGCGGAGATCAGCGCCATGAAGAAGGAGCCACCCAGCTCGAACGCCAGCAGCGGGGCCGCGGAGTTCGCACCGCCGGGAGCGGCGAGGATGCGGTCCGGGCCGACCAGGGCTGCGGCTGCGTAGCCCAGCACCAGGGTGAACAGATAGAACACACCGATGAGCACGATGGCCCAGGTCACGGACTTGCGCGCTTCCTTCGCGGTGGGCACGGTGTAGAAGCGCATCAGCACGTGCGGTAGGCCCGCGGTGCCGAGCACCAGGGTGAGGCCGAGCGAGATGAAGTCAATCTGCTTGGTCAGGGTCGCGCCGTACTTCAGGCCCGGCTTCATAATCTCTTCGGCTTCGTAGCCCTTCGACGCCAGGTAGTCGGAGGCGGCGTGGGCGCTGATCGCATCGTCGAAGAGCGTGTTCATGCCGCCGCGGATCTTGACAAACACCAACACCGTCATCACGGCAACACCGGCGACGAGCAGCACGGCCTTAATCATCTGCACGTAGGTGGTGCCCTTCATACCGCCAACAAGGACGTAGACGATCATGATCACGCCGACGATGCCCACGCAAATCGCCTGGGCGGAGTAGCTGTGCAGGTTCAGGAGGACCGAAACCAGCGAGCCCGCGCCCGCCATCTGGGCGATGAGGTAGAACAGCGACACGAACAGGGTGCCAAACGCCGCGGCGACGCGCACCGGCTTCTGGCGCAGGCGGAAGGACAGGACGTCCGCCATGGTGAAGCGGCCGACGTTGCGCAGCGGCTCTGCCACCAGCAGCAGGGCGACGAGCCACGCGACGAAGAAGCCGATAGAGTACAGGAAGCCGTCGTAGCCGCTCAGCGCGATGGAGCCCACAATGCCCAGGAAGGATGCGGCGGAGAGGTAGTCGCCCGCGATGGCCAGGCCGTTCTGGGTACCGCTGAAGGAGGAACCACCGGTGTAGAAGTCGGCGGACTCGCTGGTCGTCTTACCAGCGCGGGTCACCACGTAGAGGGTGACGATGATGAAGATGGCAAAGACCGCAATGTTCAGCAGCGGGTTGCCGGCGCCGTCCGCCTCTGGCGCCGCGAGGATGTATTCCTGCATGTGTTAGCCCTCCATGACTTCTCGGATGTGAGCCGCGCGCGGCTCCAGGTTTTTGTTCGCCCACTTCACGTACACCCAGGTGATGAGGAACGTGGTGAAGAACTGCGCCAGGCCGAGCCACAGCCCGACGTTGAGCCCGAGGAAGGGCGTGGCCATTGCCTCCGGCATCAGCGTCGCCACGACCACGAAGACGAGGAACCAGAGGAAGAACGCCACCGATACGGGGAACGTAAATCCACGGAACGTCTTGCGGAGGTCTTGGAATTCGGGACTGCGCTGCATAGCCACAAATTCGTCGGGGGTGGGTTCCCGACGTTGTGGGATGGAAGTCGATCCAGTCACGGCTTCTATCCTTTCTTGTCTTGTACAAGTTCACGAGTGCTCTATTTGCAATGTCTGCAGAGGCGGACCAGCACGGCTTGCAGCATCATGGTGTGCCACCTTCAACTCGACACTCTGGATGTTACCTACCCCACACGCGGGCCATGTGTGATTACCAGATAACGTTTTCGCACCAACGTGATCCCAACCCCCAAAACATGCTTTTAGCAGGAAAAACCAATGATCATACGACTACCCCCGTACAGCGCCCCTCTCCCGCCAAAACTCGCAGCGAAAAGGACCTACCCGTCATCGGGTAGGCCCTCCGTGTGCGCCGTGTGCGCTGAGTGGACAGCTACTCCACGTCTCCGGGGAACGTCAACGGATCGCCGGACATACGCTCACCTTGCACGCCGTCGAGGGCGGCCACGTCGGCGTCATCAAGCTTGACGCTCAGCGCGCCCAGGTTTTCCTCCAAGCGCGCGGGGTTCGCCGTCTTCGGCACGACGGACACGCCCATCTGCAGCAGGTACGCCAGCACGACCTGGGCTGGCGTCACGCCATGCTTGTCCGCAACGCCGGCGATGGCGGGGTCGTCGAAGTTCTTCCCGCGCGCCAGCGGGGCCCACGCCTCGGTGACGATGCCGTGCTTGGCGTGGTACTCGCGCAGCTCCGGCTGGGTGAACCCGGCGTGCAGCTCGACCTGGTTGAGCACCGGCGTAACACCGGTGGCCTTTGTGATCTCGTCCAGGACCTCCGGGTAGAAGTTGGCCACGCCGACGGACTGTAGCTGGCCCATCCCCTGGAGGTGCACCAGCTCCTCAAAGGCCGACACGTAGAGCCCCTTCTGCGGCCACGGCCAGTGGACCAGGTAGAGGTCGATGAACTCGAGGTCCAGACGCTTGAGCGACTCCTGGTATGCGGCCGCGACGCGGTCCTGGTCGTCGTTCCACAGCTTGGTGGTCACGAACAGGTCCTCGCGGGTGACATCACCGGCCGAGATGGCGTCGTTGAGCGCCTTGCCCACGGCCTCCTCGTTGCCGTAGAAGGAGGCGGTGTCGATGTGACGGTAGCCGAGCTCGATGGCGCGGCGGATGACCTTGTTCACGTCCTCGTCGGAAAGCTTGTAGGTGCCCAGGCCGAGGAGCGGGAAATCGTAGCCGTCGTTGAGCGTGGTGACTGGGATGCGCATGCGTGGTCCTCTCTTAGCGGACGTCGATCAAGTCGATGACAAAGACGAGGGTACGCCCAGCGAGCGGGCTGGGGGCACCCGCAGGACCGTAGCCCTTCTCCGGCGGGACGATCAGCTCGCGGCGGCCGCCGACCTTCATGCCGGGGATGCCCTCCTGCCAGCCTTCAATCAGGCCGCTGAGCCAGAACTCTGCCACGCTACCGCGGTCCCACGAGGAGTCGAACTCCTCGCCAGACTCGTAGAACACGCCGAGGTAGTGCACCTTGACGTAGCCGCCTGGCACCGCTTCAGCGCCGTCACCGACAACGAGGTCATTGATGACCAGGTCTTTCGGCGCCGGCTCGTTCGGAACAGTGATGGTCGGCTTTTCCATGTATGTGAATTCTCCTTGAAGAAACAATCGTGAAAATGCGAAACCGCCGAGAACGGTTTTCCCCGAAGTATAAGGGAAATCTCATTCTCGACGGTTATCCGCGCCTGCTACCTGCGTTTTTCCTATCGCTGGTCGCGCGGGATGAAGTCGCGCTGCTGGTAGCCGGTGTAGATCTGGCGCGGGCGGTTGATCTTGGTGTTCATCTCCAGCTGCTCGCGGTACTGCGCGATCCAGCCCGGGAGGCGGCCGATGGCGAAGAGGACCGTGAAGAAGTCGGTCGGGAAGCCCATCGCACGGTAGATCAGGCCGGTGTAGAAGTCCACGTTCGGGTAGAGCTTGCGGGAGACGAAGTAATCGTCCTTCAGGGCGATCTCCTCGAGCTTCATCGCCAGGTCAAGCAGCTCGTCGCCGCCCAGGTGCTCGAGCACCTCGTGCGCGGTCTCCTTGACGATCGCGGCGCGCGGGTCGTAGTTCTTGTACACGCGGTGGCCGAAGCCCATCAGGCGGACGCCCTTTTCCTTGTTCTTCACGCGGTTCATGAAGTCGGTGGCGTCGCCGTCGTGGTTCGTCTTGATGTCCTCGAGCATCTCCAGCACGGCCTGGTTTGCGCCGCCGTGCAGCGGGCCAGCCAGCGCGTTGATACCGCCGGCGATGGAGACGAACATGTTCGCCTGCGCAGAGCCGATCATGCGGACGGTGGAGGTGGAGCAGTTCTGCTCGTGGTCAGCGTGCAGGATCAGCAGCTTGTCCAGCGCCTTGACCAGGACCGGGTCGACCTCGTACGGCTCGGTCGGGTAACCAAACATCATGCGCAGGAAGTTCTCGCGCGCGTTGAGTGAGTTATCCGGGTACATGTACGGCTTACCCTGCGATGCGCGGTAAGCGTACGCAGCCAGCATCGGCACCTTTGCCATCAGGCGCACGGTGGCCTTGTCCAGCTGTTCCTCGTCCAACGGGTCGAGCTGGTCCTGGTAGTACGCGGAGAGAATGTTCACCGAGGAAGCCAGCACTGCCATCGGGTGCGCGTTGCGCGGGAAGACGTTGAACGCCGCCTTAAAGTCCTCATCCAGCAGCGTGTGGTGGCGAATCTCGGTGTTGAACTTCTCCAGCTCATCCGTGGTCGGCAGCTCGCCGCGGATCAGCAGGTAGGAGACCTCGTTGAAGCTGGCGTTGTTGGCCAGGTCCGCAATGTCGTAACCACGGTAGCGAAGAATGCCAGCGTCACCGTCAATGTAGGTGATCTTGGACTCGGTGGAACCTGTGGAAACGTAGCCCGGGTCGAAGGTCACCAGGCCGGTCTCGCTGAGCATCTTGCCAAGGACAACGCCGTCGTTACCCTCAGAAGCCTTCATGATGTCCATCTCGTACTCGCCACCCGGGTAGTGGAGTACCGCCTTCTCGTTGTTCTCAGTAGCCACAGTGTGCCTTTCCACGATTGATCGCGTTGTTCGGCGCAAGCCGAAGAATTACCTCCGCCATCCTAGCAGAGTTTGTGATCCGCATGACAAGTAGCCGTGAGCAGCCCGTCCGCCACACAGCCCACACCGGCAATCGCCGGAATCTGTGAAACTAAACTGTGCCACCCCCGTGTTGTGATGCATTATATTATGCATTACACCGCAACTTTTCCGGCTCCCAACGAGGAAAGACGCCACATGAGCACCTACCCCACTCTCCCCTCCAACCTGATCCCCGCCGACGGCCGCTTCGGGTGCGGTCCCTCCAAGGTCCGCCCGGCCCAGCTCGAAGCGATCGCCCGCGGCGCAGACGTGATCGGCACCTCCCACCGCCAGCCGGCGGTGAAGAACCTGGTGGGCGAGGTCCGCGAGGGGCTCGCCGCGCTCTTCGACCTGCCGGACGGCTACGAGGTCGTCCTTTCCCTCGGCGGCGCCACCGCCTTCTGGGATGCCGCAACCTTCGGCGTGATCAAGCAGCGGTCCGCACACCTGACCTTCGGCGAGTTCTCCTCCAAGTTTGCCAAAGCCGCCGCGAAGGCGCCCTGGCTCGACGAGCCGCGGCTCGTTCAGGCCGACCCCGGATCGGCCCCGAGCCCCGCCGAGTTCAACGGCCTCGACAGCGAGGACGCCGACGTCGTCGCCTGGGCCCACAACGAGACGTCGACAGGCGCCATGGTGCCCGTCACCCGCCCCGACACCGACGCGCTCGTGCTTATCGACGCCACCTCGGGCGCCGGCGGACTCCCCGTTTCCATGCAGGACGCGGACATCTACTACTTCTCCCCGCAGAAGTGCTTCGCCTCCGACGGTGGCCTGTGGCTGGCGGCGATGAGCCCCGCCGCCCTCGACCGCATCGCCGAGGTCAAAGCGTCCGACCGCTTCATTCCCGCATTCCTGGACCTGCAGACCGCAGTGGACAACTCACGCAAGAACCAGACCTACAACACCCCCGCCGTCGCTACGCTGCTCATGCTGGCGGAGCAGGTGTCGTGGATGAACGCGAACGGCGGCCTAGACGGCATGGTCGAGCGCACCTCCGCAAATGCGCAAGCGCTCTACGGCTGGGCCGACGCGCACGAGTTGGCCGCCCCATTTGTCCAGGACCCCGCGCAGCGCTCCCTCGTGGTGGGCACGATTGACGTTGACGAGCGCGTCGACGCCGCCGAGCTGGCCAAGGCGCTGCGCGCCAACGGCATCCTGGACACCGAGCCCTACCGCAAGCTGGGCCGGAACCAGCTGCGCATCGGTATGTTCCCGGCAATTGAGTCGCAGGACGTGCGCACGCTCACTCAGGCGATCGATTGGCTGCTCGGCCAGGGCGTCGGCCAAAAGTAACGACAACCCGAGGGCCAGCACAAACGCCCCGTGTCTACCGCGGCGCCCCGGCGAGGTGCGCTAGGCTGGGGTGAACTGACCGGGCGAAGGGAGATCCATGCGCGAGCTGCACCTGATGGCAGATGAATCGACGGCGAAGTTTTTTGTGCTTCGTGACGCAGACGGCGTGAGCTTCCAAATCGCCCGCTCCGAGTTTGACAGCGTCTACAGTGCGGCCCACAATGCCCCCGACGCTGGCGCACCCGCGTCCGGCAGCACCATCCACCCGCTCCACCCGGCGCCGGCCGAGGCCGAGGACGCGCCCGCCGAAGCACCAGAGCCGCAGGAGGCGCCAGAGCCCCCTGAGCCCTCAGTGCCCTCTGGGCCCTCCGTGCCCGACGACACCCCGGAGTACAGCGCCCTGAACCAGATGGCCAAGCAGCGCCCCTTGCCGGAGCCGGACCCGCTCCTGTCCACTCCCCTTTCCCTCCCGCCGAAGGAAATCCAGGCGCGTATCCGCGCCGGCGCGACGGCCGCCGAGCTGGCGCAGGAGATGGGCGTGGCGGAAAGCCGCGTCGACCCCTACGCCCACCCCGTCATGCTGGAGCGCGTGCAGATCGCGGAGGCCGCCAAGCAATCGCACCCGGTTCGCGACGACGGCCCCGCGAAGCTCTCCCTGTTTGAAATCCTGGCCACCGCGTTCGCCGCCCGCGGGCACTCGCTGAGCGAGGCGGAGTGGGACGCCACCCGCCAGCCGGGTGATGCGTGGGTCGTGCACCTGCGCTGGCGCGCCGGCCTGACAGAGAACGAGGCGCAGTGGACGCTGCAGCGCTCGATGGGCGCGACCGCGTCGACCGAGGCGCGCAACAGCGTCGCGGCGGATCTCACGGACCCCAACTTTGTGCAGCCGGTGCGCTCGCTCACCGCAGTGAGCGCAGTGAGCGCGGATGACAGCGAAGCACCGGAAGAGCGCAACACGCCAGAAGCCAACGAGCCCGACGGCGAAACCGGCGCGCCGGCCGATCCCACTGCACCCACTGCGCCAACAGAGTCCACCGTGACCGAGGGCGATTTCCTGCAGCACCCGGAGAGCCAGGCCCCGCAGAAGCGGCGCCGCAAGGCAGTGACCCCGCACTGGGAAGACGTCCTGCTCGGGGTCCGTACAAATACCAAGCGCCCAAAGAAGTAGCGGGCGAACACGCCGAGCAAAGGCCGCGTAGCGGACGCCACATTCTTTACACTAAGTGACATGTCATACCCTGCCATTGTGACCGTGTGGTTTGTCAACACTGACGACCCCGCTGCCGTGCTGCGCTCCGAGCCGAAGGCCGACCGCGGTTTCGGCCGCAAGCTGCTCAGCCAGATCAACCCCGCCTGGCCGATCACCCCGATCGGCGAGTTCCCCCTCAATCGCTCCTCTACCCCGGGGCCGGCCGAGTTCTACATCGCGGGCTACCCGGGTGTCGCCGTCGTGCAGACCTTCGTGGAGTCGATGGATACCGTGACCGACGCCTCCGAGGTCATCGCCCACCTCCGCGAGGCGCTGCCCGCCACGGACACCTACGTGTTCGCGCAGGGCACGGACTCGGACTACGCCGGATTTGCCCACTACACGGGCACGCAGGTGCGCCGCGCGCTGGCCGCGACCCGCGAGGTAGTGCTCGAGGACGTCGGCCTGCCCGACCCGTTCGAGGCCCCCTACTGGGCGGGCGAGAAGGCGGAGCAGCTGGGCGGGATCACGCTTCCCTTCGAGCCGTCGGACCTTACCGATGCGGCGCAGGAGGCCTGGCTGGGTGTCCCCGTCAGCCCGGAGGGGCCGGACGTGCACGTGGTGGGCTACGCCATCGACGGCCGCCCGGAGCCGAAGATCGGCCCGGCGAAGCCGCGGACCAAGTCGGTCAATGAGGTCGCCGCCCGCTTCGCAGATACGGAGAAGGACTACGACGACTACGAGGTCGAAGCCCCGGATGAGGACGGGCACGAGTTTGCGCAGCTTGCCGACGCCTCCCTCGCCGCCACCAAGCGCATCGGCCGCGGCCTCTCGCGCCGCCTCAAGCGACTGGCGGCGCAGATCCAGGACCGCATCCGGCACTCGGACCGCTAGGACCGGGAGCGCTGCGCCTCGTAGAACGCAATCGCGGCTGACGTCGCCACGTTCAGCGAGTCGGTTCCCGGCGCCATGGGGATCTTTGCGCGCACGTCGGTCGCGGCCATGGCGTGGCGCGTCAGGCCCGGGCCCTCCCCGCCGACGAGGAAGGCGATCTTGTCGTGCCCTTCCACGGCCTCGCGCAGCAGCACCGCGTCGTCGGCCGGCGTGAGCGAAACGAGCCACCATCCGTCGTCCTTGAGCTCCTGCAGGGAACGCTGCCAGGTCGTGGTCGTGCCCTCGAGGTGCGCAAACGGGGTGCGCAGGACGTGGCCCATGGAGACGCGAACGCTGCGGCGATACAGCGGGTCGGCGGTCGCCGCGCCGAACAGGACGCCGTCCACGCCCATGCCCGCCGCGTTGCGGAAGATCGAGCCGATGTTTTCGTGGTCGCCCACGCCCTCCAGGATGACGAGCGTGCGCGCGCCGTCGAGGACCTCGGCGACGCTGCGCTCGGGTGCCTTGTCCGCGGAGGCGAGCAGGCCGCGGTGCATGTCGTAGCCGGCGACCTCGCCCATGAGCTTCCGGGTGATCTCGTAGACCGGGATCCGGCGGCGCTCGAGCTCCTCGCCGTAGTCCTGGAGAAAGGATTCGAGCCGGCCGCCAAAGCCGTAGATGGCGCGGACCGGGAAGCGGGACTCCACGAGACGGCCCGCGACGAGCGGGCCCTCGGCGAAGACCAGCCCCTTCTCCTTATCGGAGTGTTTGAGGTCGCGGATGTCGTCGAGGCGGGGGTCCTGGGGGTCGTCGATAAGCATGATTCTCCTAGCTCAGTGCGGCGAGCAGCGGGCCCTGCGCGAAGTAGACCACGAACAGGGCGGAGATGAGCCACATGATCCAGTGGATCTGCTTGTGCTTGCCGGTAAATACGGCCATCACGGTGAACGCGATGAAGCCGACGCCGATGCCGTTGGCAATGGAGTAGGTCAGCGGCATGACGACGATGGTGAGAAACGCCGGGAAGGCGACGTCGAAGCGGGTCCAGTCAATGCTGCCCACCTGCATCATCATCAGGGCGCCCACGACGACGAGGACCGGTGCTGCGGCCTCGATGGGCACCATCTCATACAGCGGGGTGAAGAACATGGCGGCGAGGAAGAGCACGCCGGTGACCACGTTGGCCAGGCCGGTGCGCGCGCCGTCGGCGATGCCTGCGGATGAGTCGACGAAGACGGTGTTGGAGGACGAGGAGGCGGCGCCGCCGAGGACCGCGCCGAAGCCCTCGACAACCAGGGCGCGCTTCATGTCGGGCAGGTTGCCGTGCTCGTCGGTCACCTCGGCCTGGCGGCCGAGCGCCGTCATGGTGCCCATCGCGTCGAAGAAGTTGGCCAGGACCAGGGTGAACACCAGCAGCGAGGCGGCAACGACGCCCAGGTGCACGAACGCGCCCGCCAGGTCGATGTTGCCCACGAGTGACAGGTCGGGGACGCCTCCGAGCGAGCTGGGCAGCTCCGGCACGGCGAGCGACCAGCCGTGCGGATCATCCGCGGAGGAACCGGCGCCGGCGAAGTGCTCCACGATCAGGGAGATGATGGTGGTGATGACGATCCCGATGAACAGTCCGCCAGGCACGTTGCGTGCGACCATGAAGCCGCAGATGATCAGGCCGATCACAAAGACGAAGGTGGGCCAGGAGGCGATGGAGCCGCTAAAGCCCAGCTGGACCGGCACGGTGGTCATTGCCGCATCGGGCACGCGGCGGACAAAGCCTGCGTCCACGAGGCCGATCATGGCGATGAACATGCCGATGCCCACGCTCATGGCCACCTTCATGGAGTCCGGAATCGCGTCAAACACTGCGGTGCGGAAGCCGGAGATGGCGAGCAGGACAATGATAATGCCGTCGATAACCACCAGGCCCATGGCCTCCGGCCAGGTCAGCCCCTGCTGCCCCACGAGCGTGACGGCCACGAGCGTGTTCAGGCCGAGGCCGGTGGCGATGCCGAAGGGGTACTTGGCAATCACGCCGAAGAGAATGCTCATCACGCCCGCGGCGAGCGCGGTCACGGCGGCGACCTGCGGGATTCCCAGCACCACGCCGTCGCGGTCCGCGCTGGTGCCCAGGATCAGCGGGTTGAGCAGCACGATGTAGGCCATTGCGAAGAAGGTCACTACGCCGGCGCGGATCTCCGTGCCGACGGTGGAGCCGCGTTCGTTGATGTGAAAGAATCGGTCGAGCCCGCCCTGCGGCGAGGCGTTTGAGGTGACGGTACTCACGTCGGATGTTCTCCCCTGTCCCTTTCAGGATGATTGAATTATGAATGGCACGGCCTGGATACATACAGCCGTTTCCGTGACATAGACTGTCACTTTTCTTGGCATTTTTACAAATACGACCATTGCAACCACTGCCCCACCCACGGAAAGGCCCGCGGTGCACTCATTCACCTTCGTCGTGCAAGAGGGGGCGGTTGTCGACGCCGCCGCGTACACCTCCGAGCTGCGCCACCTCGGCGTTTCCACCGCCGAGATACATCGGCTCCGCCTCCGCCTAAGCCTGGTGGGTGGTACGCGCCGCGCGGTCCTCGTGGTCGAGGGCAGCTCGGCCTCCCTCGAGCTTCGCCCGCTGGCCCCTATGCCGCTGGAGATCGCGGTCGCCGCCCAGCCGGTGCGCGACGAGCGCACCACCCCCGCCTTTGTCGGCCCGGACCTGGGGTGGCAGCGGCTCGAACTCGCTCAGGCGGGGGCCGATGAGGGCCTGCTTGTCGACGCCACGGGGCGGGTCGTCTCCGCCATCATGAACCCCCTCCTGCTGCTCAAGCACGGGGCCGCGTACGTATCGAGCCACGAGCACACCTCCGCCTCGATCGCGCTCGACGGCGTGGTGGACATCCTCGCTGGACAAGGCGTCGAGGTGCGCCACCTCGACGGCGGCTTCGTCCGCTCGGACCTGCTCACCAGCGAGGTGTGGGTGGTCGACCCGCTGTGCGGCGCGCGCCTGGTCACGTCGTGGCTGGAGTACGGGACGCGGCGCCCGGCGCGCCGCTGGGTGGAGCGCCGCGAAGTGCCCACGCACCGTGAGGTCAACGAGCTGCGCCGCGGGCGGGCGACACCGCTCTAGGCACGCCGCGCTAGAGCCCGACCGATTCCACCGTCGTATCGGCGTGGGCGCCGCACCCGTAGGACGCGGCGACGACGTGACCGTCAGCCGAGTACTCGTTGGTGCACACGCCGAAGTTGTCGCCGACCGGCTCGCCCATCGGGACGTAGAACGCGCAGCTGCGGCAGTGCAGCGCTGCCTTCTCTGCAAACTCGCTGTTGGGGCCGTAGTCGCCGGTGCGCCAGCGCTTCTCCGCGTCGCTGAGCCCCTTTTCGGTGAGGTAGTGCTTCGTTTCCCGCCCCGGGAACGTGACGGCGTGGCGGGAGAAGGAGTCTTCGGTGAGGCGATCGTCGTCAGGCGCGATCTCGATGATGTCGCCCGGGCCGAGGTCGCCGGGGCGCAGCCGCTCGGAGTACGGCACCCAGTCGGGCGCTTCGAGCGCGCCGGCAGCGGGCATGAGCGCGAGCTCGTTGATGGTCACCCAGTCGGAGCCCGTGGCGCAGGCGACGACGACGTTCCATTCCCAGCCGGGGTACCCGGGGACCTGCGCGGCAAACCGATGCGTCGCGACGTTGTGGCTCAACCCGCCCACGCCGATGTGCTCACCGATTTCCTCGGGCTGCGCGATCTCTTCGAGCGCTTCGCGCGCGGTGTCGATCGCGTTGGCGCTGAGCAGTGGCGTGGCCGCGTCGGGCCGCTTGCGGGAGCGTTTGTTGGAATGTGACACGCTCACCATTATGCGCGACACCGGGCGCACGAGTACAGCGGGTGTGCAGGTGGTGCAAGATAGGGGCATGATCTTCACTCGCCGCGCAGCCGCAGTAGCCGCTGCCTCCCTTGCCGTCTGCGCATCGCTGACCGCGTGCGCCGACGACACCGTGCCCGACGCCCTGCCCGACACCGTGCCCGACACAGTGCCAAATGCTGCCCCCGAGCGCCTGCGCGCGGTCGTGCAGGAGCGCTACGATTTCGACCCCACCAGCTTTACCCAGGGCCTGGAGGTGGACCAGGACGGCTCGCTGCTGGTGGGCACCGGGCAGGAGGGCGAGTCCCGCATCTACCGGCGCTCGCTCGACGGCGCCGAGTCGCAGTCGGTGGACCTGGACCCGGAGCTGTTCGGCGAGGGCATCACCCGCGTGGGCGACGCGCTCTGGCAGCTCACCTGGCAGGACAACACCGCCATCCGCCGCGACGCCTCCACGCTGGAAGAGACGGGTCGCGTCTCCTACGAGGGCGAGGGCTGGGGCCTGTGCAACCGGGGCGAGGAGCTCATCTTCTCCGACGGCTCGGCGGAGCTGCGCCGCATGGATCCGGATTCGCTTGAGGAGCGCGAGCGGTTCCGCGTCACCTCCGACGGCGCCCCCGTCACCGGGCTCAATGAGCTCGAGTGCGTGGGCGACGACATCTACGCCAACGTGTTTACCACCACGGATATTGTGCGCATCGACGCCAACTCGGGCGAGGTCACAGCGCTTATCGACGCCTCCGCGCTCCCCAACCACGCCTCCCCCGACCCGAACAACGTACTCAACGGCATCGCACACCTGCCGGGCACGGACGAATTCCTGCTGGCCGGCAAGCGCTGGCCGGACCTATACCGGGTCACCTTCGAACCGGCCGACGGCCAGTCCGGCTAGCGCACCCGGTTAGACTGGCGCGCATGGCATCTACGGCAAAACAGTCCGGAGCGGCGTCGGGTGGCGGCGCGCTGAAGCAGATCGCGGTCATCGCCGTGCTCGTGATTGTGCTGGTCGGGGGTATCTACGCGTTCCTGGAGTGGCAGCGCTCCGCGCCGTCGACACCGGTGCACGACGTCCGCGTGCAGGTCGCCGCGGGGGACAATTCGCAGGAGCTGGCGCCGTACACGGTCTGCCCGCTGGATGAGCAGTGCGACGGCGGCGAGCCGCCCGCGCTTGAGCTGGGCGACGCGACCGAGCTGCGATTCAACGTGCCGGAAGAGATCTCCAGCTCCGGGTGGCGCCTGCTCACCATCTACGACGACCCCGCGGCGAACAACGAGCAAGTGTTTCAGTCGAACGAGTCCAACGAGCAGACCGTGCAGGCGGTGACGGAGTCGGGAGCGCGGCTGGTGGTTGCGGAGGTCTCGGCGCTGGAAATAGATCGTGGCGAGGACGGGGAAGAAATCCCTGTCCTCGCCACGTGGTCGGTTGGTGTGGGTGACGCGTAGGCGTCGATAAGCAATGCCCCGCTACGCGTCGAGCTCGCGGGCCACGGCGCGCAGGATGTCCGCCACCTGGCGGGATTCTTTGCGGTCCGGGTAGCGGCCGTTGGTCAGCGCCGGCTGGACCTCGGTCTCAATCATGGTCATCACGTCAGCGAGCATGCTTCCCAGCTGCTCCGGGGTGTGCTTGTGCACGGGGCGGCGCTTCGGCGTCTCCAGTACCTTCACCCGTAGCGCCTGCGGGCCCTTGCGCCCGGCCGCGAAATCGAACTCGATGCGCTGGCCGGGGACGAGCTCCTCGACGCCGTCGGGAAGCACGGACTTGCCAATAAAGACGTCCTCTTCACCCGGGTTGGATGCGAAGCCGAAGCCCTTGTCGGCGTCGAACCACTTCACCTTTCCGATAGGCATAATGCATCTTCCTTTACTCGTATCGTGCCCGTAAGGGCGTTCCCTTCACCTTAACGAAAGAGGTGATCGTACCCATCCACCTCCTCCCGCTTCCAAACCGCACCACTGTGGCGTAACTCACTGAATATTTCTTCAACGCCTTGACCAGCGCTTTCGGGGCCACGCTTGTCGACGCCGCGCCTCACCGACACCCGTTTCGTGCCCGTTGCGTGACTCAATCGTTATAAACCGCTAGGCTGACCCGCAACGCTAGACAGGCAGAACCGAGAGAGGATTTTTCACCTATGGGTCGCCACTCCAAGCAGACCACTTCCCCGGCCAAGAAGGCCCTCGCAGGCACCGCAGCGGCAGCAGCCCTCGCAGGTGTCGGCGCGCTTGCTCCGCAAGCATCCGCCGCTCCCGACTCCGACTGGGACCGTCTCGCAGGCTGCGAGGCCGGCGGCAACTGGCACATCAACACCGGCAACGGCTACTACGGTGGCCTGCAGTTCAACTACGGCACCTGGCAGGCGTACGGCGGCGGCGAGTTCGCCCCGACCGCAGACCAGGCCACCCGCGAGCAGCAGATCATCGTCGCCGAGCGCACCCTGGCGCAGCAGGGCTGGGGCGCATGGCCCGCTTGCTCCGCCAGCCTCGGCCTGAACTCCGCGCCGACCAACCGCGACGCGCAGGCAGCCCAGCCAGCTCCGGCCCCCGAGCCGGCTCCGGCGCCCGCACCGGCCGCCCCGGCTGAGCAGGCTCCGGTCCAGGAGGACACCACTCTGGCCGTCGACGAGCTGTACTCCCAGGTTGTCACCACGCTGAACAACGCCGGCCTCGGCGTCCCGGCCCAGGTCCACAACACCTACGCCGCGAACCGCCACGACTACAACGCGTTCTACAAGGCGAACCAGCCGCTGATCGACGCCGTCTTCAACGGCAACATCAACGGCATCATCGCCCAGGTGCAGGCACAGGCACTGCGCTAAACGGCTAAACGGCGGCTGTGCAGCGCACAGCAAAGCGCCTCCGCGGATCCCTGTTGGGGAACCGGGGAGGCGCTTTTTCGTGCCGCGGGCGCGCTAGCGGTTGATGCGCGTGGTCGGGTGCACGTAACCGGTTTCCTCAGCCGGCATCGGCAGCACGAGCTCGTTGCCGAAGGGGCTGGAAGCGCCGGCGATCTTCGAGGAAATCTCCGTCACGGGGTGACCATTACCTGGGGTGTGCTCAGGCCACGCCGGGTTTGCGCGACCGATCTTCTCTACATCTTTAGCCATGCCCCTTATTCTGTCACGTCCGTGGTCAAAACGCACGCAAAGTCACCCACTAAGCTTGTACCCTGACATGACTGACTTCGCCGACGCGCTCAACCAGCTCACCCCCGACGCCCTACGCCGCCTCATCGCCCTGCGCCCGGACGTGTTCTTCCCGCCTCCGCCCTCGCTGGCGTCGCTGGCCACGCGCCTCACGCAGCCCGCCTCCACTGCCCGTGCGCTGCGCGCGCTCAACGCCGCAGACCTCGCCACGTTGCAATCGCTTGTCGACGCCGGTGCCGAGCTCTCCCCCATCGACCCCGCCCCCTTCGGCGACACGAACCGGCTGCGCGACGCAGCGCTCGTCTACGACGGCGGCGCTGCTGGCTCCGGCGAGCTGGTGCGCGTGGCCCCCGGCGCCGTCGCTCCTCTGCCCCAGGCCTGGCGCGTCGCCGACCGCCCTCCGGCCGACCTGGACGCAAAGCTCGCGGCCCTCGATGCGCGCCAGCGCAAAGTGATCGAGTCGCTGGCCGCAGGCGGCGGCATCGGCTTGTCCAAGGCCGCCGCGCCGGACGCCGACCCCACTACTCCCGCCGCCCGCCTCGTCGCGGACGGACTCCTGGTCCGCATGGACGCGCACTCCGTCCGTCTCCCCGAGCCTGTCCTCCTCGCCTTCCGCGGGCGCACTCCGCGCGTCCACCCGCTTACCGCCCCGCCGGAGCCGGAGGCAGACCAGACGACCGTGGACCGCGACGCCACCGCCGCGGGCCTGGAAGCCGTGCGACAGGCGCGCCAGCTGCTCACCCGCCTGCTGCGCACACCCGCGCCGCTGAACAAGGACGGCTCCGTGGGCGTGCGCACCCTCGCTGCGCTGACCAAGGAGCTCGGGTTCGACCCCGGCCTCACCATCACCGTCGGCGAGGCCGCCGGCCTCATCGGGCGCGGCCCGGTCGACGACTCCCGCACCGGCGCGGACGACACGAACGCGCTCGCCGCCACCAAGGACGCGTTGAGCTGGCTCGACGCGGCGATCTCGGATCAGTGGGCGATCCTCCTCGCCGGCTGGCTCGCCTCCCCGTGGCGCCTTGACCAGGGCCGCCTGCTCAGCACCGAGTCGCGCCAGCCGGACCTGCGGCGCACCCGCGAGGTCGTCGCTCGCCACGGCGGCGACATGGAGCAGCTCCTCTTCCACGCCCCGCTCGAGACCGCGGGGCTGCGCCCGGAATTCGTCGCTCAGCTCGCCGAAGAGGCGCGCACGTTCGGCGCCCTCGCCCCCACCCCGTCCACGCCGCTGCGGGTTCTGCTCGCGCGCGGCGACGTCGCCGCGGCCACCCGCGAGCTGGTCCCCGCGGAAATCGACGCCGTCATCGCCCAGGCGGACCTCACCATCCTCGCGCCTGGCCCCCTCCCACCGGCGATGGCGTCCATGCTCGAATCCTTCGCCCAGCTCGAGTCACCCGGCCTGGCCAGCGTCTGGCGCGTCAGCGACGCCTCCGTGCGCCGCGCCCTCGACGCCGGCCGTACCGCCGACGAGCTCAAGGCATGGCTGGAAGCCCACACCCTCGGAGAGGTTCCGCAGGGGTTGGGCTTTTTGCTTGACGACGTCGCGCGCACCCACGGTGCCGTCCGCGCAGGCTCCGCGCTGAGCTACCTGCGCAGCGAGGACCCGGCCGCGCTCACGGCCGCCGCGCAGCACGCGCCGCTGCGTATCCTCGCCCCCACCGTCGCTGTCTCCCAGCTCCCGCTGCCGCAGCTGATCGCCCGGCTTCGCGACGCCGGCCTGCAACCGGCCGCCGAAGACGCCGACGGCGCCACCATCGACCTCGCCCCGGAACCGGCGCTGGTGCGTGCGACACCTGCAACGTTGGCGCGCGACTACCAGATCGACGAGGGCCGCGTGGAGCAGCTCGTCGGGGCGCTGACTGCGGGGGCGAAGGTGGCGTCGACAAGCGACAAGGAGGCTCCCGCAGAGGTGCTGCGCGCGGCGGCGCGCGGCCGGCGCCACGTGCGCGTGACCTACTTCTCCGGTGCCGGCGAGCAGCGCCAACTCGCGGCGCTGCCGCTCTCGGTGCGGGAGGGGCGGGCCGACCTGCTCGACGAGGCGACCGACAAGGTCGTCCGCCTCCCCATCGCGCGCGTGGCCGGAGTAGAGCTGGCCTAACTCCTTACGGGAGCAGCGTGTCCAGGTTCACGCCCGGGATCAGGCCCTGCTGCGCGGCCCAGGCACCGCCACCCAGGATTGCGAGCAGGCCGGCCAGCACGCCCAGCGCGATGGCCAGGGTGTTGTCGGAGGAGCCGCCCTCCTGCGGGTCCTGATCGCCCTTGCCCTGATCAGCCTGGCCTGCATCGTCGGCAGCGCGGGTCAGGGTGAACTCGTCGACGCGGTCGCCGGTGTTGTACGCAAACGTGGAAACCTTCAGACCCTCCGGGGTGACCTCAACGTTGGTGTAGTTGGGCACCTCCTGCTGGTTCCACAGCGCGGTGTAATCGCGGATGGTCTTTTCCTTGACCGTCTGGTCGAAGTTTTCCTTGGTGTCCTCGTCGCGCTCGCCCGTCTTGAAATCGAAGAACTGGTAGTACTTCGAGCCGGAGCCGGAGTTGGTGGTGATGTACTGGACCTCGCCCGGCTTCTTCGCCAGGGTCTCGCCGATCTTCGCCTCGCGGCCAGAGTCAACCGGGGTGTAGCCGTTCATGAGGTGGGAGCGGGCGTAGATGTGGTCGTGGCCGCCGAGCACCAGGTCAACGTCCAGCTCGGAGAGCACCGGCGTCATGCGCTCGCGCCAGTACATGATGCCGCGGTCCTCCTGGTGGTACGCCTGGGAGAAGGTGGAGTGGTGGTAGGTCACGATGACCCAGTCCTTGCCCTCGCCCTGCTCCTTGACGGTGCGGCGCAGGAAGTCAACGTCGTCGTCCAGGTCCTCCCAGTCGTTGGAGTCCAGGGAGATGATCAGCGCGTTGTTGTGGGTGAACCAGTAGTTCTCGTCCTCCTGGTTGGGCAGGTTGTACATCGCCTCGTAGCTCGGCGCGTAGTAGTTGTCGTGGTTGCCCATGTTCACCGCGGTGCGGTAGGAGCGCAGCTCGTCCGGGGAGATGAAGGCCTCGTGCTCGTGCAGCGCGGAGTGGTTCGCCTGGTCGCCCGCGGAGAGGATGAAGGAGGTGTCCGGGAACTGCTTCGTAGCCTTGGTGACGTTGTCGTCCCAGCCCTTGGTCTGCGCCTTGAGGTCCTTGGTGGAGTACAGCTGCACGTCGCCGAAGAGGAGGAAGTTCCACTTCTCGGCGTCGGCCTTGTCCGTCTTGAAGGTGTAGGTGTCGGACCAACCGTCCTGCTCGCTGCCCACGCGGTAGGAGTAGGAGGTGCCCGGCTTCAGGCCGGAGATGGTCGCCTTGTGCTCGGCGATGGTGTTGAAGACCGGCTCAACCTCGGGGTTCTTCAGCTTGCCTTCGGTGAGGGAGACGACGGAGTCCTTGGAGGTAGCGTCCACGACCTCGCCCTTAGCCACGTCGGCACCCTCCGGCGCGAACTGCACAGACTGGCCGGTGATGCCCTTCTGGGTCACCCAGTTGAGCATGGCCTCGTTCTCGTTGCCGCCCACCTGCAGGATCACGCCCTCCGGAGTCTTCTCCGGCAGCGTGAACGGGCTGTGGAAATTGTCGGCGATGTACTCGTTGGTCACCTCGCGCTGCTCAGCGGAAGCGGCGGGGACGAGGATGCCAGAGACAGTAACAGCTGCGGCGGTGGCGAGTGCGAGCGAACGGGAACGCATCACGGTGAAGCTCCTTCAATGCGGGGTTTCAGATGACTGACAGTCAGCCATTGAGGTTGACGCACTCTAAATTAAGGCAGCTCCCAGACCACGGCCACCGGTATGATGTGGCCCCGGTCACAGTGGCGTCGATAAGCTAACGGCTCACGCGCTCCAGCAGCTCGAGGACGTGGTGGTAATCCTCGCCCGTCGCGCTGGTCAGGCCAAGCTCACAGGTGCGGTTCGACGACGCGTGGTGCCGCGCGCCGAGCTGCTCCACCTCGCGGGCCTCGCGCTTGGTGGCCGACTCGGTCAGCTCCGGGTGCAGCATGCCGCGGTCGCCCGCGTAGCCGCAGCAGTTCCAGTCCGCGGGCACATGCACGTGCTCCGCCGCGTGCTCCGCAACTGCCACCAGCTGCTCGTTGATGCCCAGGTGCGTCGAGGAACAGGTGGGGTGCAGCGTCACCGAATCCAGCTTCTGCGGCACGGTGAGCTTGTCCACGACGTGCTGCTCCACGAACTCGATCGCGTCGAGGACGGTGATGCCCACCTTCTCCGCCATGCCCTGGAAGCCCTGGGTGCACGACGACGCGTCCACGACCACGGGGAGCCGGCCGCCGTCGGTCGCTGCCATGAGCGCTTCCTGGGCGCGTTGCTCCATCACGTCGTGTCCCTTGGCCATGCCCTTGGAGGACCACGGGGTGCCGCAGCACAGCGCGTCGATCTCCTCCGGGACGATGAGCGCCAGCCCGGCGCGCTCCACCAGGCGGGCGAACGCCTCCGAGGCGCCCACGCCGTCGCCCTGCGGGCCGAACATGGAGTTCACGCAGGCCGGGACGAAGACGCCAACCGGCTCCGCAAACTTGCTGCCAATGCGCTCGCCGAACGCCTTCGAGCGGGTCCGGCCGCCCTTGGACAGCTCTGGGCGGTACTCGGGCACGGTATCCTCGCCGACCAGCGCGCGGGCAACGTCCGTTACCTTCTGCACCAGGCCGGTCGGCATGTAGTGCGCGCCGGTCAGCGCGACGGAGGCCACCTTGTTCGCCGGCGCCCACGCCTTCGCGGCCGCGGCCCAGCCCTCGTTCTCCAGCGTCGTGGCCTGCTCGCGGCGCAGGGACTTGATGAACTTGCCGGTATCAATGCCCACCGGGCAGGCGGTGACGCACATGGAGTCCACCGCGCACGTGTCAATGCCCTGGTACTGGTAGGCCTTGTCCAGCTCTTGGACGGTGTCCATGTCGCCGTCGAGGAGCGCCTGCGCGCGGGCCCGGCGCACGACGATGCGCTGGCGCGGAGTCATGGTCAGGTCGCGCGACGGGCACACCGGCTCGCAGTAGCCACACTCGACGCAGCTGTCGATGGCGTCTTCGACCGTGGCGGACAGCTTCATGTTGTGGAGGTGCTCCTCCGGGTCATCGGTGATGATGACGCCCGGGTTCATCGTGTTGTGCGGGTCGACCGCGCGCTTAAGCTGCACCATGACGTCGTAGACCTCGTCGCCGTACTGGCGGCGCACGAAGGGCGCCATCACGCGTCCGGTGCCGTGCTCGGCCTTCAGGTTGCCGTCCGCGCCCAGGATCAGGTCCACGAGTGCGTCGTTAAAGCCGTTGTAGCGAGTGAGGTTCTCCTCGCCCTCGAAACGGTCCGTGATGAGGAAGTGGATGTTGCCGTCCTTGGCGTGGCCGAAGATGACGGCGTCGTCGTACCCGTATTGGTCAAACATCACCTGCAGGCCGGAGCACGTGTCGGCCAGGTCTCCGACCGGGACAACGACGTCCTCCAGCAGCGCGGTCGTGCCGGACGGGCGCGCCTCGGCCACCTGGGCGTAGAGGCCTTTTCGGAACGCCCACGCCTTCGCCGCCGCCGACGCGTCGGTGGAAAACACTGCGGGGTTCTGCAGGTCCAGGTTGCGCAGGATCTCGGCGCCCTCCTTTTCACGGGCACGCAGCTCCTCCTCGTCGTCGGCGTGGTACTCGATGAGCAGCGCGGCCTGGCCGTCCACGTCAAAGCCCGTGATCTCCTGCGGCACGGACGCGAAGCTGCGGCCCACCTCGATGGAGTGCGAGTCCATAAGCTCCAGCGTGGCCGCCTTGGAGGCGAACAGGTCCGGCAGGCTGCGCGTCGCGGCGTCGATGCTCTTAAACACCGCCACCGACGTCGTCTTCACCTTCGGCACCGGTACCGTGCGCAGCACCGCCTCCGCGATGAACGCCAGCGTGCCCTCGGAACCGATGAGCAGGTGCTCGAACACCTTCACCGGTTCCTCGAAGTCCAGGAACGCGTTGACGCTGTAGCCCATCGTGTTCTTCAGCGCGAAGTGGCGCTCGATCTTTGCCACGGATTCGGGGTTCTCGCGCACACGCTTCTGCAGGCGGACAATCGTGTCGAAGAGCTCCGGCTCCTGCGCGCGGAACTGGTTGTTCGCGTCCACATCCGCCGTATTGATCACGGTGCCGGAGGGCAGCACGAACGTCATGGACTCCAGCGTGCGGTAGGTGTTGAATTCGGTGCCGCAGGCCATGCCAGCGGAGTTGTTCGCAATCACGCCGCCCAGGGTGGCCGCGCTTTCCGACGCCGGGTCCGGCCCCAACTTCCGGCCGTACAGGTTCAGCCGAGCGTTCACGGAACGCACCGTCGCGCCGGGCTGCACGCGGACCCGGTTGCCGTGGTCGAGGACTTCGACGTCGCGGAAGTGCTTGCGGACGTCGACAAGCAGCCCCTTGCCCCCGCCCTGACCAGAGAGCGAGGTGCCGCCCGAGCGCAACACCACTGGGGTGCCCGAGGCGCGCCCGGCGCGGAAGACGGCGGCGACGTCCGCTGCGCTGCGCGCCTGGATCACCGCCTGCGGGGTGTAGAGGTAGTGCGACGCGTCGTTGGCGTACTTGACGCGGTCGATGAGCCGCGTGCTCACCGTCTCCGCGGTACCGATTTCCGCCTCGAGGGCGGCGGTGAGCGCGGCTGAAGATACCGCGCTCGTTTGGTGATTCGAAACAGGTTCTTTGCCGGAAGTGATGACCGTCATACCGTTCGAGCCTAGTGCGTCCAAGGCGGGCGGTGGCGGTTTTTCGATGAACGGAACGACAAACCCCGCCACCCCCGCGCCTCCGGGACTCCGACGCGGACGACGGAATGCTCCCCGCAGCCAGCCGGTTACACTACTCAGCAGCTCAAATCCCGGCCCAGAAAGGATCCCCATGCCGCTCGGAGACGGCCCGCTTATCGTCCAATCGGACAACACGGTCCTGCTCGAGGTTTCACACCCGGACGCGCCGAAGGCCCGCGCCGCGCTCGCTCCGTTCGCGGAGCTCGAGCGCGCGCCCGAACACATTCACACCTACCGGATCACCCCGCTCGCGTTGTGGAACGCGCGCGCCGCCGGTTTCGACGCCGAGCAGGCCGTGGATACACTCGAGCGCTACTCCCGCTTCCCCGTCCCGCAGCCGCTGCTCATCAGCGTCGCGGAGACGATGGCGCGCTACGGCCGCCTCAAGCTCTTCCAACACCCCGCCCACGGCCTCGTCCTCGAGGCGGATGAGCCCGCGCTGCTCACCGAGGTCACCCGCAGCAAGAAGGTGCGCCCGCTCATCGGCTCGCCTATCGACGCCACCTCCATCCCCGTCCACCCGTCCGCCCGCGGCCAGATCAAACAGGAATTGACCAAGCTCGGGTGGCCCGTCGAGGACCTCGCCGGCTACGTCGACGGCGAATCGCATCCGATCCAGCTCAACCAGGACGGCTGGGCACTTCGCGACTACCAGCAGTACGCCACCGAATCCTTCTGGGAGGGGGGCTCCGGCGTGGTCGTCCTGCCCTGCGGCGCTGGCAAAACGATCGTGGGCGCGGCCTCCATGGCGCAGGCGCAGACCACCACGCTGATCCTGGTGACCAACACCGTGGCCGGCCGCCAATGGCGCGACGAACTCCTGCGACGCACCTCGCTGACCCCAAACGAGATCGGCGAGTACTCCGGCGAGAAGAAGGAGATCCGCCCCGTCACGATCGCCACGTATCAGGTCGTGACCCGCAAGACCAAGGGCGAATACCGCGCCCTCGAGCTCTTCGACTCCCGCGACTGGGGCCTCATCATTTACGACGAAGTCCACCTTCTCCCCGCCCCCGTCTTCCGCATGGCCGCCGACCTGCAGTCGCGCCGCCGCCTCGGGCTGACCGCGACGCTCGTGCGCGAGGACGGCCGTGAGGACGACGTATTCTCGCTCATCGGCCCGAAGCGCTACGACGCGCCGTGGAAGGAACTGGAGATGGCCGGCTACATCGCCACCGCCGAGTGCGTCGAGGTACGCACCGCCCTCACGCAGGAGGAACGCCTGACCTACGCCACCGCGGAGACCCGGGAGCGGTACCGGCTCGCGGCGTGTTCGAAGGGGAAGCTGGGGGCCGTCGATAAGCTGCTTGCCCAGCACGAGGGCCAGCAAACGCTCATCATCGGTGCCTACGTGGACCAGCTTGAGGAGCTCGCCGCGCGCATCGACGCCCCGCTCATTCACGGCAAAACCAGCACGAAGCAGCGCGAGCAGGCGTTCCAGGCCTTCCGCGACGGCGAAGTAACCACGCTCGTGGTGTCCAAGGTGGCGAACTTCTCCATCGACCTGCCCGAGGCGGCAGTTGCAATCCAGGTCTCCGGCACGTTCGGCTCGCGCCAGGAGGAGGCACAGCGGCTCGGCAGGCTGCTCCGCCCCAAGCACGACGGTGCCGAGGCCGTCTTCTACACCGTGGTCGCA
Source organism: Corynebacterium sp. NML180780 (assembly GCF_007786415.1). NCBI lineage: Bacteria > Bacillati > Actinomycetota > Actinomycetes > Mycobacteriales > Corynebacteriaceae > Corynebacterium > Corynebacterium sp. NML180780. The sequence goes on along the minus strand of NZ_VNKN01000017.1, from coordinate 2,230 downwards.
CGCGACACACTCGACGCCGAATACGCGGTACACCGCCAACGCTTCCTCGCCGAGCAGGGCTATGCCTACAGATTGGTCGACGCCGCCGACCTATAGACTGGTCGCCCATGAGCACGTTTCACTTCGACGTTGACGAGGAATATGCCAAGCAGCACAACGAACTGCTCCGTGACACCAAGAGCATGGTGCTCTCCGGCATCGCGCTCTTCGTCCTCAGTATCGCCGGCGGCATCGCCGCGTGGATCTTCATCGACCCGACGTCGCCGTGGCGCCTCCTCGGCTCCGTCGGCCTGATCCTGTTTGGCGTCATGATGCTCATCGTCGCACTCATGTTGCCCAAGTCAGTGGGCAAGACGCAGACGCTTTACGACGCCCACCCGCTCGCCCCCGCCATCATCACCGAAAATGTCGGGACGACCCTCACCTTGACCGCGCTGGTGAACATGAACGCCTCCGACCGCGGCCCCGCCCGCTGGGCACTCACGTCCCGCGTGGTCAAGCGCATCCCCAACACCCACGACACGGTGGGCACGAAGGTCCCAGTCGTCGCCGTTGGTGGGCAGCGCTCCACCCGCGACAAGAACACCTGGCAGGTCATCACCCCGATGCCCATCGCCTGGGCCACCCCCGATACCAAGGAAATATCGCGCGCACGCGCCGAGATCCCGCAGGACCAGTGGCAGCGCCTGGAGAAGGCGCGCAAGGACTCCGAGCTGGTCACTGCCGCGAAGAACACCCTCGTGGAACTCTAGCGAGCTCTTCGCCGCCCCGAACGCACAACGCCTGCCTTCCTTGAGTGAAGGTGGGCGTTTGGAGTTCAGTCCTCTTGAGTAAGACAAAGTTATCAGCGGATCGGGGGTTGCCCAAGGGACAGCCATTCCTGATGTCGGGTGGGCTTTCTGCACCGTCATAGGAGCCACTATCACCGGGGCAACAGTAGCCCCGAGCCACCACAAGAAATGCAATAATGGCATAAAGGTCCATGACACGTGGTGCAGATCGGTTCGCGGCAGCGCGTGTACTTAACGATCAAGTACAGGGGGACTCATGAACGGGCACAAAATTTCTCCCAATGCGATTGTCGTTGCACTATTCGGGCTGGCAATCTCGAGTTATGTCGCCATCACAAACAAGTCGATCCTCGGATTCATCATCCTCATGCTGCTCACCATAGTTGCAGCTGTACTGGTTAATCGCGTCAAAAACAGTCATCAAGAATAACCAGGAAGTAAAGTTGTCTGCCCGACGCTGCCCCGACTTCTACTCTGCGGTGGCGGGGTGTTCGCCGGTTCGGGGTGGCCTTCGTCTGGCTCGGTGTTTCGGTGGGGTGTGGTGTCGGGTGTTTGACGAGAAGACCGTGTGTTTGATGGCCGCTGTGTGTGTTTGACGAGAAGGGGGTGACGAATTCACGGACCTCGTCTCGCATCTTCGTCAAGGAGATCTCGTCAGATAGCCGCCCTACTGACTGCACGCGGGGTTGGGCGGTGCGCCAGCACGCGTGAACCGGGTGGCAACAGCAACGCCAGGCGATCATGCGGTGAGGATAACCGCGAAGCCTTTGCCCGGGTATTCAACCGGGTGGCACTCTGCGACGCCAGCGTAGGCACCACGGCGGTCCACGCTCCCCATTTACTCTGCGGTGGCAGAGTAAAGCCCCCGGCACGGCCACAGCTTGGTCTGCGATGGTTGTGCGGCTTCTGCGCGGGCTGCGTTATATGGAGCTAGCTCCATTTGGACGGTGGCGCCGGCAAATACCCTGGTCGCATCCGTCTGGTGGCCGCAGAAGGAGCTAGCGCCATGTGCGCTCGGCTCACCGGGAAAAGCCCAGGTCGCATGTGTCTGGTAGCCGTAGATCGAGCTAGCGCCAAGTACGCACGCCTCGTGGGTCGGCCGAGCCCCCGCCATTGATGCCCGTCACAGACGGCAGCTGACAACGGCTACTCCCCGGTGGCAGGTTACGCGTCTCGGCGGGCCAGGCTCCCCCCCACCCTGCTACGCGCACAGAGAAGCGCCCCGGCCACAAAGGGCGGTGCGGATCAACACATGATCCCACCACCCCCGGGGCCGGGGCGCACAAACAGTATTCAATTATTTATAGTTATTGGGTCGGCGGTAACCTACTCTCCCACACCCTCCCGAGTGCAGTACCATCAGCGCGGGCGGGCTTAGCTTCCGGGTTCGGAATGGGACCGGGCGTTTCCCCGCCGCCATCAACCACCGACACACCCAA